>NZ_JBSUGC010000001.1:0-506543 GCF_054065485.1 Vreelandella sp. 2A-K22 | reverse complement strand
GCTCGTCTGACAGCCAGCCTGAAGAGGCCCCAGCGAAGCAAGAAAAACCCAAAGAGCCGTCTCAAGAGCAGAAGCCTGCGGCTAAAAAGTCAGCCGGCGGTAAGCAGACGGTGGATATCAAAGTGCCTGATCTCGGCGGCTCGGACAGCGTCGAAATTATCGACGTCGCGGTCAGCGAAGGCGATGAGGTTGAGGCCGAAGACACCTTGATCACGTTGGAGTCTGACAAAGCCTCCATGGACGTACCTAGCCCCTATAGCGGTAAGATCGTCAGCTTTACCGTGAAAGAGGGCGACACGGTGTCTGAAGGCGATGTGATCGGCCAGATGGAGATTGCTGGAGAAGGCGGCGACGACAGCGAAGACGCGCAGGAAAAGGCTGCTCCCGAACAAGATCCATCAGGCAAAGCCTTGTCTGAAAAAACTCCGCCTGAACAAGCTCAGCCGAGCAAGCCTGCGGAATCTCCGGCCGGTACCCCCAGCCCGGAAGCCCAGATGGCCGCCTATAAGCCCCGGGATGGCAAGTTGGTGCACGCCGGCCCTGCGGTTCGCATGCTGGCCCGTGAGCTGGGTGTCGACTTGGGACTCGTTAAGCCCAGCGGCCCGAAGGATCGCGTGCTCAAAGAGGACGTACAGTCCTATGTGAAGCAGGCGATTGCCAATCAGGGTAAAGCTCAGCCAGGCGCGGCAGCTGCAGGCACCGGCGGCGCGGGTATTCCGCCCATTCCGGAAGTCGACTTCAGCCAGTTTGGTGAAGTGGAAGAGAAGCCGATGGGGCGTCTGCTCAAGATGGGCGCGACCAACCTGCATCGCAGTTGGCTCAATGTGCCCCACGTCACGCAGTTCGACGAAGCGGACATCACCGAGCTGGAAGCTTTCCGCAAGGCGATGAAGGCCGAAGCGGAAGCCCAGGGTGCCAAGCTGACGCCGCTGCCGTTTATGGTTAAAGCCTGCGCCTTTGCGCTGCGTAAATTCCCGCAGTTCAACGTTAGCTTGAAGGGTGACGGTGAAACCCTGGTATGGAAGAACTACGTCCATATCGGTATTGCCGTGGATACGCCCGATGGCTTGATGGTGCCGGTGGTGCGCAACGCCGATAACAAATCCTTGATCGAGATTGCCAAGGAGATGGCGGAGCTAGGCAAGAAAGCCCAGACCAAAAAGCTCAAGCGCGACGAGATGACCGGTGGTTGCTTCACCATTTCGAGCCTCGGTTCGATTGGTGGCACGGCGTTTACACCGATCGTCAACGCGCCGGAAGTGGCCATTCTGGGCGTGTCCAAAGCCCAGATAAAGCCGGTTTGGGATGGCAGTGCCTTCCAGCCGCGCCTGATGATGCCGCTGTCGCTCTCCTACGACCACCGCGCGATCAACGGCGCCGACGCGGCACGCTTTACTGCCTTCCTGGCCGATGTGCTCACCGACATTCGTCGCTTACTGTTGTAATCAACGATTAAAAAGGACTTAAAAATGGCGCCTTGATAGGCGCCATTTATTTAAATAAAAACTTTACGTTGTTAATTTAATTACCACCTAAAATGGCCATAAGATCTGCATCAGGTTCTCTGGAGGTGAGTACAAGCAAGGATTCTAAGCTATTGAGGTGTGTATATACGGAGTTCCGAGCTGCTTCAGCATCGCCATTTACAAGATGCGAAAGTAGTTGAGCATGGTCTCCCTCTAAATAACAAGACAATAAACTCGGTGGTTTATAAAGTGCAATAACGATAGAAGTGCGTAGTACCAAATCAGTAAGCATCGCACCCATGATACTATTAGGTGAGCATTCGGCAAGAAGGTGATGAATATTCAGAGAGTGTTCAATGCGTGCTGGTTCATTATTATTTTCATAAGCCTCCTTTTCAAGTACGACTTGCTGTTGCAATGCTTTCTTAGCGCTAGTCTCCAACTTGCCTGCTAGCAGTGCAACAATTTCACCTTCGACTAACCTGCGTGCAGAAAAGGTCTCACGAGTTTCTTCGATTGAAGGAGCACGCACGCGAGCGACCTGATTGGGGCGTTGATCAATGACATGCTCGGCATCAAGCCGTGTTAATGCCTTACGCACCACCGAGCGACTGACTCCAAATACTTCACCTAGCGTTATCTCAGGCAATTTAGTATTGGGAGTCAAACGTTGCATCAGCACAGCCGACCGGATGTGGTCAACGATGTCCTGGTCGCCGACGCGACCTTCTTTGGGTTTATTAAAGCGATTTTTATGCCAGCCGAGGTTCATATTCTTTGTCTCTAACGATCCTCGCTGGAACTTAACATGTATCCCCCAATACAACCAACATAAGATCAATGCTTTACCGTTGAAGATGGTTGTTTATTGAGAGCTAACTCAAGCATTTTTTGTAGCGTTTCCGATCATCTTATGCTCTGGTTTACAGCAAGAATTTTCATGGTGTTAGTACCTCCGTGTGCATTCATATGGTTGCCACGGGTAAGAATGACATGATCATTTTGGGAAACAATTCCTTTAGATACCAGTAATTCTATTGCTTTATCATTGAGTTCTTCGGCTTTCATACTTGTTGTATCAAAGGCCAGAGAGACCACACCGCGATACAGTGCCATACGCCGTTGAGAAATTTCACTTTGCGCTAAACCGATAATGGGCAATCCAGAGTGTATGCGTGAGGCGATCAACGCCGTAAAACCACTAGACGTCATACAGGCAATAGCGGTGACTCCAGCGAGATGGTTCGCAGCGTACATGGCAGAAAGAGCGACCGTTTCATCGACCTGCAAAAAATCTTGATGGATGCGATGGCCAGACTCCTGAGCGCTCCGCTCACGTTCGGCCCCCAGGCATAAACGATCCATTGCCTTCACGGTTTCTACAGGAAAGTCCCCAGCTGCGGTTTCAGCGGATAGCATCACCGCATCCGTGCCATCAAGAACGGCATTAGCAACATCGAAAACCTCAGCACGCGTTGGCAGCGGCGCACTAATCATCGTCTCCATCATCTGCGTGGCGGTGATCACCGCACGGTTGAGGCTACGCGCGCGCTTGATCATGCGTTTTTGCACGCCGATCAACTGAGCATCCCCGATTTCTACCCCCAGATCACCCCGTGCCACCATGACTACTTCGGATGCCTTAATAATGCCATCTAAAATTTCATCATCCGCCACCGCTTCGGCACGCTCAATCTTCGCTACAAGACCGATTTCTTTACCCTCCTCACCCAGCAGCTTGCGAGCTTCCTGCATGTCAGCAGCGCTACGTGGAAAAGATACCGCAAGGTAGTCAACACCTATTTCGACGGCGGTCTTAATGTCTCGTTTATCCTTCTCGGTAAGAGCGGCCGCAGACAACCCGCCTCCCTCCTTATTGATGCCCTTGTTGTTGGAAAGCTTACCTCCAACAACAACCCGAGTATGGATTTCTTGGCCCTCAATGGCACTGACTTCGAGCACCAAACGACCATCGTCAAGCAGGAGGCGGTCACCCACGATGACATCGCCCGCCAACGTCTTGTAATCACAACCGACGCGTGTGATATCGCCGGCATTGCTATCCAACAACATATCAAGCACGAAGGGCTGGCCTTCTCCAAGCAAAACCGAATCGTCCTTGAAGCGAGCGATACGAATTTTAGGGCCTTGCAAATCAGCTAACACCGCGACGCTTCGGCCTAGACGTTGAGAAATCTCACGCACTTCGACTAGCCGACGGCGATGATCATCAGCCGAACCATGGGAGAAATTGAGTCGAACGACATCCACACCTGCCCGCAGCATACCTTCCAGTACACCTTCACGGTCGCTGGCGGGGCCTAAGGTTGCCACTATTTTGGTGCGACGAATGGGGGTATAAGCGGTTGGTTTCATGCTGGCCTCGGGAGAACAAGAATAGCTCGAAAATCATTGACATTAGTTCGGGTCGGACCGGTCACAACCAGGTCGTTAATAGCAGCAAAAAAACTGTAAGCATCGTTACGGTTCAGATAATCCTTTGCTGACAACTGCAAGGCTTTTGCACGTTGCCAGCTCTCGGGGCCGAATACAGCACCGGCGTTGTCCTCAGAACCATCAATGCCATCGGTATCGACAGCGAGTGCATAAACGCCCTCTGCACCCTCAAGTGTGTCGAAAAGCCCTAATAGATATTCGACATTGCGCCCGCCACGCCCATCGCCACGCACAGTGACGCTGGTCTCACCACCGGAGAGCACCAGCAGTGGACGTTTAATTTCACTTTGCAGTTTGCGCACCATACGCGCTTGAGCAATACCTAAATCACGAGCTTCACCTTCCAAATCATCGCCCAGCACTCTGATGTCGACCGCACTTTTTTCGGCACTGAGTCGAGCAGCCTCAAGGGCATCACTGGCTCGCGCCAGGATTATGGACTGGTCGCGTGCAAACTCAGGGCTAGAGGCTTGAGGCGCGTCGTGATTGGCCATCAAATGTTGACGCACGTTATCAGAAACCTCGATGGCGTGGCGTTCGAGAATCTCCAGGGCATCAAGCGGTTTTGAGTTATCTGGCAGGGTGGGACCTGAAGCAATCAGTGTAGGATCATCACCCGGCACATCAGAAATAAGGTAGGTCACCACCCGAGCTGGGTGAGCGTGAGCAGCCAAACGACCACCCTTGATCCCAGACAAGTGACGCCGCACCGTATTGATTTCGCGGATCGGTGCGCCACAGCGCAGCAACGCTTTGTTAACAGCCTGCTTGTCCTTCAAACTGATACCTGCGGCGGGTAGCGTCATCAATGCAGAGCCGCCCCCAGAGATCAAAGCAATCACTTGATCGTCTTCGCTGAGGTCTTTCACCGCTTCAAGCATACGTTTGGCGGCTTGCTCACCAAGAGCATCGGGCATGGGATGGGAGGCTTCTAACACTTCGATATATTGGCAATCAGCACCGTGTTTATAGCGAGTCACCACCACTCCGTCCAAGTCAATTGCTTCATCGTTGTTACGTGCACGCTCAACCCAAGCTAACTCTAGTGCGCTTGCCATAGCAGCGGCGGCTTTTCCAGCACCGACGACAATGGTTCGTCCGGCCGGTTTTTCTGGTAGTTGGTCTGGCAGTAAGCTGAAAGGATGCACCGCAGCGATGGCCGTTTCAGCCAGGTGCACTAACCACTGGCGCGAGGCCTCTTCACTAGTAAAGGGTGCTAAGCGAAAAAGGGCATTCATCGGTAGACTCCACAGGCAAGGGCCGGGGGGAATAGAAAAAAGGGGCAAAAAAACCGGTGAAAGACACATAACGGAACGGAGGTCTTGCACCGGGAAAAGGCAACGAGTCACATACAATAACAAGGGCGGGCCGCAGAACGATGCCCGCCGTAAAACAATAATGAAACCTCCGTCAATCAGTCAGTCGCGCCATAAAAGGCATTACTGGCCAATTTCATAATTCGCCAGTTTTTCCAGGGCACGCAGGATTCCCGCATGGTCCCAATCGGCACCGCCATTAGCGGCACATGCCTGGAACAGCTGTTGGGCATTTGCCGTACCCGGTAAAGAGAGGTTAAGGCTACGTGCACCCTCCAATGCCAAGTTGAGATCTTTCTGATGCAGGCGGATGCGAAAGCCAGGGTCAAAGGTACGCTTAATCATACGCTCGCCATGCACATCCAGAATTTTCGACTGAGCGAGGCCGCCCAACAGGGATTCACGCACCTTGGCGACATCGGCACCGGCCTTGGAGGCGAACAGCAGCCCTTCTGCAACGGCCTCAATAGTCAGTGCAACAACGATCTGGTTGGCGACCTTGCAGGTCTGGCCTGCTCCGTGACCCCCAATGTGCGTAATGACCTTGCCGACGACTTCAAGCAGCGGCTTAGCCCTTTCAAAGCCTTTGTCCGTCGCCCCTACCATAATGGTCAGCGCGGCATTGATCGCACCGCCTTCACCACCGGAAACAGGGGCATCAACAAACTCACCACCGGCTTCAGTAATGCGCTTGGCGAATGCCTGGGTCTGCATTGGGGCAATGGAGCTCATGTCGATGACCAAGGTGCCGGGCTTGAGGCCCTCTATCACGCCGTCCTCACCGAACAGTACGCTCTCTACATCTGGCGTATCCGGCACCATGGTGATAATGACATCGGACGCCTGGGCAACCGCTTTTGGATTAGCCGCCTCTTGCATGCCCTTATCGGCAAGCGTTGCGTCCAAGGGGCCGCGTTTGACGGTCACCAAAGAGTGGCCCGCATCGAGCAGGTGGCCTGCCATTGGGCGTCCCATAATGCCTAAACCGATAAAACCAATCTTGCTCATCCTCTTTCTCCTTCAAACTAACGCAATTTGTACTTATTCATACTTGGGATGTTCAGCGCACCGCCTCTAACCAAACCAGCCCTTCCGACGTCGACGTCTTGGGCTTGTATTCGCAGCCAACCCAGCCGTCGTAACCTAGGTGGTCAAGCTGTGAGAACAGAAAAGGGTAGTTGATCTCACCGGTACCCGGCTCATGACGGCCCGGGTTATCCGCCAGTTGCACATGCGCGATACAGCCCAGATGCTTTTCTATCGTGGGCGCTAGATCCCCCTCCATGATCTGCATGTGGTAGATGTCGTATTGCAGCTTCAGATTGTCACTACCGACCTCGTCGAACAGCGCCAGAGCCTGCTCGGTGCGGTTGAGGAAAAAGCCTGGGATATCACGAGTGTTGATCGGCTCCGCCAACAGTAAAATGCCAACCGACTCGAGCTTTTCAGCGGCATAGCGCAGATTTTCAATCAGCGTGCTGCGTGCCTCGTCATCACTTACACCTTGAGGCTTAATGCCCGCCAGGCAGTTCACCTGTTTGCACCCCAAAGCAGTGGCATATTCGATGGCACGATCAACGCCGATCCGGAATTCTTCCACCCGATCCGGGTGACAAGCGATGCCGCGTTCACCCGCTGCCCAATCGCCCGCAGGCAAATTGTGCAATACCTGGGTAAGGCCGTTGGCTAATAAACGCTCTTTGATTTCCGCCGCCGTGTAATCGTAGGGAAATAGGTATTCAACCCCCTCGAACCCAGCCTCGGCGGCGGCCTGAAAACGATCGAGGAAGTCTACTTCGGTGAACATCATGCTGAGATTCGCGGCAAATTTGGGCATGCAAGTCTCCTTGTTTTTATCCTAGTGATAATAATTGCCCTGGTGCCGAACCTCGGTGGTCACCAGGGCCAAGCTTAGGTCAAACTGGCGATGGAGCTAGGCGCATCCGTCAAGTTTTCAGCCAGTTCCTCGAATTCATTGACGCCATCAAGGTCGGTACCCATTGAGATATTGGTGATGCGCTCAAGAATGATCTCAACGACTACAGGTACGCGATGTTCACGCATCAGTTCGCGGGCCTTTTCAAATGCCGGAGCGATATCCTCAGGCTTTAGTACGCGCAGCGCTTTACAACCCAGGCCTTCGGCAACAGCAATATGGTCTACACCGTATTCAGCTAATTCAGCCTCTTCGTCGGTGTAGTTAATGTTTTTGAAAGAGAGCTGCACGCAGTAATCCATGTCGAAGCCGCGCTGGGCCTGACGAATCAACCCGAGATAGGAGTTGTTCACCAGCACATGAATATAGGGCAAGTTGAATTGCGCCCCGACCGCCAGCTCTTCGACCATGAACTGGAAATCGTAGTCACCGGAAAGTGCCACCACTTCAGCTTCAGGATCAGCACGGCAAACGCCCAACGCCGCTGGAATGGTCCAGCCTAGCGGCCCCGCCTGGCCACAGTTGATCCAGTGACGCGGCTTGTAAACGTGCAGGAACTGAGCGCCCGCAATCTGGGACAGACCGATGGTGCTGATATAGCGGGCATTCTTGCCGAACACCTTGTTCATTTCTTCATAAACACGCTGGGGTTTGACCGGCACGTTATCGAAGTGCGTCTTGCGCAACAGCGTGCGTTTGCGCTCCTGGCACTCCGCGGCCCAGGCACTGCGATCCTTGAGCTTGCCCTTCGCCTTCATTTCCCGAGCCACATCAAGGAAAAGTGCCAATGCCAGCTTGGCATCAGAAACGATGCCGTAATCAGGGCCGAAGATACGCCCGATCTGCGTCGGCTCGATGTCGACGTGAACAAACTTACGGTCTTTGGTATATGTTTCGACGTTACCGGTGTGGCGATTGGCCCAACGGTTGCCGATGCCCATCACGAAATCCGAGGCAAGCATGGTTGCGTTGCCGTATCGATGAGATGTCTGCAAGCCCACCATGCCCGCCATCAGCGGGTGATCGTCGGGAATCGTACCCCAGCCCATCAGCGTCGGAATGACCGGCACGCCGGTAAGTTCGGCAAACTCGACAAGTTGTTCTGCGGCATCTGCATTGATGATCCCGCCCCCCGCGACCAACAGCGGCTTTTCGGACTCGTTGAGCATGGTCAACGCTTTTTCAATCTGGGCACGCGAAGCAGACGGCTTATAGGCCGGAAGTGATTCGTAGGTATCCGGATCAAACTCGATTTCGCTCATCTGAACGTCGATCGGCAGATCGATCAACACCGGGCCGGGGCGGCTTGAGCGCATGAGTTGAAAGGCTTTCTGGAAGGCCCGCGGCACTTGGGCCGGTTCCATCACGGTAATCGCCCATTTTGTGACCGGCCCGGCAATGGTCTGAATATCCACGGCCTGGAAGTCTTCCTTGTGCAACTTGGCCCGTGGCGCTTGACCAGTGATGCACAGAATCGGTATGGAGTCGGCGCTGGCGGAATACAGCCCGGTGATCATGTCGGTGCCGGCGGGACCAGAAGTACCGATACATACCCCGATGTTCCCCGCTTTGGTTCGGGTATAACCCTCGGCCATGTGCGACGCCCCTTCAACATGGCGTGCCAGAATGTGATCGACTCCACCCACCTTACGCATGGCAGCGTAAAAAGGATTGATTGCGGCCCCCGGCAACCCAAAGGCAACGTCGATACCCTCTTTCTTCAGAACGTGAATGGCGGCTTCCGCAGCTGTCATTTTAGCCATTACAATTTCTCCTCAACAATTGAATACAATTGCTGTATTCATTTTCGATTTGTTCTTGTATTCAAAAATAGGCGCCTACTCGATGAGTGTCAATTTTTTATGGAAAATATTTCCATAAAAAATTTAACTCCGAAATATTTCCTTAATAAACAGAAGGTTATTAAAATAAAAGCTACAGAAAAATGCACATAGTGCGGAGGTGGAATCGTAGAACCAAGGAGGGAAATTCAGGCACAACTAATAGACCAACAGCCTTGGCTGTTAGCCTATAAAAACCTTAAGAGATAGCAGATGACATTCGAGAAAATTTAGCGCCAAAGGCATTCCAACTGGCTAATAAAGCTATTGATCAGAGTGTATACGTCATCGCCATCACCCTCGGCTTCAACTCGTGCCAGGTAACGCCTCAGCGTGCCCCCACGCAACCCAGTTTCATATGGCGATTAACGTCTTTGTAGAGCAGATAGCGGAACGGCCCTGGGCCGCCGGCATAACAGGCCTGCGGGCAGAACGCGCGCAACCACATAAAGTCGCCAGCCTCGACTTCAACCCAACTCTGATTCAAGTGATAAACAGCCTTACCTTCGAGCACGTAAAGCCCGTGCTCCATGACATGGGTTTCATCGAAAGGGATGACGGCTCCAGGTTGCAGAGTGACGATATTGACATGCATGTCATGGCGGACGTCATCCGGTTCGACGAAGCGTGTAGTCACCCATTTTTCATCGGTACCCGGCATGGCCGATGGTTCAATTGCGTTTTCGTTAGTGACGAAAGGCGCAGGTGCTTTAATGCCTTCAACATATTCGTAAGCCTTGCGCACCCAATGAAAACGAACCGGCTCGTCAGCCCTGTTATGCGCCTGCCAGCTAATACCTGGGGGTAAAAAAGCATAGCCGCCGGGCTGCATAAGGTGTGTTTCACCCGCCAGGGTGAGAGTCAGTTCGCCTTCAACGATGAACAGCACCCCCTCGGCTGCCGGATCTAGTTCCGGCTTTTCGCTGCCACCGCCTGGAGATACTTCCATAATGTATTGTGAAAACGTTTCGGCAAAGCCAGACAGTGGACGAGACAATACCCATAAGCGGGTTTTATCCCAAAACGGTAAATTACTGGTCACAATGTCACGCATGACCCCTTTAGGTATCACTGCATAGGCTTCGGTAAACACGGCGCGATCCGACAGCAGTTGTGTCTGTGCTGGCAACCCTCCCTTGGGGGCATAATAGTTACGCTTGGCCATCATCTTTCCTTTATTGTGGTCATTTTATCGTTTGGTTTTTTTATATATAAAAGGGATCAAGAAATTTATCCGTAACCCAACATAGCGGAAATGGTTGCGGCAGCTTCAGCCACGCAGCTCTGTAAACGATCACGCTTTTCGGCAGGGACTTCATGTACGGGCACCATAATGCTGATAACGCCTTCCATAGAGCCATCATGGTTATAGAGGGGATAGACAACAGAAGAGATACCAAAGTGATAATAGGAGTCCGCAATAACATATCCACGCTGCCGGTCTTCCTGCACTAAATCCCAGAGAACATCTCGGTTGGCTGGAGCACCCGGTTCCTTATCTAAAAGGTAATCTGGTGGATAAAGAGTTTCGAATTCCTCTCGTGATAGATCGGTTAGCAGCATTCGTCCCAAAGAAGTGCAATGCAACGGTAAGCGGGTTCCAACACTCACACGGCGAATAGTAGCGTTCGATGCCCCAACTCTCGCCACATAGACGGCATCACGACCATCTCGAATAGCGATATGGCTTGAACAACCGGTTTGCTCACACAAAGACTCAATAACCGGCTGTCCAATCTGTACGACATCCAGCGAAGCGACGTACTCAAAGCCTAGGCGCAATACATTGACCCCCAGGGAATATAAACCGGTGACGGGGTGATGGCGTAGAAACCCCATGTGCTCCAAGGTCTGAACCGCTCGATGCGAAGTTGCTTGTGGATAACCCACTCGCTTAACAAGCTCGGAAAAGCTCATCTCTCGGTGATGACGATTGAGCTCCATTAAGATCATTAGCCCTCGTTCAAGCGCGGGTATCAGATGTTTTTTGTTATCCTTGTCACTCATGGCTCGTTCACTCGCTTCAGGGTTATCGCTTTTAGGCGAACAAAAAAAAGGGACCTTAGTAGATAAGAAATTACTAATAAATATTTCTTTAGACCTGCATCGATAAGCTCAGTAGGCGGGATGGTGCTTTACCCAATGCCGGGCGATATCCACGCGCCGACTGACCCAGACACGGTCATGCGCTTCAATATGATCAAGAAAACGCTGGAGTGCGATAAAACGGCCAGGGCGTCCTATCAGGCGGCAATGCAAGCCGATAGAGAGCATTTTTGGCACTTCTGCTCCCTCCGCGTATAACACATCAAAAGCATCACGCAGATAGCTAAAGAAATGATCAGCGGTATTAAAACCCTGTGGCGAGGCAAAGCGCATATCATTAGAGTCCAGTGTATAAGGCACTACTAGATGAGAGTGCGTATGGCCCTGGCTGTCCTTCTCGCGTGTCCAGAACGGTAAGTCATCACCGTAGTAGTCGCTGTCGTACAAAAAACCGCCTTGATCCAATATCAGACGACGCGTATTGGGGCTGTCACGGCCGGTATACCAACCCAGCGGCTGCGCGCCGTAAAGGTTCTGAAACACTTCGATAGCACGCTCCATGTGCTGGCGTTCCAGCGCTTCTGGCACTTCCTGATAATTGATCCAACGATAGCCGTGACACGCAATTTCATGACCCAACTCCTGAAAGGCATGAGCCACCTCGGGGTTACGCTCCAGCGCCATGGCCACACCGAAAATGGTCAGCGGCAAACCACGTCGTTCGAATTCACGCAAGATTCGCCATACCCCTGCCCGGGAGCCATACTCATAAATGGATTCCATGCTCAGGTGGCGATTGGAAAAAGCAGGCGCACCGACTATCTCGGAAAGGAACTGCTCGGAACCGGTATCGCCGTGTAGTACCGAGTTCTCTGCACCCTCTTCATAGTTCAGCACGAATTGCACAGCAATTTTCGCCTTGCCAGGCCAATTGGCCTGAGGGGGATTACAGCCATAGCCGACCAAGTCACGAGGATAATTGGGCGAATGCATGATGCAAGTTCCTTGTTATAAAACAGCGATCTAATGAGTGTTTAAAAACAATAAAAATGTACATAGCGAAAGATACAGCCCACCATAAGGCAGGCTTTAAATAGCACTGACGTTAAATACGTACGAATTATTTAGACGCTTACTCTTCCCACTCCTCAATCAATGCACGTTCTTCCTCCGTCATATTCGTCATATTGCCAAGCGGCATATAGCTGCTCGCTACTACTCGCTTAATGCTCTCTTGTTGTTTAATGATTTGCTCGATTTCGTCATATGCAAAACCAGCAGGAGGAGCAGAAAAGCCTGGCTGTGTCGGCGTTTGTGAGTGGCAAGCGACACAACGTTGCTCTATGACGGCACCGATCTCGGTGATATCTGACCCCTTTTCTGCTGCCTGAGCACCAGATTGACTCGAGCTTTGCGCAGGCATAGCCACCCAAAAAGCTATTAAGAGAAGAGCAACACCAGCAATGGGATAAATTGGCTGAATTTTACCCGCATGCATTAAGACAAAGTATTGACGAATCAATGCACCCGCAAAGATAAAGAGTGTCATCAGCACCCATGCATGCTCATGAGTGTAAGCAAAGGAGTAATGATTGCTGATCATCAACAATACGACGGGCAGGGTGAAATAGGTGTTATGAACCGAGCGCTGCTTACCACGCTTACCATCAAGCGGATTGGGTGTTGCGCCAGCCTTCATCGCCTTTACCATGCGACGCTGACCAGGAATAATCCAAAAGAACACATTCGCCGACATCGCAGTAGCCATCACAGCCCCTGTTAACAGGAAAGCCGCGCGCCCCGAAAACATTTGAGTACTCAAGTAGGCAACTACGATCATCATGACCGCTACGCCGATACTCAAGAGACCATCACGCTCCATGTTCGGGCTGATACGCTTACACATCTCGTTATAAACAACCCACCCTAGTAGCAGGAAGGCCAGCGCCAGGATATTAGCTTCCCAACCAGCAAGGTTAGCCGCCCACTCCCAGTTACTGTTGGGGTTCACCAAGTAGAAGCTTGGGTTAACCATATACAAAATGATGAACAGGGCAAAACCGGACAGCCATGTGGTGTAAGACTTCCAGAACGACCAGTGCAGATCATCCGGTAGTTTTTCTGGACTCGTTGCATATTTCTGGTTGTGATAGAAACCACCACCATGTACAGCCCACATTTCACCAAACACCCCTTTTTGGCGGCAGTTTTCGTCTTTAGGTGTTTTGAGGCCGTTGTCCAGCATCACAAAATAGATGGATTCGCCTATCCAAGCGATGGCCGCGATGACATGCAGCCAGCGCAGCATAAAGTTTCCAAATTCAAGTAAATAGGCTTCCATTAGGGGAACCTCGCCTCATTTGATTATTGTTGGGTGGCTAACTACAAAACGTACATTGACGCTCAAAATGGATGTTCAGCTGCCGCGATAAGTCGAATAGGCATATGGCGTTAGCAATAACGGCACATGATAGTGCTGCGCCGCATCATTAACCCCGAAACGGAGTGGTATGATGTCCAAAAAGCTCGGCTCTGGCGCTTTTAAGCCTTGGCGCATCAAGTAGTCACCTGCATGGAACACCATTTCATAATTGCCCTTTACTAATTCACTTCCTTCAAGTATTGGAGCATCACAACGACCATCGTCATTGGTCTTAACTATTTTAAGAAGCTGGCGTAGCCCCCCATCTAAACGGAATACCTCTATTTTAATTCCTTCACCAGGGCAGCCTTGGGCTGTATCCAAAACATGTGTTGTCAGTTTTCCCATCACCTCTCTCCTCTGATTTTCCGCGAATCCTGTGCCGCTAGCTCATCATTGGCAACGCAGTATTAGCACAGTCTAAAAAGCGTTCATGTGGTTATAGTCAACATTTTTAGCTCTTTAATGGACACATTTCAAATATTTTCTGTATACATTTTTGGAATATTTTGATGACCAACGTCAGCGAATGCGACTTTAGTAGGCATTCCTTAAGGGAATTTATCTTTAGAAAGATCGGCTACAGCAGGTAGATGTAAAACAGGCAATACAAATGTAAGTAATTGTTATTTAATAAATTTAATTAAATTCCTGTTAGAAGAAACTGGGCATACCAGTATTATTTTCTAGGTATAGTTATCCGGAAAAAACGCACATTGCTGATATGGGGTTGAAGGATGGCTGCAAAATTATTTATTTTCTGATTTATTTTTGTGTACAGTATGATCAAATCAGATAAACAAAAAATTAATAGCACTGAATACAATAACAATGGAGACTCATCTATGAATGATGCATTAGCCTCTTCCGAAGATCGGAAACGCGTGAGCGAAAAGAACACCTCTCTGTTTGATTTCTATGGAAAACCGCGGTTTTCAAAGGCTTTGCCTCTATCTCTTCAGCATCTATTGGCCATGATCGCTGGCGTCATCACTCCGCCTATTATCGTTGCCGGTGTTGTCGGGGCGAGCATAGAAGAAAAACTCCTGCTTATTCAGATTGCCGTGCTGGCATCAGGGGTATGTACTGTTTTCCACCTTTACGGTGTTTGGAAATTTGGCGCCCGCTTGCCCGCCATCTTTGGCGTAGGCTTTGCCTATGTACCAACCCTGGTCGCAGTAGGAGCTCAGTATGGTATTGAAGGGATTCTTGGCGCCCAGTTAATCGGCGGTATGACCATGGTGATAGTGGGCTATTTCATCCAGTATATCCGCCACCTCTTTCCGCCTGTTGTCGCAGGCACAGTGGTATTGGTCATTGGCTTATCACTTTACGATATTGCTATTCGTTACATGGCGGGCAGTGGCAACGTAAACGCACCCAATTTTGGCGATCCGATTAATTGGGTCGTGGCGGTGGTAACGCTACTCACAGTATTGATTGCCGCTCAGTTCGGTAAAGGCGTGGTGAAGCTTTCCGCAATCATTGTTGGCATCGTCGTGGGTTACTTGCTCTCGCTCGCCCTTGGCATGGTCAATTTCGATAGCGTGTCCAATGCTTCCTGGGTGGCCATACCCAAGGTAATGCCTTTCGAGATGGAATTTCACGCGGCCGCTATCGCCTCTATGGTCGTTATCTGCATCATCAATTCCGTACAAACTATCGGCGATTTGTCCGCAACAACCGTCGGCGGCATGAATCGCGAGCTGAAGACTCGCGAGTTGACGGGAGGTTTACTGGGCAATGGCCTGACTACCACCCTGAGCTCTTTCTTCGGTGCATTACCTACCTCCACCTTCAGCCAGAACGTAGGCATTGTGGCGATGACCAAGGTTATTAGCCGTTATGTTCTGGCGCTGGCGGGCATCATGATGATTCTGGCCGGCCTTAGCCCAAAGTTTGGGGCAATCATGACCACCATTCCTTATCCCGTATTGGGTGGAGCAACCATTACCGTATTCGGCATGATCACCATGACGGGGATTCAGCTGTTGGTAAAAGATGAAATGTCCGCTCGAAATATGACGATCGTGGGGCTCGCTTTAGCATTGAGCCTAGGGATCGCTTCTGTCCCCTCAGCCATTGAGCAGTTTCCGACGGTGTTGAGAGACCTGATTGGTGGTGCGCCTCTTGTAGTTGCTGCGATAACAGCCTTCACGCTTAACATAGCCTTACCTAACAAATCACTAACCGACGAGGAAAAAGAGCGAGAGGCGATCGCCAAAGCAGATGCTGAGGCGGCCAAGGCCGACAGCGACAAATGAAGCCAGAAAATCTCACAAAACAGCACCCACTCTAATTAAACAGTTTTATGTACACCTAATTAGAAGCCATTTGGCCACCATTAAATAGAACTGCTGCGTGCGCTGGCAGTTCTATTTTGTGGTTAAGGTGCATGGCTCTATAGGTTAACTTGGGAATATAAATGCGTATATTAGATAATATGACTTTAAGGATGAGCTGGACGCTGGTTCTACTCTCATTCTTACTTATGCTTCTTGTGCTCAGTGGCACAGGGCTTTATGCCGTCAATCACAGCCAACAAAGCATCGAGCAGCTCACTAATGTCAATGTTAACCAGCAGGCTAGTCTCAACCGAACTAATTCTACGCTACAAGCCACACGCCTTAGCATGGCGCGCCTTTATGAGGAATTGATTGAGCCACAAACAACGCTTACCAATGAAGAGAGGCAGCAGCGAGCTAATGAGCTGCATAGCTCACTTAATAGTACCCAAGACGTGTTTTCGAATTTTATCTCACTGCCCGCCGACGCAGCCCATGAGGCGATCATCTCGCCTATCGTAACAAGCTTTGACACCATGATAGATGTACACCTTTTGCCGCAAGTAGCTGCATTGTATGAAGGCGATACAGTTACTTACCGCGAACAGCGTGACGCCGCTTACCAGGCTTATGCAGCTTTCTATCAAGATGCGATTGGTTTTTTTCATCAAGTAGAAAAAGAAGGTAACAACCGGCTGACCAATTTTGACTCTGTCATCAGCCTTTCCACTATTACCATCATCACCGTCTTCATTATAGCGCTCATGGTTACCGTGATTGTTTACTGGGGCGTAGGTGCTAATTTAATACGGCCTTTGCACCGCATTACCGAGCATTTCAAGAGCATGGCGGAAGGCGACCTTTCAAGAGAAGTGGAAACCCGCGGTCGAAATGAAATCGGCGTGCTTTTCACCTCTCTGCGTCATATGCAGCAAAGCTTACTCGGAACTGTTATGACGGTTAGAGAAAGCAGTAGCGAAGTATTTACCAGCGCCCAAGAGATCGCCAAAGGTAATCAGGATCTCTCGGCGCGTACGGAACGACAGTCAGCCTCGTTAACCGAAACCGCGTCAAGCATCGAAGAAATGACCTCAACAATGGAGCGCAACAGCGAAAACACTATCCAAGCAAGACAAGTAGCTCGTGAAGCGGCGAACACTGCGGATCAAGGCGGTAGTGTGGTTATGGAGGTCATTAGCCATATGCACAACATCCGCGAAAGCTCACAGAAAATCACCGACATCATCAAACTGATTGACTCCATTGCTTTCCAAACCAATATTCTCGCCCTCAATGCTTCAGTAGAAGCGGCACGTGCTGGAGAGCATGGCCGCGGCTTTGCGGTAGTGGCCAGTGAAGTACGCCAGCTCGCTACCCGCAGCGCTAGCGCTTCAACGGATATTCGAAAGCTGATTGAAACATCGGTCAATATGGTAGAAGCCGGCACGCATCAAGCGGATAAAGCAGGCGAAACCATGGCGCGAATCATGGCATCGGTGATCCAGGTCACCACGTTAATGGACGAGATATCCGTAGCAACCGAAGAGCAACGCGCGGGTATTCGAGAAGTTAATATCGCAGCTAACGATATGGAGCAAACGACTCAACAAAATGCCGCGATGGTCGAACAAGCCAGTACGGCCGCCATCGAGCTTCAGCATGAGGCCGAACGCCTCAACTCCATCGTCGCCCGGTTTAAGCTGAATGAATCAACACCGCAGCTAACGGCGCAAGCGGTCAATACCCACTAACGATACACAGTAGTGCCTTACTAAAAGCACCCTACCGTTAAAGCAAAGCCACGGGAACGAGCACGTGGCTTTATTAAAAATAAACATCTGGAGCAAGACAGTATGATCCTGGGTCTTACATTGCTATATGTGGGCGCTGTTTTGTTTATAAATGGTATCTGGCTGCTGGGAAAAATCAGCAACCAAGAAGTCTCAATCATCAACGTCCTGGTTGGGTTGCTCAGCTTTATTATAGCCATGCACTTAATTTTCAAAGACCCTAACAACACGGTTGAGATTAGCGCAGGGGCTTTTACGCTCTTATTTTCAATAACCTATCTTTGGGTAGGTGCCAATCAGTGGCTAAAATCTGATGGCAAAGGATTAGGTTGGTTCTGTCTTTTTGTAAGCATCACCGCCGCGGTTATTGGTGTGCACTCAATCGCTGGCTACACGACAAGTTTCAAATTATGGAATACGGTTAACTGGTTTTCATGGTCTCTTTTATGGCTTAGTTTCTTCTACCTATTAGCGCTAGCGAAGCCTATTCAGCGGTACGTTGCAACTTATACCATTTTTTGCGCGATCTTTACCGGCTGGATTCCAGGCGTCATGATTTTACTAGGAGGAATTAGCACTTAAGGCAACAAAGTCTTCGCTGCCTTTCAAAGCGGCAGGCCCACCGACGATTAGTTCACTCGTCAATAAGCTGCATTAACATCAATATGAAGCACGAAGAAAGTCAGGACTTATAAATAAATCTACGCCTATTCTCCCATCTACTAAAAAGCCACAGAAAAGTGCTAACGAAAAGAGATAAAAACAATGAAAGCCAAAAGGCAAAGTTTGAAGGCAAGAACTCTACACTTGCACTCAACACAGCACTAAACGCTACCAAGCTGAGCATTCCAAGCTGCGTATTGGCTAACGTAACACGCGCTACTTCAACGCCATATCGCTGATGAAGCGTCAGAGCAATCATTAACATGCCGATGGGGAAACTCAGCACCATCCCCGAGACAGCAGGATCGACATTCACCAACAGAATTGTCGCCAAGCAGACAACACCGCCCGCTAACACACCGCGAACGAGCAAGTCTCCCCAACGTACGGGCTCCGAAACGGCTTTGGAAGAGAGCCCCATTGAATTAATGTAAGCTCGCGAAAACAGTAACGTTACCCCAAAAAATGCCAGTGCTAAGAAAACACCTCCTGGTAGCTGATTCGCTATTGCTGCTGCAAACAGCCAAATGAGTGCAGAGCAAGCAACACTCGCAAAAGCCCCTAATCGTTTAGCAAGCAGCACGTAGCTAAGACAGAATATCAACGTCGCTAACATAGCATGCAAAGAGCCCAGTGCCGCATCAGCGACGAATGAGTCGGATTGCTCGCGAATCATGAAAAAGTAGCCTGGGCCCAGCACTATTGGCGTACCTGCCAAAACACCTCCGATCTTAGGGCCCAGGCGAACGGCTGCAATTGACACGCAGACCACCACTAACGTGGTGGAAAGCCACTTTACAAGAATAAGGCTTAGCATAAGTCTATTTTCAGCCCACTACATTACGTCGCCACTGTTAGGCCCGAGCGTTTGCCCAAGGTAAAGATCGCCATCGGGAGAGGCAGCGAGCATAAGAGCCGTGGGCGCCACTTCTTCTGCTGTTCCAAACCGACCGAGAGGAAGTTCGGCTTCTTTATTGGCCACCCACTCTTTACTAAGCCCTTCTAGCATCGGCGTTAGAATAGGGCCTGGGGCGATGGCGTTGGTAAGAATCCCATAAGGCGCTAACTCTCTCGCCATCGATTTAGTAAGCCCCAATAGCCCCGCCTTCGCTGAGCAGTAGTGTGCTAGGCCCACGCCTCCCTTGAGTGCTAGCTGGGAGGAAATATTGATAATCCGACCGCTTTTTTGTTTAACCATTTCCGCTGCAACATAGCGCCCCACTAAAAAAGCGCCGCGCAGGTTAATGCTGATCATGCGATCGAACTTCTCAGCAGACATTTCCAAAAAAGGCGTTTCATCCAGGATACCCGCGCAATTGACCAGCACATCGATAGTCTGGTGATGACTTATCACCTCATCAACCATCGACTGTACAGAAGCTTCATCAGCGACATCGACACCATGATGAGTAGCACTGTCACCAAGTAATACTGCTATTTCTTCACATGCCTCAAGATTGAGATCAGCCAAAGCAACGGTGGCCCCTTCCGCATGAAAACACTCCGCAATAGCCCGGCCGATACCGCTAGCGCCACCCACGACAAGAGCAACTTGTCCCTGAAGTTTTTTAGACATAAGGATCACCCAGCTTATTAAATAAAAGAAGCGAGGATGTTTCCTCGCTTCATAGGCAAACGATTAGCTCGGCCAACGAACGGTCAAGCCGCCATCGACCACCAGTTGCTGGCCTGTTACGTAGGCTGCATCGTCACTGCTCAGAAAACGCGCAGTACGGGCGGCTTCCTCGGCATCCCCCACCCGCCCTAATGGAATCGATTTCCCAGCCGCCGCTAAGCCGTCTGGCCCCAGTGAATTAAAGGGATCAAGCGACTGAGGCGTCTCGATCAATCCTGGAATCAGGGTATTAACACGAATGCCGCGAGGGGCAAGCTCAACTGCCAGAGACTTTACTAAGCCTACTAAGCCACTTTTGGCTGCCGCATAATGGGCGTGGTTATCCCACCCATACACGCCACCGGCGATAGAGGAGATAGCCACCATCGCGCCGCCCTCCTGCATTAACTTGGAAGCGCTACGGAACACTCTCATTACACCCGTTAAGTCTACTGACAGCATGTCGTCCCATGCTTGATCGGTAAGCTCTCCTAAGGGTGCCTGGCGCAGAATGCCTGCACCGGCAACAACGATGTGTAGAGCACCAAAGGTGTCGATGGCCGTCTGGGCAAAGTGATCGCATTGACTAGCATCTCTAACATCTAATGCAACCGCTACACACTCTCCACCAATGGCTTTTACGGCGGAAACCGTTTCCTCGACATCGTGGGGGTCGTTCGGGTAGTAACCTGCCACTACCTTAACGCCAGCTTTGGCATAGCTGACGGCAAGGGCTTGGCCAATGCCGCTAGCGGCACCTGAGATGATGGCCACCTTGCCTGCCAAACCATCGTCGCGCGCTAATACGCTCATGCCACAGCCTCCTCTATAGGATCATTTTCGAGGTGATCCACATGGCGCGTACCGAACATCAATAAGCCGCTGAGAACCAATGGCAAAGAGCCCGCCAAAATCGCTGCCCAGGTCATACTGACGCCAATCGTCAGCAGTATGGAGACCAAGCCTGAACCAATAATGGCGCCTACCGGGGCCATTACGTGGGCCACGTTAGTCCCCGTACCGCGAACGTGGGCGGGGAAAGATTCGCCCATATAGAACAGAATTGCCGCAAAAGGGCCAAGCAGGAAAAACAGCGTGACGGCGTACATCATGTAGATAAAGCTGTCATTGGCCGGGCCAAGCAACATAATGATGCTGGCTATACCCCCCAGCAGGAACCCCATCAGTACGGTGTTGCGGCGGCCGATACGATCTCCGACCAAGCCATGGCTCAGGTAGCCGACAAAGCCAACCGCGTTGGCCAGGATCAACACGTAAAGAGAGTTTTCAAAACTCACCCCCTTCGCTTCCACTAGCACTGTCGTGCCCAGCACAGCGAAGACCTGAATAGCCATCCAACTGAACAACCAAACCAATGATAGAGAGATAGTATGGCGACGTAATTCCGGCGCAAAAACTCCCTTCAGCCCCAAGTTACTACCTGTATCGACTTCAAGATCTTGCTCTGCAGCCAGCTTAGCGGCTCCTTCAGCATCTCCTGACTTACGACGACGTTCGACTTCCTTAATCGCAGCAAATACTGGCGATTCAGGAAGTCTGACGGCCATCACGATGACAATGATGGAGGCACAGGCGGCCACAAAGAAGCTGCCACGCCAGCCCACCACAGGTAACAGCAGTGACGTCATCCCCGCAGCCAGCAGCGCACCTACCGGCCAACCACTCTGAACCAGGCTATACATAAAGCCACGTCCCTTGGCCTTCTTGTAGATCTCATTAAGGTAGACGGCATTCACCACCTCCTCAGAAACTGCAAAGCCAGAAAAGGCGCGGATGATCACCATTGAAGCAGCACCAATGGCGACCCCCGACAGGCCAGAACTGACGGCACCGCCAATCACCAACATGATTAACGTCTTCTTGCGCCCATAGCGGTCAATCAGAAAGCCGACGACCAATGAAACAAGAAATACCCCTATCGTGGCGTAAGTATTAATCGCGGTCGCCTTGGCAGCACTCCAGCCAAAGTCTTCGGCAATCACGGGCAGTAAGGTTCCAAACAGGGTGTAGTCGTAGACCGACGCCACCCAGGCAATGAAACAAACCAGCGAGGCATAGCCGATCTGTTTTTTGGTGATGACAGCATTCCAGGGCTCATCAGCGTGCTGACTTGCCTCGGAAGTCGTAATTGGATTTGGCTCAGCCATCGACTTCACCCTCTTTTCAATTGTCGTTTTGTATTATTAACAATGCTTATCGGCATTAGCTGCGCGGGCTGCGCTTAGCGAAGTCATCAGCGATCTCATCGAAGGTACAGAAGCGCACACCCTCATGGCTCTGCATATGTTCAATCAGACGCTCAAGCATCATCAGCACTTGAGGGCGGCCCGAAACATCAGGGTGAATGGTCATGGTAAACACCGCGTAGTCGTTCTCGCGGTAGACCCAATCAAACTGGTCTTGCCACATTTCACCCAAGTGGCGTGGGCTAACAAAACCATGACTGTTAGGCGACTTTTTGATGAACATCATCGGTGGGAGGTCATCGAGATACCAGTTGGCAGGAATCTCGATCAAATCGGTTTCCTCGCCGCGAACCAGCGGTTTCATCCATTCCTTTGCAGGCTTGGAGTAATCAATCTTTGTCCAGGAGTCGCCGACGCGTACGTAATAGGGGTGGAAATCATTGTGCATTAAGCTGTGGTCATACTTAATGCCACGCTCAAGTAAAAGCTCATTGGTGACCGGGCTAAACTCCCACCACGGGGCCACATAGCCTGTTGGGCGCTTGCCGGATAGCTTGGTGACCAGCTCGATGTTGTAGTCGAGCACGTCCCGCTCTTGCTCTCGCGTCATGGCGATCGGGTTTTCGTGGCTATAGCCATGAACGCCAACCTCGTGACCAGCATCAACAACCGCTTTCATCTGCTCAGGAAAAGTCTCAATGCTGTGGCCGGGAATGAACCAGGTCGTCTTTAGATTGTAGCGCTCAAATAGTTTAAGCAGGCGCGGCGCCCCTACTTCACCAGCAAACAAACCCCGGGAAATATCGTCGGGCGAATCCTCACCACCATACGACCCCAGCCAGCCAGCGACGGCATCAACATCAACACCAAATGCGCAGAGAATCTCTTTTTTAGCCATTTTGAACACCTCGTTATTAATACTTGGTCATGGTGTGCTTGCAGCAGGCGAATGATCACTGTCACCAAACGCCATAAATTGAAGATTGGACACAACAGTCATTTTTGTCAATGAAGTATTATCGACACCCAAAAATGCTCAATGCATGGTTTCAAACCGCACCAAAAAGGCAAAAAATCGCTAAAAAGCCCGAAAACAAGACTATAATCTCGATAAATTCATGAATTTTGACAGCAAAAACCTAGACTGCATGGTGCAGCACATTTTTGAAGGAGGGCTGTAAACTATGGAAACGCCCCAAAATTGGGCATTTTTTGACTTTTAAATCCAGGTTACGTTTCAGAAGAGAACCCAAAGCGCTAGAAACTGCCCTTATCGCAAGTATCTAGCGCTTCAACAGGACAACAGGGGCGTTCAAAGAGAGCGGCTCAAGAAATTTTGAGCAGATAAGGCGGGAGGTCTGGCTCAGGAAAAACGGACAATACCTTTAACCGGCGCCGGGTACGCTCCGCGGCAGCCTGGAGATGCGCTTGCAAACTTGAAGCGGCAGCATCGAAAGCACCAAACAATAGATGATCAAGAACCAACTGATGCTCCCTCAAAAGGGGCTCGTTCGGGGGCACACCGACCGTTTGAAAAAACATACGGTTTACGATGACCGGCAGCTGGCTCTGAGCAATCATCTCGCAAGCCTTGCGGTTTCGGTAATGACGCAGGCATCGCTGATGCAAATCTTGCTCAAGGCGTGTGATCGACTCCGCACTCTGTAGTTCAGGATGGTCAATCAAGCGCTGAGTGTTTGCTTTCATCGCCTCTAGTTCAGCTTTATCCAGCAGAGGGCCTGAAGCCCTAAGAGCAGCCGGTTCAAGCAGAGCACGAATTTCGAAATCTTCAGCCACTGCCTGGGCAGTAAGAGGCCCCGCCAACCAGTGCGAGTAATTATCTTTTTCTACCAACCTTTGGTTACGAAGGCGTCCCAGCACTTGCCTGGCGACAGTACGACTGACGCCATAATATTCACTAAGCGTCGTCTCAACGATGCGAAAATGACCAAAGGCTAAGCATGTGGCAACAGCCTCTTCCACCTCGGCGTATATGCGGTCAGAAATCGGACGAGCATCGATCTGGGACTTATAATCAGAGGCGAGACCCAACATCTCCGGCGTCAGCGTCTGACGCTCCGGCGTGACCGTTTCAGGCTCTGAGGTTGCCAAAAAACCGCGCCCCTCAAAGCGACTGATCAACCCCTCCTGATGCAACAGCTCAAGCGCCTTGCGCACTGGCCCGCGACTGGTTCCATACATTCTCGCCAGCGGCCCCTCAAGCAGCACCAGGCTGGGCGGCAAACGCTGAGACAGAATGGCATCACGTAACGATTCTTGAATCTTGGCATAGCGTGGAGCTTGCCCTTCTTGAATGCTGTTAGAACTCTCGTCAATGGTCAGAACCACATCCTCCACAAACTTACCCTTCCCTAGTGATTACCAAGCCTGCTTACCTATCGCCATCAAAGCAACGGTACATTCAAATTGTTATATCCTAACACCTCCCTCCCTGCCTTTTGAGCCGAGCAAAACCGGCAACAGCCTGCCAAACACCCTCAAACTGATACTCACCAAGATTTCGTGTAATTTTTTCTATGCAAAACAAAATATTAGATTATTTAACGCCAGTCTGCGCCGTAGAATTACAGCACACCACTTGCCAGATAATGTTTTTTGTATCCATACTACATTTTATAACTTTAAAAATGATCACGCCATTGTCACCAAAACTGACTACCAATAATTCAGAGGAACAATGCAATGGGACTTACAAAAGATACCAACGAACCAGCAACGTCGGCTGGATCAGACAATAGCCACAAGAACTTGCTGGAAGCCTCCATTTTGCCGGTCTGGCTGAATCAGCGAACGATTGGTTTCTTTGGCTTTATATGGTTATGGATCGGCATGGCCGTCATCATTGCCACCTTCCAACTCGGCGCGGGTGGTGTAGCTGGCCTACCATTGATCCAGGTCGTGGCCATCATCTTCTTTGCCAACCTTGTGCTTGGCATCGTCATGAGTCTTACCGCTGATATTGGTACAGAACACGGCCTCTCTTTTGCCGTCTACTTACGTGCTCCCTTTGGGCTCAAGGGCACGCATCTACCTGCGGTCTCCAGGGGCGTGGTCGCCGCCATCTGGTTCGGTGTACAAACGTACCTCGGCGCCCTGGCCCTTAACGGCATTGTGGAGTACCTATGGGGGTTTGATAATTGGATATTGTGGTACGTGCTTTTCGCGGTAGTGCAGATCGTAAACACCGCTCTCGGCATTCGTGCAGTAGAATTACTCGCCTCTATCGCCGCCCCCTGCATCGTCGCCATCTCAGTTTGGATGTACTTCACGCTCAACGTGTTAGCTGAGACCAACGGCATTAATATCTGGACGTTTGTTGGCGATCAACAAGTAGTGCCTTTGGCGCTGTTCTTCGCCAACATGGCTTTTTGGTCAGCACTAGCGGTGGATATTCCCAACTTGACCCGCTTCCTACGCACACCTGGAGGACAACGCAGCTTCTTCGCCCGCAATCGCAACGTCTTCGTCGCACAGTTTCTGGCCTTACCTGCGACCCAGGCCTGGGTTGCGTTGATTGGTGGCGTATCCTTTATCGCTGCAGGTGACTGGAACCCTGTCACCGTCATTCAAGGTCAGGGAGGAGGCTTCACCATGGTGGCACTATTAGCCATGGTGATATTGGCTCAGTGGTCTACCAATAATGCTGCCAACTTGATTCCGGCCGCCCTTACCTTCGTCAATGCCGGTGCACCTCGCATTAGCTATCCTGTCGCCCTGGTCATCGCCGGTGTCATCGGCACCGCTTCCATGCCTTGGCTGATTCTGAACAATTTGTTTACCTTCCTTAGCTACTATGGCGCGGTACTCTCCGCTGTCGGCGGCATTATGGTGGCGGATTACTATATTTTGCGGCACCGTCGTCTTAATGTGCCCGCCTTGTACGATCCTGCCGGCCAATTCCGTTTTTTCAATGGCTTCAATCCAGCTGGCATTATCGCTTGGCTGGCGGGCGGGGCCATGGCGCTCATATTCCTAGAGTACGCCTATGCCGTTGGCTTCATCACCGCGTTGGTGGTGTACGTGCTACTGATGAAAACCTGGATCCTGCGTCGCTACCCTCAAGAAGAGCTAGAGAGCAACTTTGATGATCGTTTTCTGGCGACATCAGTAGGTCTTAATTGGGTCTACACCGAGCAGAAACGCTTCGAGCGCCTGACAACCGACGACATCCCGACCTCTGCGCTTAAGCGTGAAGATCGCTAAGCTGGTAATAATCATCGCTACAGCACCAGTCGACCAACTCGGGGAACCTTTTTATGGTCTCTTACCCAAGCACTGCCCTTGCCATTGGCGAAGCCATCCAGCATGGCAAGCTCGATCCAGTCATGCTCACGCGCCAATGCCTGGCGGCGGCTAAAGACAGTGACTCAGTGTTTATATCGCTCACTCCAGAACGCGCCATGTTCGAGGCCGAGGCCGCCGCTCAGCGCCAAGCGCACGGCGCTTCGCTAGGGCCGCTCGATGGTGTCCCAATCGCCTGGAAGGATCTGTTCAATATTGCTGGGGCAGTGACGACGGCTGGCAGCCGAGTGCTCGTTGAAAAGCCCGCCACGTACGATGCCACGGCGGTTCGCCATGCAACAGCGGCTGGCATGGTATGCCTGGGCAAGACCAATCTGACCGAACTGGCCTACTCAGGCCTTGGGCTGAACCCGCACTATGGCACGCCTCACCATACGCCGGGCAAGGGAGAACCGAGGGTGCCCGGCGGCTCCAGCTCTGGCTCAGCAGTAGCCGTCGCCAAAGGTATCGTCCCTGCAGCGATAGGCACCGATACAGCGGGATCGCTGCGTGTACCCGCCGCTTTTAATGGTCTGGCATCCTATCGCCCATCCCAAGCTCGCCATAGTCGGCAAGGCGTCACTCCCCTAGCCCATAGCCTGGACACTATCGGTGTAATAGCGACGTCCCTGGAAGACTGCCTGGCCATCGACGATGTCATGCGAGGAGAAGAGGTTACAACGCGGGAGGGTGCTGACCCCGAACGCACGGTAATCGTGCTGGATACCGCCTATCTGGACGACGAGCGTATCGAAGAAGCCGTGCGGCAAAACCTGGAACGCAGCGCCAAGCAGCTTATTAATGCTGGCTTTCACCTGGTCAGACGAAAGCTTGCCAGCGTGAGCGACACTCTGCAGCTCATTCAACATCACGGCTGGCTGGGCGCCGCAGAAGCTTACACCGAGTACCGTGAGCTGTTGGAAAGTGACGCTGCAGAAGCTATGGATCCAAGGGTTCGACAGCGATTATTAAGTGCGCAGAAGATGGCTCCGGACAGTATAGTGACGCTTTATCGCCAGCGCCGGTCACTTCAAGCGCAGCTGCGCCATGAACTCGCCGGGGCGACGCTACTCTCACCCACGGTTGCTCACACGGCACCCCTCCTTGCCCCTTTGGAAGATAACCCAGAGCGTTTCGCTGAAGTGAATCTCGCCACGTTGCGGCTGAGCATGGTGGCAAGCCTGCTTGACTCCCCCGCTATCGCACTGCCCAGCGGTGTTGATGAGAACCAGCAGCACACCAGCATCCAGCTAACGGCGCCTTGCGGAGAAGATGAGGCACTCATAAGAGTAGCGCTTGCCGCCAGCGATCACTTGGGCTTCCCGGCTGCCCCCCAATAGGCCCGTTGCCACTCTGAATCAACTGTTAAAGGAGCTGTTATGTGCGGATTATGCGGCGTATTCGGCGGAGAAAACCACTGGAGCACTCACATCGAAGACCCTGAGCAGGCCCATTACGAGCGTCGCCGTGCCAGGGCCTATCGGGCGGAACTGATCAACCGCGTACTCAAGCCGCATCGCCTCGTGCTCGAAGATTTTCAGGCGTCCAGCTTTGTGATTGCCAGCGCAACAGGCAAGCGAGAGATCGTGCAGGATCTAGGCGGCATTTGGCGCCAAGCCGAGCTGATGACCGGTCGCGATATCGACCCGTTGGATGCCAATTTTCTGGCATCGTTAAGCTAATGCTTAGATGTTTCTAGCTTGCCCCAGAGAGGAGCCGATCAATGAACGACAAGACGCCACTGCTACCGGTTCACGTGATATCCGGCTTTCTGGGCAGTGGCAAAACCACCTTGCTCAAATCGGTACTGGCCAGTGAAGACTTCGGCGACAGCGCCGTACTGATCAACGAATTTGGCGACGTGGGCCTAGACAACCGCCTGCTGGGAGAAATCGCCGAAGATGCCGTGCTGCTCTCCAGTGGCTGTGTCTGCTGCACCATTCGTGGCGAGCTGTCAGATGCGTTACGGCACCTGATGTCACAGCGACAGGACGGCAAAATTCCGCCCTTCAAGCGCATCATCCTGGAAACCACTGGCCTGGCCGACCCCGGCCCCATCGCCTCAACGATCACCGCTGATCCTGTACTGCGGCACCATCTGCGCCCAGGCACCAATCTCACTCTGGTCGACGCCCTCAACGCCACTGCCAGCCGCAAGCTCCAGCCGGTGTGGGAATCTCAGATTGCCGTCGCCGACAAACTCGTCATCAGTAAGGTCGACCTGGTCGATCAAGCCCAGCTTGATGAAGTTCAAAGCCTGATTGACTCCATCAACCCGGCAGCGCAGCAATTGGGGCAGGAAGCCTTAAAGCAGGCCAGTGATGAGCTATTCGGCAGTGGGCCGCATATTGACCACTACAGCTACTCAGAGGTAAAAACATGGCTTGGGCCCTGGCGTAAGCCGCCAACACCTGACGCGGCTGCTCATCTTGGAGATGTTCAGTCATTCCGCCTCTGCTTCGACGGCGAAGTGGACTGGACGTGCTTTGGCCTTTGGCTATCGATGTTGCTCAACCGCCATGGCAGTCACATCATGCGCGTCAAAGGCGTGCTGCATGTCAAAGGGGATACCCGCCCGGTGATCATACATGGCGTTCAGCACACCGTTCATCCACCCGAGCACGTAGACGCCTGGCCTAAAGACGACCGCATCTCGGAGCTGATTTTCATCACTCATGGCATCACCGCCAAGTGCGTGACAGACTCGCTGAATACCTTCATGAATGCCGTTAGCAACCACCCAAGCCCCAGGATATTCCATGCATGAAGCTGCATCACCCAAACCGCTAGCCATGCCCTATGTGCAGCGAGGCCCCGTTACCCTAAGGGTGCTCGGCACCTCGGTAACGCTGCTTGAAAGCATTCGCAAGCGTGCTCGGGAAGACTTGGGCCTTCGCCTAACCTTTGAGGTGCTCGATGGTGTTGCCGCACAGCAAGCGGGGGTATTAACCCCTGACAGCTTCGATATCTATGACCAATGGTTTCACAACGTGGACTTCGTGTGGCCCGCTAATGCGATTCAACCCATTCAGGTGGATCGCATTAAACACTGGGATATGATCAATGACCTCCCCAAGACAGGAAGGCTGACACCCCACGCGCCCCTGGGCGCAGGCAGTAACCCGGTCAACCTCCTCTATGTTCAACCCGATGGCAGCTACGGTTCTCGCCCAAGTGGGCATATCACCATGCTTCCTGTTAGCCACAATGTGGACAGCTTCGGTTATCGCACAGACATGCTCCCCAAAGGGCTGGATATCAACAAAGAGAGCTGGAGCTGGTTGTTGGACAAGCGCTGGAAAGGCATGGTCAGCCTGCAAAATGACAGCGCCATCGGCGCAATAGACGCCGCACTGGCAGCAAAAGCCGCAGGGCTGGTTGAGTTCGAAGACCTGGGTAATCTCAGCCTGGCAGAGATCGACAGCCTGATTGATTGCCTTATCAATCTTAAGCGTCAGCAACACTTCCGCGCCTTCTGGAGCAATCAGGATCAAGCCTCTTCAGATATGGTTCGCGGCCGGGTCGGCATCGAAAGCCTGTGGTCACCCGCCATGACTGACCTCAAAAAACGCAACATCCAGGTGCGCATGGCAGCGCCAACAGAGGGCTATCGCGCCTGGTACGGTGGCATGTCAATCTCACGCCATGTGAAGGGGCGCACGCTAGATGCGGCTTATGATTACCTCAACTGGTGGATCTCTGGATGGCCCGGCGCCGTCATGGCCCGCCAAGGCTATTACATTTCCACCCCTGAACTGACCCGCCCTCACCTATCCACCGCTGAGTGGGACTTTTGGTACGGCGGTAAGCCTGCCGCCAAGAGCCTTCCGGGCCCCGATGGCACTTCTGATCTGGTTCATCGAGGCGAAATCCGCGACGGCGGAGACTACCAGACAAGAATGAGCCGCATCGCGGTGTGGAATACCGTCATGGATGAGCATAACTATTTGGTAAGGCGCTGGAATGACTTTATGTCTGCTTAAGGCCGGTGCTTGATCTAGCATTTGGCCTGATCGAAAAATGGGATTAAGAGCGCAATCGCTTACTCGAAGGGGTTGCGTAACACCAGGGCAAAAACCAGCTCCCGAGCAAAGCGTTGAGCGGAAGGCAGCGCGCCAAAACTCCATACCGGTGGTAAGCGCAACAGAGTGGCGTTTTTAACGCTGGGTAAATGTTGCCATAAACCACTTTTCGCCAGCGTGTCTTCGACCCCAGCGGGCACCGGCTCGACAACGACTAGCGTGGCCTCAGGAAAGTCGTAGAGCGCTTCGATACCCACGAGTGAAAATCCCCAGGCGTTGGTGGGCCGATCCCAGGCATTGGTCAAATTGATTCGTTCAAGCACCGCATTATAGAGACTGTTGTCGCCAAAAACCCTGACATGGCGGGCATCCATGAATTGCACCATCAGTAGCGGCGGTGCATCGGGGCGCTGTTGGCTAAGCGTGTCCATCAACGCATGCGTTTCGTTGATTAGCTGCGCTGCCTGCAGCCGGTGGCCGGTCAACTCACCTAGCTGCCGGGTGAGTGTTTGTATCTCTTGCCAGGTATGAGTGCCGGGTGAATAGGGGGAGAACGACGTGACGGGGGCAATTCTCTCCAGACGCTCTGTCAAACTGGCGAACATCGGCGAAGTGAACGTTTGCGTCGGTGGCGATTGCGCCATGAGTTCGAGGTTGGGCTGTGATCGCAGGCCAAGATCTGCAACGCCGTCGGGGATCCTTGGCTCCCCTACCCACTCATGGTAGCCATTTTGTTGAGCGGTACCACTCAGCGGCGCCTCAATGGCCAGTAGCGTTTCAGCAATGGTCCAGTTGATAGTGGCCCACTGCGCGTGGGCACTCGAAAAGGGCAGCAAGCAAGCGGCCGTTAAACAGCAGCGAGCCAAGAAAGAGAGCATCGACCGGTGGCACATAGCAGCGAGAGCATCAGAAAAAAGGAATCACATTGAGACGTCAATGCGGATTTTTTGCAAGGCAGTACGGAAAAATGTCATCCGCATATGTTAATACATCTCATTTTGTTTATCATATAAAGCCATACCGGAAAGGTGACCATGGCACGACAGCCAAGCCTCCGCTTTCTTACATCGGTTTCATAAAAACGTGGCGGCTGGGCGCTGCTGTAAAAACGATAGGATCGACACTATGTCTCTTGGGAACACCTCCAACACAGCGGCTAAGCGCCGTAAAGCAGGGCTTCTGCGCGCGCTGACGCTGATCGCGATGGGTATTACGCCCGCGACCGCCTGGGCGCAAACGAGTGCTGACAATCAGTCTCTGGATACCGTCACCGTCACGGGCTCCGTACCGACCTATGGAGATACGCCACCTCCGGCTTTTGCCGGTGGCCAAATCGCGGCGGGTGGCCGAGTGGGCCTGATCGGTGAAAAGGACGCGATGGACGTGCCTTTCAACGTTATCAGTTATACCAGTGAGCTGATGGAGAACCAACAATCCCAAACACTGGGCGATACGCTTCAGAACGATGCCTCAGTATCGGTAGGGCTGGGCTTTGGCATCTATGGCGAAGCGTACAAAGTGCGCGGTTTTGACCTGAACGGTGACGACGTGGCTTATGGCGGCCTCTACGGTGTACTGCCACGACAAATCATCAACAGCAACCTTGCCGAGCGCGTCGAAGTCTTCAAAGGCGCCAGCGCCTTTACGTCAGGCATTCCCATCGGCGGGAGCGGCGGAATTGGTGGCACCATCAACATCGAGCCCAAGCATGCGGGGGATGACCCGATGCTCAATCTATCCAGTGGCTACCGCTCCGATGGCTACGGCGAAGTGGGCGTCGATGCTAGCCAGCGTTATGGTGATCAAAAGCAATGGGGGGCACGGGTAAGTGCCATGCGCGGCCGTGGTGACAACGCCATTGATGACGAAAACCAGCGCGATACCTCCTTTGTCGTTGGGCTCGACTACCGTGGAGATAAAGGCCGGATATTGTTCGATGTCGGTCATCAAAAGCTCACCCTGGATGGCGGCCGTTCAAGCGTCAACACCGGCGCGGCCACTCAGGTGCCCGCTGCGCCGGATTCCTCGTTGAACTACACCCCCTCTTTCGGTGGAACCGAGCTAGAAACCAATTTCGGCATGGTCAGAGGCGAATATGACCTCACCAACACCTGGACCGCTTTCGCGGCCTTGGGGGGTAACCGCACGCTCGAAGGCATCGTGTCGGCGACTCCGCGCCTTACCGATGACGCGGGTAACGCCAGTGTCAACGACTTCGAGACCAACAACCATATCGACAACGTCGCCAGCCAGGCGGGGCTTCGTGGGTATGTGTTGACCGGCCCGGTTAGCCATGACATCACCGTTGGCTACTCTAGCGCCTATCGCAAGTTCGACACGGACTGGAATTTCCTCGCGGCAGGCACGACCAACATCTACGATCCTGTCGATTTATCTCGCCCGGATGGCACGCCTTTCGTGGGGGGTAGCGTGACGCGCACACGCTCCCAAGGGGTCACGCTGAGCGATACGCTTGGATTCATCGATGACCGACTGTTGCTGACGCTGGGCGCACGCTATCAGGAACTCGAGATCGACGAACGTCCTAACGACGGCAGCAGCAATCGCTATGCCGATCGTCGGGTAACCCCCGCTGTCGGCGCGGTGTTCAAGACCACGGATAATATCTCGCTCTACGCCAACTACGTCGAAGCATTGCGGGATGGCGGCACGGTCACCGATACCACAGCGCTGAACTTTGGCCAGCACTTGGGCATTGCCCATGCCGAGCAGCAAGAGGTGGGCGCTAAGTTCGACTACGGCAACCTAGGCGGTGGCATTAGCCTGTTCCAGATCGAGCTACCCTCTGCAGCGGTCGTCGATGGCGTCGGCAACCTGGATAACGAGCAGCGTAATCGCGGCCTGGAGCTAAGCCTTTACGGTGAGCCGACGACAGGAGTGCGCCTGTTCAGTAGCGCGACCTGGATAGATGCCGAACTCACCAAAACACAGGATGGCAACGAAGGAAATGACGCCACGGGCGTTCCTGAGTATCGTTTTGTGCTTGGTGGCGAATGGGACACGCCCTTCGTCGAGCGTCTCACTGCCACTGGTCGCGTCCTGCACACGGGCTCGCAGTACGCCGATGTAGCCAACGACTTGGAGTTGGATTCCTGGACACGCCTCGATCTTGGCCTGCGCTACACCACGCCGGTCGGTGGCGCTGATTGGATCTGGCGCGCAGGCATCGACAACGTTACCGACGAAAATTACTGGTCAGGCGCCTCGACGTCCTTTGCGAATTATTTGATTCAAGGCGAACCGCGCACCTTCAAGCTTTCGGCGACCGTCGAGTTTTAAGTAACGCACCCTCTTTCCCGTTACCATGAGGGCGCTTCCTATGAAGCGCCCTCACTGTTTGCGGCACGCTTATATTAGACTTGCTTATTTTATGTATTACCGATTAGTCGCACGCTAGATGCTGACTATGACTACCTGAACTGGTGGATCTCTGGATGGCCCGGCGCCATCATGGCCCGCCAAGGCTATTACATTTCCACCCCAGAACTGACCCGCCCTCACTTATCCACTGCAGAGTGGGACTTTTGGTATAGCTGAAAACCTGCCGCTAAGAGCCTTCCGGGCCCTGATGGCACCGCTGATATGATTCATCGAGGCGAAATCCGCGACGGCGGAGACTACCAGACAAGAATGAGCCGTATCGCGGTGTGGAATACCGTCATGGATGAGCATAACTATTTGGTCAGGCGCTGGAATGATTTTATGTCGGCTTAAGCCTTGTGTTTGATCTAGCATTTAGCCTCCTCTCGCCCTCAGCCCTCATACTGGCAGCTAACAGTGTGATGACCATAAGTACATGACCTCGCCTTTTGGCTTTCAAGAGCTTACGCGGGGTTCGTGTTTGCTCCCCAGCTCCCATCTGATCAAGACTGCGTCGCGCCAACGCTAGAAAAATGTATGCCGTAATCAGCAGGCCACGAAGGAGCGTTGAAAAGAAAAGCTTACGAGCCTCAGCCTACTTCGGCAGCTTGTGCTAGGCTAATTTCAGTAGGAATTGGGCCGTGCCCGAAAGCTAAAAGGCAGCGTATAGCTATGCAGCCAAGACTGAAAACGACCCTGAGCGGTCATTAAATTTTACTCTGGCCTCAATTATTTATCTAACTGATAAAAAATGATTCAACTTTAGGTTGGAAGTAATACAAAACTGCGACGGCTGTAATAAAAAAATTTAAAACCAAATAAATAATCTTCAATAACGTGTAGCTGAATCTCGTAATTGAATTGATATTAGGTCCAAGGGGCAGAAACAAAAATGAAAATCCAATCAGTTCGTATAAAGAATTTTCGCACGCTCAAAGACGTGACTATTCCTTTTGACACCGTTACGACCTTTATTGGGCCGAACGGTGCAGGAAAATCAACAGTGCTACGTGCGTTAGATTGGTTTTTCAACGGCAAGTCTGGCTCGCTAACAGATAAAGATTGCTCATTTGGCGCAATCGACGAAGATATCGAGGTTCAGGTCACATTTTATGGCCTTACAGAGAAGGATCGTGAGGCGCTTGGCAAGTACGCGCCAGAAGATGTAACTACCTTCACTGCTTGGAAGTGCTGGTCTCCTGATGGTTCCGATGTGCTTTCTGCCAATGCGAAGGGATTTTTAGAATTTAATGTAATTAAAGCAGCTGGCAATGCCACAGCGAAGAAGGATTTGTATGCTGAACTACGACGCAGTAAACCAGAGTTAGAACTACCCGCAGCTACTACCGGCACAGCTGTTGAACAGGCGATGATGTCATGGGAGGCATCACACACAGATCAACTGGTTGATGCTCCCGAAGCCCTACAGACAAACTTTTTCGGTTTCAATAGTGGTGGCAAGATGAGCGGTCTTTTCGACTTTGTTTTAGTCACTGCTGACCTTCGAGCGAGCGAAGAATCGATTGATGGAAAGTCAAGTATCATCGCGAGAATCCTAGAGCGCTCAGTTGATCGTACTGCGGCGGATGAGGAAGTCGCCCAGATCGTAGAAGAAGCACGGTTAAAGCAGCAAGCGGTCTATTCAGATAAGTTTAAAACACAACTGGATGATATGACCCTACGGCTTAACAATGTTATTAGCTCTTACGCACCTGGGCGTGCTGTCACGATTTCTCCTTCTGAGGTGGAGCTTAAAGCTCCACGAACCACATTTGAGGTGGCGGTGCTTGATGGCGCAACCGAGACAGCTGTAGAACGACAAGGCCATGGCTTTCAGCGCACAATTTTAATATCAGCTCTCCAACTCTTAGCGCAGTCCGGTTCGGCGTCGGCAGAAGGAGTAATCTGCTTGGCAATTGAAGAGCCTGAACTATTCCAGCATCCCATTCAGGCGCAGGCGTTCGCAAAAGTACTACGATCACTCACTGAAGACGCCGATAAACGTATTCAAGTGACTTATGCAACTCATAGTCCTTACTTCCTTGAGGCGCGGCACTTTCATCAAGTCAGACGGTTAACAAGGACTTCTGATGAGACTCCAGTAGTCTCTGTTCATTACGCAACAGTTGCTAATGTAAAGGCCAAGCTGCACGGTATTGTGGATGCTGAAGTAGTCGATCGTAGGCTTGACCACAACATAGCTGATCAACTCTCCATAGCACTTTTCGCGAGCCGTGCATTCCTTGTGGAAGGTTCGACAGAATCATCTGTTTTTTATGGCATTGGTGATAGGGCTGCATCCGGTTCACTTGAAGCAGCTGGCATTTCGGTTGTTCCAGTAGGAGCTAAGACGTCTATTCCTCTCGCACATGCAATTCTGTCTTCGCTTGGCGTCCCTGTTTACGCACTTTTTGATGCTGATGGAGGAGCTGAAGCGCGAGGGAAGTCGAACGGGAAAAACCAAAAAAAGATCGATGACGAGCGAAACAATAATGCAAAGCAGAACCGTGCTGCATTGAAGTACTTTGGTCTAGCTGAAGAAGATTTCCCATCTTCTAAAGTGACTGATCAAGTAGCTATATTTGAAGATCATCTTGAAGTATTCATGCAGGCAAACTGGTCAGAATGGATTTCAGCTTGCGAAACAGTTGAAGCGGAGGCAGGTATAAGCCTTGCGAAGAATCAACTCGCATACCGGACGGCGACCCTTCAAGCCCAAGGAAACGTGCCAGAGATGCTTCTAAATATCTTGACTAAAGCGGAAGGTAAAGAACTATGCATGAAATAATCTTCCCACACTGTAGTAAGTCATTCAAGATAGATGAGTCCTGTCTATGCCGACATTCTATGAATTCAGGAAGTTAAAACATGACTAAAGGTAAATCCACAATGGCCGCAAAATTTGCGGTGTTCAAGAATGATTCCGACTCTGCTTCTTATTGATTTGTGCTCGCTTGCCTGGCAGGGAAATATAAGGGCTAAAACGATGGCGTTAAAAAAATGTCCGCTCTTGGCCGAAACAGGGATACTCATGCATAGTTGCTACCGACCCAAAGTGGTCGTTTTGGGACAGCGCTAGGCGCTCAAATTTTGGATATATAGACCAATGTTAGTTAATAAGCTCAAGGCGCATAAGCTTGTAACCGCCTTGGCTATTAGTCATTATACGAAAAACGTTATGGCGCGATCATTTAGTAGTAAGGCACGCCATCTAATACACCTGTTGAATGTGACATAGTGATGTTCAAAAAACCATTGACAGATTACTTTCCTGCCGCCGATCTCCCCATCGCGTCCATTGGCAATGAGTCGCCGGGAACAACCTTCCTAAGGGAAGTTGTTGAACTTTGTGACTCAGTTAATCATTGTTTGCGGTCGTTCTCACGGAAAAAGAATGGTGCGCTAACAAAAGATAGTGCTGATTCATATTCGCGAATTGCAAACTCCACTTTTGCACTAGTAATGAGTCATTTCGAAACATTCCAGAGGCGTCAGTTCTCCGACCTTATTGAGTGGCGGTTCATGTATGAGTGCCACTCCGAATCTGACTTAGCCAGGGCTCTTGATAAGATCGGCTGCAGAGTTACCATTTTGAGAACATTAGCCGGTGGAAATGCCTACGGTGACGCTGACTCTGGTGATGTTATTGCAGATTCAATGCCAGGATGGCATGACCCGTCCCGAGTGAATACTTACTTTAGAGCAGTGCTACCCACACACTGTTTTTATTCTGATTCTGCTTGCAAAGAGCTTCAGTTACTTTGGCAGCTACGTCACTCCATCGTTCATTGTGGCAGTGTCATTACCCCTGGAGATGCTCTGAAGGTGAGAGCGCTTAGTAGATATCGTAGCCGTGTTCTGCAGTTTGACGAGAAATTTTTCTCAGTGCTGGGTCGTCGACTGCATATTTTGACGCAAGCAATTCTAGACCCTTTGATATCCCATATCGAACCGCTCCTGATTAAGGACGACTTAGACACCGACGAAGACATAGAGCACATTCTGGGGCTGATAGCGGGTTATGAGTCCCCACGAATATCCTGGTTTCGATAATGTAGTAAAATGCAGCAGGCGCCTCTTGTTTAATATGATTTCTAATGAAAATAATTTTATTTCTGTCATGCATTTAAAACGAATTTCGCAGGCTGTATCTGTCGAACAAACGTACTGAAATACTTATCCAATCTTAGAATGGGCAGTCTAATAGCTGTTAAAAACCTTATGGCAAACAACAGAACGAAAGAGCGAATTGGGGTAAATCTTGTCCAAAGAATAGTCGAGACAGACTGGGAAAGTGGATGGCAAGAATATGCTGCTCAAAATGATGATGCTGTTGACGGAATCATCCTCATGCGAAAGGGAAGCAAGCATCAGGCTGATACTGGAGGGGTGGTATTTGTCCAGGTGAAATGCGGTGGTGACGGCTACCGTCAAGATCAGAAGCAATACCCGGATCATCTATGTATAAGTTTAGGTAAGGGATACCTGGAAAAACATTTACCTCGTTGGAAAAAAGTACCAGGGCCGGTTGTTCTAATCTTCGTGGACGACACGATATCTAGAAAGGCTCCACCTGCATGGTGGGTAGATTTGAGGAGTGATTGCATATCACCCACTAATCAGGGCTTAGTAATGATTCCGAAAAGCCAAAGATTTGGCCACCATGCTAAAGGCGATTTTCACTCGTTGTGTGGGCCAGGGCCTTCTGACCGCCAATTAATGACCATCAAGCTAAAGAGAGAAGATCAAGTACCTATCCAACTCGGACGTAATGAGTCGTTACGAAGCGATGCATGGGAGTTTTATAAACGTTGGCGTGAAGATCATGAAGCCTGTTTTCATGATGAGTTCGGTTTCATAGCTGTGAATCGAGTTGGCTGGAAGCATATCACGCGGATAGGTCGATCACCGGAGCGCATTGTTCAATCGTGGCTGTTATTAGGTGCGGCACGCCAGATGATCTTGCAGAATGCGAATACAGCCTATTTGGGGCATGCAAGAGTAGATCGATTACCGAGTGGCGCGACACGAATTGTGGACTACTTAGGGCTTCGGGCTAATGTCACTTTCCCCCATCGACACCAATCGGTAGTTCAAGTTGTTCTGAAGCGTCAGAGAATCCTCGACACAGATTATGGTGATCGGGAGAAACAGAAAGTATGGTTCTATTCAGTATATGAGCCGCGGAGAGGTATGCAGGCAGCATAAATATGGCGACCGTCTACAGCTGGAAAAGACTTGAGCGAAAAATCAGAATAAGTCTGATACGCCATCACTCTTCAGGGGCCATAGGGTCGCCACGAACAATCTTGCCAAATGGTGGCCCCTTTGCCAATTAAATTTTTAACAAAGTGATCGACTGACGACACTTTCGCTGCGCTCCGTCGGCGCACATTAACACTGGCTTTATGTCAGCATTGCCTTAAAGGCAGATTTTGGCCGATCGCAGCCAATACCAAAAAAAAGGGCCCACGATTTCTCGCAGGCCCTTTTTCTGATGTTTGGCGCGCCCGGCAGGATTTGAACCTGCGACCCTCGGCTTCGGAGGCCGATACTCTATCCAACTGAGCTACGGGCGCTTGTGGGTGCGTATCGTAACTGTGCCGGGGCGCTGTGTCCAGCCGTATGGCGCTTGAGTACCTTTAGTCAATTGACCGTTTTCCCTGGTGTGGTGCATGCTTTGGGAGCACTTCTGCACCTTAGTCCATTGGGAACACAATAATATGAAAACATTTGCACGTAGCACGCTGGCACTGGGCATCTCACTGGCGCTGGTAAGCGCCGCGAACGCCGCTGATTTTGCTGATATGGATCCCGTCACTCTGCGCCTGGCCCACGTGGTCAATGAGCAGGATGGCTTCCATATCGCCGCCACCAAATTTGAAGAGCTGGTGGAAGAGCGCACCGACGGCAAGGTAGATATCGAGATTTACCCCAACGCCACCTTGGGTGACGAACGCACGCTATTAGAGGGCATGCAGATCGGCACCGTGGATATGGGCGTGATTACCAACGGGCCGGTGGCCAACTTTGTCGAAGAGATGGCGGTATTCGAACTGCCGTTCCTGTTCCCCTCCCCGGAAGCCGCTTACGAAGTGCTCGATGGCCCGATTGGCCAGGAGCTGCTTGATAAGCTTTCTGAGGTGAACCTGAAAGGCATGGCCTACGCCGAACGCGGTTTCCGTAACCTGACCAACAGCGAGCGTGCCGTAAACTCGCCGGAAGATCTGGACGGCCTGCGTATCCGCGTGATGGAAAACCCGGTCTACACCGACACCTTCCGCGAGCTGGGCGCCAACGCGATTCCCATGGCGTGGACTGAAGCCCTCACCGCCATGCAGCAGGGCACCATTGATGGTCAGGAGAACCCGGTGAACGTCATTCACTCGTTCAACCTGGACGAAACCCAGAACTACATGACCCTCTCCCGCCACACCTACGCCCCGGCGATTTTTGTGATGGGTATGCCCGCCTGGAACCAACTGCCTGAAAACGCCCAAGAGGTACTGCTAGCAGCGGCACAGGAAGCAGCGGAGCATGAGCGCCAGGTGAACGCAGAGATGGAAAGCGAACAGCTGCAGGCCCTGCGCGATGCAGGCATGGAGATCAACGACGATCCCGATATGGAGGCCTTCCAAGCCGCCGTTGCGCCGGTATATGAGAAATACGGCGAACAGTTCGGTGATTACCTGCCGCGCATCCAGGAAGCACTCAAGTAATTCGCTTCCCATCGAGGCAAGCCCGACATTAGATACAGTGCTTTTACAGCAGGGGCTGAGGGCCGTTCCCGCGCCGGGACGGCCCTTCCAATCAAGAGACACGCCTGATGGCTGACACCACCCATACGAAGCTAGCGAACAGGCTCAATAAGATAAACCTCAATTTACTATTGGTTTTTCACACGCTGTATTGGAAAAGGAGTTTGACGCTCACCGCACAAGCGCTCTGCCTGACGCAACCGGCCGTTAGTCACTCGCTGAAAAAGCTCCGCCTATTAATGGACGACCCGCTTTTCATCAAGACATTGGACGGCATGCAACCGACCCCGCTTGCCCGGCAGATGGATGCAGCTGTAGCCAAAGGGCTGTTCTACCTTGATCAGGCAGTTCACAGTAGTAACGAGTTTTCGCCTGCCACATCAAAGCGGGAGTTTCGGGTCAGTTTGGTGGACTATGTCAGCCAACAGCTACAACCCAAGCTTATTCAGCACTGCTTGGAACACGCGCCAGATTTGTGTTTCAACATGCTCTCCACGCGCATCGCGAGCGCAGAAGGTGCTCAACAAGTCCTTCAAGAGCACGATATCGACCTGGCGGTGGTGCAGTTCGAAACCTTGCCGCTCACCTCGCATCATGAGTACCTGTTTGACGATGTGATTGGCTGTGTGGGTGATGCGACATTTCATGGCGAGAGTAGCGCCATTACCCTTGAGGCTTTTTTAAACTCCCCCCAGGTCGCTTTGTCCCATCGTGAAGACAGCCCGCTGTTAATTAATGAAAAACTGAGGGAGTTGGGGTTAGAGCGGAAAATCGTCGCCAAGACGCCCTACATCAATCCTCTGCAGGAAATATTGGCATCCACAGCACTGCTTTGTGTGGTGACAGAGAGCGCGGCCAGGGTCATTTGCCGCAACAATAGCTTGAAGTTCTACGCTCTGCCCCTGGACGTACCGGCGTTCAAAGTCTGCCTGTGCTGGGATGAAAGGAAGGATCACGATTCTGGCATACACTGGTTGCGGCAATTAACCCGGGAGCTGATGACACCAGCCCCCTCCGCCCTGGGCGACCCTTAATCAAACCGCCAAACTCACTCCACCGCCACGACTTTGCCTCGATTCAACAGTAGCTTGGGATCCAGTGCGACTTTCATGCGCTTCATTAAAGCGATCTCCTCGCTGGAGCGGGAAATACTGAGGTAATCGCGTTTTTCGAGACCAATGCCGTGCTCGGCAGAGATCGAGCCGCCGTACTCTTTTAGAGGCGAGTAAACCAATTGCTCGACTTGGCGGCGGCTCTGCGAGCTGTCGTCGCGCACCGTGATCATAATGTGCAGATTGCCATCTCCAAGATGGCCGAACACAATCATTTTACCTGTTTGGGGAAACTGCGCCTTGAGGTTTTGTTCCAGGGTATCAACGTACGCGTCCATATGGGGAATCGGCAGGCTGATATCATAGGAGAACATCGGCTTCAGCTCGTGCACCAGCACTTCGATATCCTCCCGGATCGCCCAGATGCCCTGGCGCTGGGCACCGGAACTGGCTAGCACGGCATCGGTGATCAAGCCGTCTTCCATCGCCTTTTGCAGAATCGCAGAGAAATGCTCCGCATCCTGGGCGTCATCTAGCCCCAGGGTTTCGATGATCGCGTAGAAAGGCGAGTCGTCGGCCAGCGGGGGCGCGTGCTTGCCGCTCTCGGTGGTCACCAGCTTGTAGTGGCTATTCCACAACGCCTCGAAGGCGCTAAGGCTATTGGCGAGCTCTTGGGAGACCCTGCGTAACAGCTGGGTCAAGGCATCGAAGGAGGGCACCGCAACCAATGCGGTTTGCTCGCTGGGCATATGTGGCTGCAGCCGGAGTACTGCGCGGGTGACGATACCCAGCGTGCCTTCGCTACCGATAAATAGCTGTTTGAGGTCATAGCCAGCGTTATTCTTGAGCATTTTGTTCAGCGAGCTGACCACGGTGCCATCGCTAAGTACGGCCTCCAGCCCCAGCACTTGCTGGCGCATCATGCCGTAGCGAATGACCCGTATTCCGCCCGCATTGGTGGCGATATTGCCGCCAATGGTGCACGAGCCCCGGGCGCCAAGGTCGAGCGGAAACTGCATATCGATCTCCGCCGCGGCTTCCTGCACACGCTGGAGCGTCACCCCAGCCTGAACCTGAATCGTAGAGCCGACTAGGTCGATCTCTTCGATCTGGTTCATCAGTTCCAAGGAAACCACCAGTTCCTCAGGGCTGGCTTCCCCACCGTGCACAATGCCGGTCATGCCGCCATGGGTCACCACCAGCTGGTCGGCCTGATAGCATAAGGCCATGACTTTGCTAAGCTGTTCGGTGTTGCGGGGCCTTACAATGGCTTTGGCACGACAGGGCGCCCCGGTAAACCAGTCGACGCTACGCTGGGAGACATCTTCACCGAGCAGCACGCCTTCTGGGCCGACTACCGCTACTAGGTCGTTAAGCAACTTATCCATTGGTTATTCCTGTTTTAGCTGGCGTTGCCATGGTTAGTAAGAAAATGGTTAGCAAGAACAAGGGCAGCAAGACTTAGCCACCGACTAAGCCTTACAATTACCTTCCAAGGCATTTAATCAATCGTAATGTTTGCAGGCTAGCGCTAACCATCACCACTCTCAAGCCCCAGATCTATAAAGATTTTTTGGATTATTATCGCGAATAGCGGAATGAAAATAAGTAATTTGCCCTGTTAGTTCGATGTGATATAGATGAAGCCCAATAAGACAATAAGAACAGCCACCACTAGGAGATAATGTGAATCACAACGCCCGCTTCACCGCTCACGCCGCATCCTGTTATACAAGTAAATTCAAACAGTTAAACTTGATATTGCTATGCGCTGGCCTGCTTGGTTTACCGCTAATGGCCCACGCCGAGGAAATAACGCCTACCAATCTGCGCTTAGCGACCGTGGTAAATACAGAAGATACTTACCATATCGCCGCCGAGCGGTTTCAGCAGTTAGTCAGCGAACAGACCGACGGCGCGGTCTCTGTCGAGATCTTCCCCAACGCTTCTCTGGGAGACGAGCGCACCATTCTGGAAGGCATGCAGATCGGCACTGTCGATATGGGCGTGATCACCAACGGGCCCGTGGCCAACTTCGTTGATGAGTTCTCAGTGTTTGAGCTGCCTTTCCTCTTCCCTTCCGCCGAATCTGCCTACTCGGTGCTGGATGGTGAGATCGGCCAGGAGATACTGGGTAAATTAGAGAATGTGAACCTTAAAGGGCTGGCGTTTGCTGAGCGCGGTTTTCGCAATATCACCAATAGCCAGCACGCGATTAATGCGCCCCAGGATCTCGAAGGCCTGACACTGCGCGTCATCGAGAACGAGGTCTATGTGGATACGTTCCGGGAACTCGGCGCCAATGCCGTGCCCATGGCCTGGACAGAAGCGCTGACCGCCCTGCAACAAGGCACGATTGATGGTCAGGAAAACCCGGTTAACGCCATCCATGCCTTTAACCTGGCGGAAACCCAGGACTACCTCACCATGACACGGCATATCTATGCGCCAGCGATCTTCATTATGAGTTTACCCGCCTGGAACGGCCTTCAAGAGGAGGTTCAGGAGATCGTGCTTGACGCCGCCAGCGAAGCTTCTAGCTATGCCAGAGAACAAAATGCCATCATGGAAGCCGAGCAGTTAGCCGAATTAGCTGAGGCAGGTATGGAAATTAATGAGTCGCCCGATATCGCCGCATTTCAGGAAGCCGTTGCCCCGGTGTATGAAAAGTATGGTGATCAGTTCGGCGACTATCTGCAACGCATCCAGGAGGAAGTGAAGTAAGTGCCCACTCACACGCACCCATTGGTAATGTTGCTACAGCGTACTGAACGCTTTCTGGACGCCATTCTACAGCCCGTGGTCTTTGCGGGCATGGCGGCGCTGATTGGGGTGATTACCCTGCAGATCGTCTCTCGTGTGCTATTCACCGCCGTCGGCTGGACTGAAGAGGTCGCCCGCTTTCTGCTGGTGTGGATCACCTTCTTAGCCGGCACCTTGGCGTTTCAGCGCGGGCGGCATATTGCCGTGACCTTTGTGGTGGATGCCCTGCCCGGCCGCCTGCGCCAAATCGCACGTATTGCCGCCCTGCTGGTAGTGCTGGCGTTCATGATCACGCTGATCGTTATCGGCTACCGCTATATGCAGGTACAGAGCTTTCAGAAATCCGCCTCGCTGCGGCTTTCGATGACCTACGTCTACGCGGTGATGCCGATCTGCGCAGCGATTATGGCGTGGTATGCGCTGGTCGATATCATCGAGCTGCTGATTAACGGTGAAACCTCCCAACCCCAGGAGGAGTCGCTATGACGCTGCTGCTGTTTGGGCTGTTCTTCCTGTTTATGCTGCTGGGCGTGCCAATTGCCTTTGCGATTGGCGCCAGCACGCTCTATGCGCTCTATCAATCCGGCGTGCCGCTGATGGTGGTCACCCAGCAGATGTTCCAGGGCATCAACTCCTTTGCCCTGGTGGCGATCCCGATGTTTATCCTCGCTGGGGATTTAATGGCCCAGGGTAAGGTGAGCGAGAAGCTGGTCAGCTTTGCCGATTCGCTGGTCGGTTTTATGCGCGGCGGGCTCTCGGTGGTCTCGGTGATGGCGGGCATGTTCTTTGCGGCAATCTCCGGTTCTGGCGCCGCGACCACCGCAGCGGTGGGTTCCAGTCTGGTGCCTGAACTAAAACGCAAAGGCTATGACCCGGCCTCAGCAGCCAGCTTGATCGCCGCCAGCGGTACCATCGGGGTGGTGATCCCGCCCTCGGTGCCGATGATCATCTACGCGGTGATTGCTCAGCAGTCCGTTTCCAAGCTGTTTTTAAACGGTTTTTTGCCGGGTTTGGCGATGGGGTTAGGATTAATGACCATTGCCATTGCTCAAGCCTATAAGCGCCAGTACCCCAAAGGTACGCCACTCTCGCTGGCAACCATCTGGACGACCTTTAAAGACGCCAGTTGGGGATTGATGACGCCGGTAATTATCCTGGGTGGTATCTTCTCGGGCATCTTCACCCCTTCAGAGGCGGCCGTGGTGGCGGTGAACTACGCCATGCTGGTATCACTGTTTGTGTATCGTGACCTAACCCTGCCGCAGGTTTATAAGCTGCTGATCCGTTCAGCGATGACCACCGCGGTGATTATGCTGGTGATTGCCATGTCGGCGGTGCTGAGCTGGACGCTGTCTAGCTGGCAAGTGCCGGGGGCGATTGCCCAGGCCGTGCTGTCGCTCTCTACCAACCCTTATGTGATTATGCTGCTGATCGTGGGGATTATTCTGCTCACTGGGGTGTTTATTGAGACCGCCAGTGCGCTGATTATCCTCACCCCGGTGCTGTTGCCGTTGGTGCTGCAGCTGGGGATTGATCCGATCCACTTTGGTTTGATTATCGTGGTGGGGCTCTCCATCGGTATGATTACCCCACCGGTGGCGATCAACCTCTATGTGGCCTCATCAATCACCCAGCTACCGCTGGAGCGCATTACCCGCGCAATCATCCCTTACCTGCTGGGGCTCATCGGGGTGCTGCTGTTAGTGGTTTACGTGCCGATTATGTTGGGTTGGTCGGGTGGTTAAGCCAGCGTTTGCACTTTTTAAAGAGAGCCTTATTGGCTCTCTTTTTAAGGTGGCGCTTATCTGGCCTCAGTGCATTCATCTTGAATTCAAATAAGAAGTTCACATTGAATGTTCGCCAGCTTGGCACGACTTTCGAAACTGTCCCGGTGTTACTTCAAAGAGCTGGAAAAAACAGCTGCGAAAATGAGAGATACTCACAAAACCGGTGGCAACTGCCACTTCGGCAACGGGCTTGTTAGTTTGCTGAAGGAGCTGGCGCGCACGCGTTAGACGAAGTTCCATATAGTATCGAGAAGGGCTAGCATTAACGTAATTACCAAACATACGTTCTAACTGGCGTCTCGAAATATTAACCCAATTAGCTATTTCGGATATGGATAAAGGCTCTTCAATATTATTTTTCATCAATTGCAGCGATATTTTCAATTTTTCTGGCAGAGTGAGGTTTTGATCGACACCTATCGTTGAAATATCTGGGGAGTCTAAGCCCTTATCACAGCTAAGCATTTCTTCAACTGCACTGACCACCTCATTGCCACAATCAGTTCTGACTACTTCAAGCATCATGCTCAATGAGCTACTCGCCCCGGCACAGCTGATACGATTACGATCCACAATAAAGCTACGGCTAGATACCGATACATCCCAGAACTGCTCTGCCATCATCGCGCGGCCATCAGGATGATAAGCACACTGGTAGCCGTTCAATAATCCTGCCTCTGCAAGGAAGTAGGCGCCGTTCCATAACCCTCCTAACATCATGTCTTTGCTGTCGGCATGCCTCAGTTTGCTGCGCAGTAGGAGGGTTGTTTTAGGAAGTACACGCAGGCCACCGCATACAATCAACACATCAATATTGAGGCTTGTAGCATCGAACTTGTCTAACGAATAATCCGCGGCCACCTCAATACCTAAGTCAGAAACCGTTGCAGGTGCCTCGCTACCCACCACCAAGACCTCATACATCGTAGTAGATTGCATTAAATTCGTTGTAACGAGTGCATCCACAGCGCCAGTGAAAGCCATCATTGAAAAATTCTCTAGCAGTATAAAAGCTACTTTTTTTGTTATCTTAGGCTTCCCTAAAGAGTCAGTCGAAGAAATGTAAGCCATGTTTTTATTTTTCAATATGCTTGAGAATTTATCCTTCATGATGAACCTCAATTTTTTAAGTCATAGTTATTGTTAAGCAAAAATCACGCCATGGAAAAATAAACCAATAAAATCAGGATAATTAGAATTCACCAACACCACAAGATCTCAAACCCAACCATGTAAAACCTGCCCAACCTTGTATCAAGTTGAACAATTTACACGAACCCTACATGGCTGGTTAAAAAGTAAAAAATAGTTATATTATTTAAATACCTTATAGTAAAAGTACGAATTTCAGCCGTACTAGCCAATCGAGTATTACATCAGTCGGCTTTCACTGAACTTTTCGATATCGCACTGGGTAGAGATGGCTTTGTCATTTTCACTCATGAGCCTACTACTAACACAACCTTAGCCTCTAGCGTCCCGCGGCGCGAATCTTCCTCTCGCCTTACTTCGTCAGATAACAAAAACATACCCATCGCCACGTACTTTTTAAAAGTTCATCAAATGTCGCTATTTAGGCCCTTAGTGTCGCAAAAAATACCTTTTCGAAAGTCGTAACTGATTCAAGATGAAAATCCATCCCCCTGTCCTCTGAGAAATAAACTTATGAATAATCCTAAAAGCAAAAAAGTTACTCTGGGCGCTGCAACTCTTTTGTCCTTAACAACCATCGGGAGTGTCCAGGCAGAGAACATCTCGTTGAAATTCCATAGCGGGCTTTCACAATCTCGCCCTGAAGCAGAGCAGATCAACAGATTCGCTAGCTTAGTGAGTGAAAAGTCAGATGGCGAGCTTGACATCGAAGTCTACCATGCAGGCGCCTTAGGTCTTAAAGAAGCCGACATGCTGAGAGTATTGCAGCAGGGCATGGTCGATATGGCACTACTGTATGGTGAATATTACACACGTGATGCGCCTGCCTTGGCATCTGTATATGCTCAGGGCGCCATTACGGAATCTTCCCAACATGACGAAATTCTTGATGTAATCAGGGAACTCTATGAAGACGGCTTCTCAGATTGGGATATTCAAATCGTTGGTGGCGTCGTTGCTCCTATTTTCGATGTAGGTTTGCACTGCAAAGAGCCGGTACACTCCTTGGCAGACCTAGAGGATAAAAAAGTCCGCGTCTGGTCCAGACACCTTGTGGATACTTTTGAATTATTGGGCATTTCAGCTCAAGTCATTCCGCAAAACGATATGTATATGGCACTTCAAACAGGCGTTGTAGATTGTGCCTATTACTTATCTACCGTGGCCCCCACCGTTTCGCTTCAAGAAGTCACCGAGTACGAGTCTTGCTTACACCCTTGGGCAGCCTCCCCATGGCTCTTTGGTATCAGTAAACAAGCGCTATCCCGCCTCAACGACAACCAACGTCAGGCTCTGGAAGAAGCCGGTGAAGAGATTTGGAACGAGACCCGCGCCACTGCTGTTGATCCAGAGCGCGAAGCGCAGGCGCGTCAAGAGCGTAAAGAATTGGGAATCACCATGCTTCCCGACTTCTCAGATGATGACGTCGAAACCTTTGTAGACGCCGCTTGGCAGGCGTGGCAAGCCATGGCGGAAAACGCAGGCGAGGACGGCACACGCTACTACGAGACAGTCACCCAAGCGATCTCCGAAGAGTAATGGGTACATAAACCAATCGAGAGCCAATACCTATTGGCTCTTTCTTTTTGGAGCTAATCGTGATGATGAGAAAAATCAACACTGTACTGAACCATACCGCCTATGCCTTCTTTCTATTGGGCGTCATGAGCGGTATCGCGATGACGGCACTGATATTCGTCAGCACCTTGATGCGCTATCTGGGTGGTCATCCTTTGCGTTTTTCCGATGAGCTGGCGGGGCTGCTGTTCTTAACATTGACCTTCCTTTGTCTACCTTATGTGCTCAATAAGGGCCGCCACATACGCATAGAGATACTCGTCAACCTGATGCCAGCAGGGATCGCGAGGATAATGGACTTTATTGGCGTCGTCGTATTACTCACGTTCTGCGCCATCTTCGCCTTTGAGTCCTGGAATTTCATGAACTTCTCGTTCTCGCTCAATTCGCGTACGGATATCAGTAGCATTCTCTTATGGCCGTGGATGGCCATCATGCCTTTCTCCATGATGCTGTGCATCTTGGTTCAGCTCAGCCATGGTTTTAAACAGCCCACGACAGACACTGCCTCAGCGGAGGATGCGATATGAGCTGGTTACTCTTGAGCGGGGCGCTAGTTCTATTTTTAACCAGTGGCGCAATCCTAGGGGCGGCGCTGGGGCTTACGGGTCTACTCCTGCTTCACTTTCAAGCTAACGGCGCCACCCCCTTGGCGATTAACGCAACTTGGAACATGCTAACGGATTTTACGCTAAGCGCAGTTCCTCTATTCATATTTTTAGGTGAAATACTTCTCGCAAGCGGCGTGTCAAAACGCGTTTATAACGGCCTAACCCCTCTGTTCGCGCGTGTTCCAGGGCAATTACTCCATACCAACATCGCCGTCTGCACGCTGTTTGGTGCGGTTAGCGGGTCAAGCACCTCTACCGCAGCCGCCATAGGCGCAGTTGGCTATCCTGAACTGACAAAACGTGGGTATAAGCCAAGTGTAGTGGTGGGTACGTTAGCTGCAGGGGGCACCCTTGGGCTTCTCATTCCTCCCAGCTTGGCATTGATCATCTACGGAGCGACTCAAAACGTCTCTATCGGCCAACTCTTTATCGCTGGTATGCTGCCAGGCTTACTCATTGCTGCCGCCTTTTCCACATGGATCATGATCCGCTCTAAAATTGGCGAGCCAGTAACCCCTACGTTTAAAGAGAAAGTGACCTTCAAGCACGTAATAACTGGACTCAAGGAGATATGGCCTCTTCCCGTACTTATTTTCTTCGTGCTGGGAACTATTTACCTGGGGATCGCGACGCCTACGGAGTCGGCGGCTTTGGGCGTAGTGGCCAGTATCGTTTTAGGTTTAACATGGGGCGATTTAACCTTCAAAAGACTATGGCAGGCGTTTAAGCACGCCTCGATCATGTTTACCGCTATCGGTATGATTTTGATTGGTACAGTGATCCTTTCTCAAGCCGTCAGCCTACTAGGCATTCCTCGTACTGCAGTCGAAACGATTGGCAACTTTGGGCTAGGCCCATATGGCATACTGCTGATGATCGTCATCGTCTATATCGTGCTAGGTTGTTTCTTTGATGGTATATCACTGCTCCTCATGACCCTCCCCATCACCTTCCCGATGATCACAAGCTTAGGGTTCGACCCCATCTGGTTCGGTATTATTGTCACGCTACTTATAGAGATCGGTATGATAACGCCGCCCGTAGGACTCAATCTTTTTGTCCTATCATCCATTTCTAAAAATGAAGTTAATTTAACATCTGCAGCAAAGGCCTCCTTGCCTTACTGGCTTATTTTACTTGGCGCCATAGGAGTATTTACACTATTTCCTAACATCATTTTGTGGGTCACTACCTTTTAGAATAACCGCAAGCCACTAAATGATATTGCTGAAATATAGGCCCTCTCTAGCTAAAGAGAGAGCCTATAGTTTAAATGCGATACTCATGATACTTACACCAACGTAGCTACCTCTGACACTCTTCCAACCAGCGCGACCTTATAAAAAGCTGGCAAGCTCGATCACGCAGCCACACTGGCTCGGGCTATAACCCGGCAGGCGCTGCACCGCCTCCTGGAAGGAAGCGCTGCGCAGCGCTTGCAAAAAGTCGTCAAATTTAGGCTCTTTCAGGGAGCGTTTGTGGCAGGCCAGCAAGTAGTCTTCGGTGGCCAGCGGCACAAAATCAAGTCCAAAACGCTGCGCAGCTGCCTCGACACCGAAGCCTGCATCCGCCATTCCCGCCGCTACATAGGCCGCCACCGCCGAGTGGGTGTACTCCTCAATCTCATAACCGTTCACTTTGGATGCAGCAATACCCGCCTCGGCCAGCAGGCCATCCAGCAGTTCCCGGGTTCCCGACGACGCCTGCCGGTTTATAAACGTGACCGGCCTGTCGGCCAGCGCTGCAACGCCATCAATCCCCAACGGGTTACCCGGCGCCACCATTAGCCCCTGTTGGCGGGCGATAAAACCTACCAGCCGATGATAGCGAGGCTTGAGCAGTCGGCGGTATTTGCGCCGCATGCTCTCGCCCACCGCGCCTCTGGGAAGATGGCAACCCGCCAGATCGCAGCTATTGCGGTTAAGCGCCGCCAACGCTTCCAGAGGGCTGCAGTACTGCAGGTCAAGCTGCAGATCCCCCAAATGCTGCGGCAGCAGCTCTATCGCAAAACCGTGGCTGGCGTGGAGACGCAGTACGGGGTGCACACCTTCCTGGTGCTGCTGGATGGCAAGGTTAAGCTCTGAGCTCAGGCTATCAAGCTGCGGGCTTAACCGAGCGGTGGCGCGTTGTTCGGCCCATAGCAGCTTTTCACCCAGCGGCGATAACCGCGCCCCTCGCCCACGCGCCATTTCTACCAAGGTGACACCAAAAAACTCTCCGCCCTGGCGCAGCAAATTCCACGCATGGCGATAGGAAATACCCGCCTCTTCGGCAGCATGGGTCAACTTGCCATGACGATGCACCGCCCCCAGCAGGCGCAGAAGGTTGGTATCGAGACGGTGCCCATCTTCATCGCTAAAGCACCAGGTGGGCGTTACCTTGATCCGTTTCATAGGCAAACAATTTCATATTTTGCAGTGATTAACTTGATGCTAGCGTTAGATCAACCGTGATGCACGTCTTTTTAAATATGAAAAGTAGTGCATATTTAAAACATAATAAACAGTAGTGAGGAAGGCATCATGAACCATTCCCAGGAGTGGGCGCCGCAGGCGATTCAGGCCGCAGTCGACGCCCTGAAGCACAAGCCCGGCGCCCTACTGCCGATCCTCCACGCCCTTCAGGATCGCATCGGCTTTATTCCTGAGGCAGCAGTGCCGATCATCGCCGATAGCCTCCACCAGACACGTGCCGAAGTGCACGGCGTCATCAGCTTCTACCACCACTTTCGCACCACGCCGCCGGGGCGCCACGTAGTGCAGATCTGCCGCGCCGAGGCCTGCCAGTCGGTAGGGGCGCGCCAGCTCGAGGCCCACGCCAAAGCGCGTCTGGGGGTCGACTACCACCAGACCACGGCGGATCGCGAAATTACCCTTGAAGCCGTTTACTGCCTGGGCAACTGCGCCTGCGGCCCGTCGATCCGCGTGGACGACAGCGTACGCGGCCGCGTCACGCCGGAAGCCTTCGATGAATTGATAGATGAGCTACAAACCCGGCCGCTGGAGGTGATGGGATGAGCGTCCGCGTTTATGTACCCCGCGATACCACCGCGCTTTCGCTGGGCGCCGATACGATCGCCAGCCGACTGGAGAGGGAGGCAGCCGCACGCGGCCAACCCATCACGCTGGTGCGCAATGGCTCCCGCGGGCTGAGCTGGCTTGAGCCACTGGTGGAAGTCGACACCCCCATCGGCCGGTTCGCCTACGGCCCGGTAGCCCCCGGCGATGTCACCGCGCTGCTCGATAGCGGCCTGCTGGAAGGCAGCGTCAGCCACCCACTGGCGCAGGGCCCCACGGAAGAAATTGACTACCTCGCCCGCCAGCAGCGGCTGACTTTCGCGCGCATCGGTATTACTGACCCGTTATCGATTGAGGATTATCGCGCCCATAACGGTTTTTGCGGCTTGGAGGCTGCGCTGCAACGCGAGCCCCAGGATATCGTCGAGGAAGTCAAAGCCTCGGGGCTTCGCGGACGCGGCGGGGCGGCATTCCCCACCGGCATCAAGTGGCAGACGGTGCTCGATACGCCAGCCGATCAGAAGTACATCGTCTGCAATGCCGATGAAGGCGACTCCGGCACCTTCGCCGACCGTCTGGTGATGGAGTGCGACCCCTACATGCTGATCGAGGGCATGGCGATTGCCGGCCTCGCGGTGGGCGCCACCCAAGGCTATATCTACCTACGCTCGGAGTATCCGCTAGCGAAAGAGATCCTCGACGAGGCCATCCGCCGCGCCGAACAGGCCGGGTATCTCGGCGACGACCTCCGCGGCAGCGGCCGCGCCTTCCATCTGGAAGTACGTCTGGGCGCCGGGGCGTACATTTGCGGCGAAGAGACATCGCTTCTGGAAAGCCTGGAGGGCAAGCGCGGGCTGGTGCGCTTCAAGCCACCGCTGCCCGCCATTGAGGGCCTGTTCGGCCGCCCTACCGTGGTCAACAACGTGCTCTCTTTAGCTGCAGTGCCGTTTATCCTCGCCGAAGGTGCCGAGGCCTACGCGTCCCATGGCATGGGCCGCTCCCGGGGCACCCTGGCGCTTCAGTTGGCGGGCAACGTTCAGCGCGGCGGCTTGGTAGAGCTGGCGTTTGGTACCACCCTGCGCACCCTGATGGAAGCGTTCGGTGGCGGCACGGCAAGCGGCCGACCGCTGCGCGCCGTGCAGGTCGGCGGCCCGCTGTGTGCCTACCTGCCCGAAAGCCAGTGGGATATACCGCTGGATTACGAAACATTCGCCGAGGTCGGTGCAGGCGTCGGTCACGGCGGCGTGGTGATGTTCGATGACAGCGTCGATATGGCCGAGCAGGCGCGCTTCTCCATGGAGTTCTGCAAGGAGGAGTCTTGCGGCAAGTGTACACCCTGTCGTATCGGCTCGACCCGTGGCGTGGAGGTGATCGATCGCATTCGCGCCAACGACAATCGCGAGGCCAACCTCGCCCTGCTGAGTGATCTTTGCGAAACGATGGTAGACGGCTCGCTCTGCGCCATGGGCGGCATGACCCCCTTCCCGGTGCAGAGCGCCCTGAAACACTTTTCTGAGGATTTCCAGCGAGCGGCGAACGGAGACAAATCATGATTCAGCACTTCGACCCCAGCCAGCATGCCAGCAACGCCGGGCATAGCAAAGACCTCGGCACGCCCTTCCCTGCTCAGGCCGTCGGCACTGCCTCGGTGAGCCTTGATATCGACGGCGTGACAATCAATGTGCCGGAAGGCACCTCGGTACTGCGCGCGGCGGCGCTGGCGGATATCAACATTCCCAAACTGTGCGCCACCGACAGCCTGGAGCCCTTCGGTTCCTGCCGGCTGTGCGCCGTGCAGGTGGAGGGACGCCGCGGCCTGCCCGCCGCCTGCACCACGCCCGTTGCTGAAGGTATGAAGGTGACCACCCAGAACGAACGGCTGGCCAAGCTGCGTCGCAACGTGATGGAGCTCTACATCTCCGACCACCCGCTGGACTGCCTGACCTGCCCCGCCAATGGCGACTGCGAGCTGCAGGATATGGCCGGTAGCGTGGGCCTGCGCGAAGTACGCTACGGTTTTGAGGGCGAGAACCACCTGAAATCCGTCAAGGACGACTCTAACCCCTACTTCAGCTTCGATCCCAGCAAGTGCATCCTCTGTTCACGCTGCGTGCGCGCCTGCGACGAAGTCCAGGGTACTTTCGCGCTAACCATCGATGGCCGCGGGTTCGACTCCAAGGTGTCGGCGGGCCAGAACGACGCCTTCATGGACTCGGACTGTGTCTCCTGCGGGGCCTGCGTGCAGGCCTGCCCCACGGCCACGCTGATGGAAAAAAGCGTGATCGATCACGGCGTGCCGGATAGAAGCGTGGTGACCACCTGCGCCTACTGCGGGGTGGGCTGCTCGTTCGAAGCCCAGATGAAGGGCGATCAGTTGGTTCGCATGGTGCCCTACAAGGGCGGCGACGCCAACCACGGCCACTCCTGCGTGAAGGGGCGCTTCGCCTTTGGCTACGCCACCCACCCGGATCGCCTGACCACACCGATGATCCGCGACAGCATCGACCAGCCATGGCGCGAAGTAAGCTGGGAAGAGGCGATCGGCTTTGCCGCAACCCGTCTCAAGGCGATTCAGGCCGAGCACGGCCGCGAGAGCATCGGCGGCATCACCTCGTCGCGCTGCACCAACGAAGAGACCTATCTGGTGCAGAAGCTGATTCGCGCTGCATTCGGCAACAACAATACCGACACCTGCGCACGGGTCTGCCACTCGCCCACCGGCTACGGCCTGAAGACCACGCTGGGCGAATCCGCTGGTACCCAGACCTTTGATTCGGTGATGAAGGCGGACGCCATTATCGTGATCGGCGCCAACCCCACCGATGCCCACCCGGTGTTTGGCTCGCTGATGCGCAAACGCCTGCGCCAGGGGGCGAAGCTGATCGTCGCCGACCCTCGCCGTATCGACCTTTTAAAGACCCCGCACATGAGCGAGGCCCAACATCTGCCGCTGCGCCCGGGCACCAACGTGGCGCTGGTCAACGCGCTGGGTCACGTGGTGGTGACGGAAGGTCTGGAAGACAAGGCGTTCGTGGCCAAGCGCTGCGACACCGATGCCTATAACAGCTGGCGTGAGTTTATTGCTGAACCGCGCCACTCCCCGGAGGCCACCGAAGCGATTACCGGCGTACCCGCCGAGGCCGTGCGCCAAGCCGCGCGCACCTACGCCATGGCAGGCAACGGTGCCATCTACTACGGGCTGGGCGTCACCGAACACAGCCAGGGTTCGACCATGGTGATGGGCATTGCCAACCTGGCCTTGGCCACCGGCAACATTGGTCGCGAAGGCGTGGGTGTCAACCCGCTGCGTGGCCAGAACAACGTCCAAGGTTCGTGTGACATGGGCTCCTTCCCCCATGAGCTGCCTGGCTACCAGCACGTGGCCGACCCTATCGCCCGCGGCCGCTTTGAGGCCGTGTGGGGCGTGAAACTGGACGACGAGCCGGGGCTGCGCATTCCCAACATGTTCGATGCTGCCATCGAAGGCACCTTTAAGGCGCTTTATGTTCAGGGCGAGGATATTGCCCAGTCCGATCCCAACACTCAGCACGTCGAGGCGGCGCTCACGTCGCTGGACTGCCTGATCGTGCAGGATATCTTCCTCAATGAAACGGCCAAGTTCGCCCACGTACTGCTGCCGGGTTCAAGCTTTCTGGAGAAGAATGGCACCTTCACCAACGCCGAGCGGCGCATCAACCGGGTGCGCAAGGTGATGCCGGCGCTGGCAGGCAAGGAAGACTGGCAAGTCACCCAGGATCTGGCCAATGCGCTGGGCTACCCGATGCACTATACCCACCCTTCCGAAATCATGGACGAGATCGCTCAGTTGACGCCAAGCTTCGCGGGCGTCAGCTACGCCAAGCTGGAGGAACACGGCAGCCTGCAGTGGCCCTGCAACGCCGAGTACCCGCTGGGCATGCCGACCATGCACGAGGTTGAGTTCCCCATCGGGCTGGGCCGCTTTGCGATTACCGAGTACGTGGCCACCGAGGAGCGGGCCAACCGCCGCTTCCCGCTACTGCTCACCACCGGCCGGATCCTTAGCCAGTACAACGTCGGAGCTCAGACCCGGCGCACCGACAACCAGCGCTGGCACGACGAGGACGTATTGGAGCTACACCCTTCTGACGCCGAGCTGCGCGGCATCCGCGACGGCGACTGGCTGGGCATCACCAGCCGTGCTGGCCAGACGGTGCTGCGTGCCCGGCTCAGCGAGCGTATGCAGCCAGGCGTGGTTTACACCACTTTCCACCACCCCGGCAGTGGCGCCAACGTCATCACCACGGACAACTCGGACTGGGCCACCAACTGCCCGGAGTACAAGGTCACGGCAGTGCAGGTGGAGAAGGTCAGCCAACCTTCGGCCTGGCAGCAACGCTTTAGCGCCTTCGACCTGGCCCAGCGTGATTACCTGGCCAAGGCCCAGCAGGAGGTTCCATGAGTTCACCTATGAACGGCACGGCGCCAGCGCCGCAAGCAGCCCTGATGCGCCAGCGGGTGGAAGTGCACCGGGGTACCAACGGCTGGTACGCCGATGCCCAGGAGGATCTACTGGCATTGGAAAGGCCAGTGGCACTGGTCTACAACGGCATCTCCCACGCAGTGATGATGGCCAGCCCGACGAATCTTGAGGAGTTTGCCCTGGGCTTCAGCCTTTCCGAAGGTATCCTGGCAAACGTTGACGAGTGCTACGATCTAGACATCCACGAACAGCCTCAAGGCCTCACCATTCATCTCACTATTGCCAGCCAGCGAATGGCCGAGCTCAAACAGCGGCGGCGAAGCCTGACAGGACGCACTGGCTGCGGGCTATGCGGCACCGAAGCCCTGGAGCAGGCCATACGGCCGATTCCCCATGTCATGGCGCCGCCGTTGAGTGATGCCGCCATCCAGCGTTCCCTGCGGGAGCTGTCCGCCCACCAACCGCTGCAGGCGGCCACTGGCGCCAGCCACGGTGCCGCCTGGTGCGATGTTTGGGGGAACATTAGACAACTGCGCGAGGATGTCGGTCGGCACAACGCCCTGGACAAACTGATCGGTGCGCTCGCCCACGAGGCCTTTCCCCTCGGGGAAGGATTCGCACTGGTCACCAGTCGCGCCAGCTACGAGATGGTTCACAAGTGCGCCAGTGCCGGCATTGGTGCCCTGGTGGCGGTCTCGGCGGCCACCGCCCTGGCGGTGGAACAGGCTCAGGCGTCAGGGCTGCTGTTAGCAGGCTTTGCACGGCCCGGTCGCCATTTGATCTACCATCGACCCGCTACGGCGGCAATGGCCACGGCTTAGGAGATACACCATGTCGTCGCACCACGATAACCAGCTGATTCACATGACCAACCAGATCGCCGCTAACCTGGGCGGCGGTCGTGATGAAGAAACGGCCGCCGCGGCCACCTGCCGCCACCTGGAAACCTTCTGGGCACGGTCAATGAAGCATCGCCTGGTCGCCACACTGGAACGCGAGGATGCCCCGCTTTCACCGCTGGCAAAGCGGGCCGTCATCTTGTTGGCTGAAGGACTGGCCAGGCGGCATGCCGGATAAGCATCACTATCGTTAACGCAACGGGGCTTGCCAAATGGCAAGCCCCGTTTTTATACCCATCTTTCCCAAGCGCTGATATCACAAGCACTGGTAGCGAACGTTAGAACTCTTCCCACTCATCTGCAGCATGCTTTGCCGGTGAGGGCTTTGACGATGGCTGTGATGAGGAGTGCGATGAAAGCGCAGGGCGCTTCATGGCGCTAGCACTGCCACGTTGCTGAGGGGCCGGAGACGCTAGCGCTTCGTGCCGCGGCGTGGGCTCATCGTCACCAAGTACGAAGGAGTTGATTAACTGGCTCAGGTGCTCCGCATGGCGGCGCATATTGGCGGCGGCGGTGGTGGACTCCTGCACCATGGCGGCGTTCTGCTGGGTCATGGTGTCCATTTCAGCCACGGCAGTGTTGATCTGGCCAATACCGCTGCTCTGCTCTTTAGCGCCAGCGGTGATCTCACCGATCACATCGGTGACTTTCGCTACGCTGGAGACAATCTCACGCATGGTATCACCGGCACTGCGCACCAGCTTTGCACCGGAGTTAGTGTGCTGAACCGATGCATCGATAAGCGCACGAATCTCTTTGGAAGCATCGCTGGAACGACTGGCCAGAACCCTAACTTCTTGTGCCACCACGGCAAAGCCGCGGCCATGCTCACCTGCCCTTGCGGCTTCCACCGAGGCATTAAGCGCCAAAATATTGGTTTGGAAGGCAATCGAATCGATCATGCTGATGATGTCACTGATGCGCGACGCGGAGTCGTTAATATCGCTCATGGTGCTTTCCACCTGCCCCATCGAGGTCTCACCTTCGCGGGCTACATCAGCAGTAGACTGCACCAGCGTATTGGCCTGCTGGGCATTGTCGGCGCTGTGATTAACGGTCGAGGTGATCTCTTCCATGGAAGCTGAGGTTTGTTGCAGGTTCGCGGCCGCCTGCTCGGTACGGGTGGCAAGCTCATCAGAGCTTTGTGATATCTCCCCCGCGGCCTGGTGCACGCTGAGCGTACTGCTGCGTACATCACGAAGCGTGTTCTGCATCCGCGCTACAAAGGCGTTGAATTGAACGCTAAGCTCGCCAATTTCGTCACCGCTTTCAACCGCTAAGCGACGGGTTAAATCACCGCGTCCCTGGGCAATATCGTGCATAGCCGCAGTAGTGCGCTTGATCGGCCCCAGCGTGCGACGCACCAAGCCATACGCTATCAGTGCAATCACAACAAATAGACCCAGACCCAACAAGGAGGCAAATATAATGCCCTGGCGCAAATCGGCGGCAGCCGCGGCTTCAAGTTCGGCAATAGCATCGTCAGCATCGGTGACATAAACGCCTGCACCAATGAGCCAGTCCCATTTCTCAAGGCGGTCAACGAAGGAGTGCTTGGGTTCAATTCTGTCGGTACCTGGGTAATCCCACATATAGCTGTAGAAGCCCCCGCCACTCTGAGCAAGCTGAATGATCTCGCGAATCAGATAAGTGCCATCGGGGGTTTGCGCGTCGATCATGTTGGTACCTTCACGCTCCGGTGCAGGCGCCGTGACGATATTGTTACCGTCATAGTCGTAGATAAAAATGTAGTTGTTATCTTCAAAGCGCATGGAACGCACCAGCTCGGCTACCTGCTGCTTGGCTGCCTCATCGTTGGCACCGGCTTGTTCGTAAATGGGCTCGATGGCAGAAGTCGCCATCTGGACGATATCGCGCACCGCATGGCGGCGCTCTTCAATCAGCATTTCACGCTGGTTTGCCAACGTATCGCGGGTGTCTTGGGCGCTGCTGTAGGCTTTAAACCCGACCAGCACAACCGTCACTAACAGAAGAGGGAGCAGTACAAGCATCAGCACCTTGGTTTGTAAACCCAGGGCTCGTTTGGGAGCAGAAGGAGTGGACATATGTGAGCAAGCTCCAGAGTCAGTCTTGAGTGAAGAGTTTTTAGTAGTTATAGGAGCCTTATCGACCTAAAGTGCACGAACTTTACCAGTTTTTTATTTTTTTACTTAAGATTCAAATAATTAGCAACTAATAGTTAGGTTCATAACCTAAGTTAAGGTTATTCATAAAGTAAAGGTTCACTGTGAGGATGTGGTGGCCAGGGATGGCCCGTTTTAAGCAAGTCGCTTAACCACAATCTTCGGTTGCCCTGACCTCCCTACCGCCTGGTCAGGGCGACCTTTTTGTTTGTTGGGCGGTGAGTTAGCTTCTACCTCTTACTACTCTCTCCTGAAGCCAGATCAGGCAATTCGGGACTTCCTTGATATTTGCCCTTGTTATTTGCCATTGCCATCAGCGTATCATGGCGATAGGGCCTAATGTCCAAGGAGAATAGCAAGCATGGTTCGAAACCACCCATTTGTTAGCGCTGTCTTGCTCCTGCTCCCTAGGTTGGTTCACTTTGCTTGGCGCGTATTACGCAATTTCCTGAAAAATCACGGTGTCCTGCTGGCCGGCGGAGTGGGCTACAACATCCTGCTCTCTATCGTGCCGCTTTTCGCCGTGCTCGTTGTGCTGTTAACCCAAGTCGTCGATCAGCAGCACTTACTCAATGTGCTGGCCGTACAGGCACGCCATATGGCGCCTGCCCACGCGGAAGTGTTGCTGGAGGCCGTTCGCAGCCTGCTGGAATCGCGAGATGTGATTGGCATTCTGAGCTTTCCCATTCTGCTCCTGTTCAGCTCATTCGCCTTTCGTATGCTGGAAGACGCCCTGGCGATCATTTTCCATGCGCCGGATAGCCCGCATATCAAACGCAGCGTTTGGGTTTCGGTAATGTTGCCCTACGCCTTTATGGTGGTACTGGGGGCGGCGCTTATGGTTCTCACGCTGGTAGTCACCCTGGCCAGTTCGCTTAATACGCTGGTGATGCTGCTATTTGAACGGGAACTGCCGCTGGCGGGATTTTCCGAGCCGGTGCTTAACCTGGCCAGTTTCACTGGGGTGTTCCTGCTGTTCAGCGCTATCTACAAAGTGCTGCCGGTGGTGCGCATCGCCTTACGTCGGGCAATCGTAGGGGGCTTTGTGGCAGCACTGCTGTGGGAGGGGGTTCGCCTGTTGCTGGTTTACTATTTCGCCAATCTCTCGTTCGTTAACGCCGTCTACGGTTCGCTGGCAGCGCTGGTGGTCGTACTGATTAGCCTGGAAGTGGGCGCCATCATTTTACTGCTGGGCGCCCAGGTGATTGCCGAATTGGAACGCAATACCCGCCTTGGCTTGCCATGGCACGTCGACCCCAATCGCCAACCAATTACGCGGGTCGATTGACGTTAGCTAGCGGTCACTTCGGCCTGCGGACGCCGCTCATCCAGCATCCCTTTATCGAGAATAAAGCGGATGATCTCCTCAAGCCCTACTCCGTCATAAAGATTGGTGAACACGAAGGGCCGCTCGCCGCGCATTTTCTTCGAATCGCGCTCCAAGCACAGAAACGGCGATAGCGATGGTATCACCAGAGCAGAGCCCCTCCTCGATCTGATCGAATTCTTGATGCCAACCATCGAGCCGCAGGGCATGTTCGTTGACATCTTCGCAGTGGTGGAGAGCGATGGTCGTGGAGCGTCTCCTGCGTGCATCGTCATGATGAGCGTGATGCCCGGCACGAAGCGAGCGCAAGGCTCGCCTCGCATCTGAGTCCGGTCGCGCTATTGCCTCCAACTGTCCGCCAGGGCGTCCAAGCGCTCACGCTGGAAGGCCTGCAGGTCTGCATTGGGTTGTTGCAGGCGCAAGAACTCGAGCATCGGATCCGCCACATCGGTAGGCACGTCGCTGAGTTCCTCCACCACCGCATGGCCGCAGAAGGGAACGTAGGCCTCGGAGTAGCCGCCCTCGTGGATCATCACCAAGCGCCCGCCGCAGAGTCGCTCAGCGGCCTGGCGCAGCGTGCGGGTCATCTTTCGATAGGACTCGCTGGTCAGTAGCATCCGCGCCAGGGGGTCGAAGCCATTGGCGTCAAAGCCGCAGGCGACGATGATCAACTCCGGGACGAAGCGCTCCAGTGCCGGTATCACGAGTCGCTGCATGGCATGCTGGTAGGCGTCCTCGCCGCCACCGGGTAGCAGCGGGATATTGAGGTTGTAGCCGAGGCCTTTGCCGCTGCCGCGATCCTCGGCTCCGCTGTAGCCCGGTGGGAAGCAGCCCTCCTGGTGCAGCGATATCGTCAACACATCGTCGCGCTCATAGTAGATGTGCTGGGTGCCGTTGCCGTGGTGCACATCCCAGTCGATCACCGTCACCCGCTTTAGCCCGAAGCGCGCCCTGGCAGCCTCGATGGCGATGGCAATATTGGCCAGCGTGCAGAAACCCATGGCGCGGTCCGGCAGGCAGTGGTGGCCCGGCGGGCGCGACAGCGAATAGGCGTTGTTGGCCTCGCCGCGCAGCACCGTGGCCACCGCCTCAATGGCAAGCCCAGCCGAGAGCCGGGCGATTTCGTAGCTGCCCGGCCCGATGGGGGCGTGGTCGCCCAGTTCGCCGCCGCCCGCATCGCTCAGCGTCTTGAAGCGTGCCAGGTACTCAGCGGGATGAATACGTAGCAGGTCCTCCTCGCTGGCCATGGGAGCCGTGCGAAGATCCAGGGCCCGGCTCAGCCCCGAGACATCCATCAGGGACTTGAGGCGTCGCTTGGACTCCGGCGACTCGGCCAGCCCCCCGGCGGCGGGGGGCTGCACCCAGCCGCCTACCGGCATGACCAGGGCGTGCTGGCCAGCGCTGTGCCACAGGCAGTGTTCATCGAAGAAGAAGGCGGTACGGCGGGTCATGAGTTCACTCCTTGGGAAGGGGCGGTTCGAGCGCCCCGCACTGTTGTCGAGGTGGCGCTGGAAATCAAGATGAGGATCAGGGAGAGCAGGCCGAACAGGGCGGTGATCAGCAGCATACCGGTGTAGTGGCCCTGGGCCTCGATCAGTTGTCCGGCGATGGCGGGAGCCACCATCAGAGCCACCGGGGCCAGGGCGACGAGGGCGACGATCATCCAGCGCGACGAGGCGCCTTCGGTAGCCGATGTCTCGAGAGTCATGGGGAATCTCCGGTTGTCGTACGGTTCACCACACACGGGCCAGGCGCAGCAGGGCCTGACTGCCGTGGAAGGCGTTGTCGGTGTCGACGTTATGCGAGAGGGCCAGCATTACCTGATGGCGGGGAGAGAGTTGATGGCCTAGCTCTACGCCCAGTTGGGTATAGCGCTGGCGGGTGTCTTCCAGCACTCGACCATCCAGCTGCAGCGCACCGCCTTCGGCATGGATCAAGCGCAGGGCGCCATAGGTATTGTCCGTGAGGTCGTAGGAGGCGAACGCCTGGAGGCGGTAGAGCGGATCCTGCTCAAGGGTCATGCCCAGGTAGTCGTCGTTGTCACCGTAGAGTTGGGCTTCGAGGCTGGCCTCCAGAACCCACTTCTCGCCTACACCGCGGGTGTAATTGAACACGAAGGTGGCCCCCCAGCGGTTGGCTCCGGGAGAGGTGCCAGGGCGCTGGCTATCGTACTCGCCCACGGGGACGGTCAGCATCGTCAACAAGCCGCTGGCAACGCGATCCTCGGGGCGGTCGACGAAGAACAACGTGCCGCCCACCTGGGGATCCCCCAGACCACTCTGGCGTTCACGCTCGGCGGCACCGGGCAGGCGGGCATCCACCTCCACCAGAGGCATGACGAACTGGGGCGTGCACAGGCGCCCGCAGATATCACTGAACCAAATCTGGCGATAGGCCAGGGCATTGACGTCGAGGCGGGCGTTGCCCTCGGGGTCGGCTGCGCCGTGAAAGCGATTGGCCTGCTCGTTGCCCAGGTAGAGCACGCCTATCGAGGTGCCGGCCGGGGCAGAGAGGAAGTCTCTGGCATTGAGATCAGCGGCCTGAGAGGCAGTGGCGCTCAGTGCCAGAGCCGCAGACAGACCGGTGATGAAGCGCTGTAGCATGAGAGATGTTGTCATTGTATAGCCTCTGGTTTGGTCAAGACGCAGGTATGCGACACCGTCACCCGCTCGGGCGATGGTCGGCATAGTGGGAATGAAGTGGGGCGCGGGGCCCGACGGGCATCAGCCAGGTGGCGAGCGGTTGAGCAGAGTGGCCACGCTGGCCTTATCGTGGAGGTCGAGTTTCTGGTAAATGCTGCGTATATGGTGGCGCACGGTGCTGGGGGCGATCGCTATCTCTCGGGCAATTTCCTTGTAGGTAAGCCCGCTGCCGAAGTGCTGGGCGACCACCAGTTCCCGTTCGCTGAGACAGGCGAGAGGGCCCAGGCGGCAGACGGTGAGTAGCCAGAGATCGAGAACCGGAAGGCACTGGATGCTGATCCTGGCACCTTCATAGCCAGCCTCGTCCAGGTGCACCGGAAGCGTCGGCCCCTGCCAGTCGGGCCACTCATCGCCGAGCAGGTCGCTGAAGCCTCGTTCGGCGCTATGTAGCACGCCCTGGCGGTCGCAAACCGCCAGGGCCAAGTGCGGCTGGCTTTCCAGGCACTCGCGACGCGCCACCAGAGTCCGGATCTGGCTGGCATCCACTGCTATCGAAAGGTGGCTGATCAGGTGGGTCAGTAGCTGGCGCTCCCGCTCGCCGAAGCGGGCCGAGCCGGGGCGGCGATAGAGCGAGAGATGGTCACTGAGCCGGGTGCGAGGGCTGGTGTGAATCACGCAGAGCAGCTCGCTGAGGTTATGGCGCTCTCCCAGCCAGGCGAGCCCCGGTGTGGTGGCACGCATGTCGACGATCACCGCCTGACCCGGCTCGCGGTGGCTACGCTCCACGGTGACGTCCTGATGTTCGATGGAGCGCCAGTCGGCCAGATACGTCTCGGGGAGTTCGTAGAAGAAACGGCTGTGCTCCTCGATCCGCCCATCGATCAGTACCGAGCGCCCCCACCAGGCGCAGTCGAAGGCCAGCAGTCTCTGTAGCCGAGCTAGGGCAGCGGGGTGGAAGTCGGGCAGAGGAAGCCTCTGGGCAAGTTGGTTAATGTCCCAGAGCAGTTGGCTGAAGGAGCCCAGTAAGTCGTCAGACGCCGCGGCATCAAGCTTGGTCATCGTCGGGTACCATTGTTGTTAGAAGGTGGCCGGGAACCAGAGCCATGACACCATCTTAGCCCCAGCTGGAAGGGCCTGACATCGTGCAGATGAACGATGTGGAGTCGAGTCGCTTTTTACCCTTGAAGCCGAACAGATCTATACGACGCCTCGCTGCGTTGAGCACCCCGGAAAATAACATTAGTCCGAAGCCCGCTGAGGCTTGCGGCGAGAAGCCCTTGTCGCCTCGACTCGCTGGGAGACAGTAAACTCACTGCACCCTCGGGGCGTTGTGATAGGGGGCAAGCCTGGCGGTAATGTCGATCAGGTTGGCCAGCAACGGCACCAGGACGTTGAGAGAGACCAGGTCGTCATCGTCGAACGGGCTCACTTCCCGCCCTCGGTAGAGGTTGAGGGTATAGGCACCCTGAGCCTCGCGCAGGGTCAGGGCGACGTTGTCTACCAGATCGGGAAAGGCGAACAGGGGCCGCCTTAGGTTAGCCCGCGATGGCCGTTCGGCGCTCGTCCAACATCCCTTTATCAAGAATAAAGCGGATAATCTCCTCAAGCCCTACTCCGTCATAAAGATTGGTGAACACGAAGGGCCGCTCGCCGCGCATTTTCTTGGAGTCGCGCTCCATTACCTCTAGTGAGGCGTGCACCTGCTCGGCGATATCGATTTTATTGATAATCAGTAGATCCGATTTGGTAATGCCCGGCCCACCCTTGCGGGGGATTTTGTCGCCTGCCGAGACGTCGATGACGTAGAGCGTTAGGTCGGAAAGCTCGGGGCTGAAGGTCGCCGAGAGGTTGTCGCCGCCCGACTCGACCATGACCAGTTCCAGCTTCGGGTGACGCGCCTGGAGCTCATCAATGGCCGCCAAGTTCATCGAGGCGTCTTCACGAATGGCAGTGTGCGGGCAGCCGCCGGTTTCCACGCCCAGAATACGGTCCGCTGGAAGGGCATCGTGCTTGAGCAGGAAGTCGGCGTCTTCGCGGGTGTAGATATCGTTAGTGACTACGGCGATATCGTAGTAATCACGCAGCGCTAAACAGAGTTGCTTGAGCAGTGCAGTTTTGCCGGAACCAACCGGGCCACCCACACCAACGCGTAAACAGTGAGTCATTGTTCTCTCCTCGTTAACTTCTAGGCCATCTAACTTCGAAACAGGCGCGAATATTGGGTTTCGTGCAAGGCGCTAGCCAGTGCCAGACCGGGCAGCACCGGGCCCAGCTCTTCATCATCCAGCGTAAGTGCCTGATTAACGGCATTCACTAGCGCGGGGCGCAGTTGTTCAATTACTCGCTGGGCAGCGGTGTGGCCAAGCGGCAAGGCTTTACAGGCCACCGCTAGCTGGTTCTCCATCCACGCCCAGGCAAACCCCAGCAGCGTTTGGCGAACAGACACGCCACGGACGTGGGCCGTGTAGGCAAACAGCGTTACATAACCTGCTTGGGGCGGAAGCAAGGGTGGGAGTAATCCCTCACTTTGCAACTGCTGCTCTCTCGGCAACAAGTTCAAGCTGCCCAGTAGGCGTTTTAGCGAGGCGCCCAGCCTGCTATCTTCGGCGGCGAGCTCGGCGGTTTCCCGGGTAGCAGCCAGCCACTCATCCCACGCGGCAATTGATTTACGACCTTCTGCCATGTCCGCCTGGCCAAACGCCTGACCAAACGCATCATGCAACCGCGCCAGCACTGGCAGTTCGCAGCGGGTTAAGCCATCTTCCAGCACACCGTTTAGCCACTCGGCGAGGCTGGCTTCATCACGCACCCAGTCCAGCTCAAAGGCGCTTTCCAGCCCTTGGGAAAAGGCAAAGGCGCCGATGGGCAACGCTGGGCTCACCAACTGCATCAGACCTAGCAGCGCTAGCTCGTCACTTTGGCTTTCTAGCGTAGTGAGTTCAGTGGGCATGGTGGTGCTCATGCGAGTGGTCATGATCGTGGTCGTGTGAATGACCATGTGAATGTCCGCCACCTACTTGGTTATAAGCACCCGGCTCCGGGTCGAACGTTGCGTTGTGGTGCTCTAGTTCGGCACCTAACAGCTCGGCGAGCTCTTCCAACACGTGATCCGGCGGAAAGCGCACCCAGCCGCCCTTTTCATCTTCACCCAGCGCCAGCTGTACGTGGCGATTGCCAAGATGGTAGGCCAGCCGTGCCAGCGGTAAGCCAGTACTCACTCGCGCGGTAACCACCGGTTCTACCGCGGCGCAGACACGCACCACTTCGCCGCTTTCGGCTTTTAGACCTTCGCCGCTGCGCAGCACCGGGCCGCGATCAAGAAACAACCCCAGCTCACGGCCACTATCGCTTTGGGCTTTTAAGCGCCCGCGAATACGTAGCTCAAAGGGTAGCGTGAGCGTATCGCTCGCCGCGCTTTCCTCTATCGGCCCTAAGCGTTCTATGAGTTTAAGCATTGGTATCATCCTGTTCAGAACCTGCAGTTAAGCACCCAGTAGCCGAGCCGGGGGTAGGTCGTAGTGAGGGTCTTTTGCCATGGATGGCAAAAGTAGCGTACAGGGATGTATTTACAGCGCCCTCACGTAGACCTACCCCCGGCACTGCACTTGCTGGCGGTCATAGTGCGCTATTCAAAATAAATGATAACGCTGAGCCAGCGGCAGTTCGGTGGCGGGCTCGCAGGTTAAAATTTCGCCATCGCAGCGCACTTCGTAGGTTTGCGGGTCGACGGTTAGTTCTGGGCAGGCATCGTTTAGCTTCATATCCTTTTTGCGCACTTGGCGCACGTTTTTGCACGCCGCCAGTTCGCTATTTAGCCCCAGTGTCTCTTTGATGCCCGCATCCAGCGCGGCCTGGCTGACAAAGCTGAGCCGGGTTTGGCTGGCCGCACGGCCAAAAGCGCCGAACATATAGCGGTAATGCACCGGCTGCGGGGTGGGAATCGAGGCATTAGGATCACCCATGGGCGCCGCCGCAATCATGCCGCCTTTGATCATCATCGCTGGCTTGACGCCAAAGAAGGCCGGTTTCCAAAGCACCAGATCCGCCAGCTTACCGACTTCGATGGAACCTACTTCGTGAGCGATGCCGTGAGTGATCGCCGGGTTGATGGTGTACTTGGCGATATAGCGCTTGGCGCGAAGGTTATCGGCACCCAGGGCTTCGTCTTCCGGCAACAGGCCGCGCTGCACCTTCATTTTATGGGCGGTTTGCCAGGTGCGGCAGACCACCTCACCGACCCGCCCCATGGCTTGGGAATCCGAGGCAATCATTGAGATCACGCCCAAATCGTGGAGGATATCCTCGGCGGCGATGGTTTCCCGGCGAATGCGTGAGTCGGCGAAGGCCACGTCTTCAGGGATATTGGGATCCAGGTGGTGGCACACCATCAGCATATCGAGGTGTTCGTCGATGGTGTTGACGGTGTAGGGCCGCGTTGGGTTAGTGGATGACGGCAGTACATAGGCTTTCGAGCAGGCAGTGAGGATATCTGGGGCGTGTCCACCACCAGCACCTTCGGTGTGGTAAGTATGGATACAGCGCTCTTTGAACGCGGCCAGGGTGTCTTCCACAAAGCCCGATTCGTTTAGGGTGTCGGTGTGGATCGCCACCTGCACATCATAGGCATCAGCGACGTTAAGGCAGTTATTGATCGAGGCAGGCGTGGTGCCCCAATCTTCGTGCAATTTGAGGCCCATGGCGCCTGCTTGGAGCTGGAGCTCTAGGGACTCAGGCAGGCTGGCGTTGCCTTTGCCCAGAAAGCCGATATTCATGGGCATATCGTCCACCGCCTGGAGCATTTTGCCGATGTGCCATGCGCCGGGAGTACAGGTGGTAGCGTTGGTGCCAGTCGCCGGGCCGGTGCCGCCGCCCAGCATGGTGGTCACACCGCTCATCAGCGCTTCTTCGACCTGCTGGGGGCAGATAAAGTGAATATGGGAATCAATGCCGCCCGCGGTCAGGATCTTACCTTCGCCGGAGATGATTTCGGTGCCGGGGCCAATGACGATTTCAACATCAGGCTGTACGTCAGGATTGCCTGCCTTGCCAATCGCGGCGATGCGACCGTTTTGAATGCCTACGTCGGCTTTGACGATACCCCACCAGTCTAAAATCAGCGCGTTGGTTATTACCGTATCCATCACCGTGTCGTCGGCGCGCTGGCTCTGGCCCATGCCGTCGCGGATGACTTTGCCGCCGCCGAACTTCACTTCATCGCCGTAGTGGGTGGCATCCTGTTCGACTTCGATCCAAAGCTCGGTATCGCCCAGGCGTACGCGGTCGCCCACCGTGGGGCCATACATATCGGCATAGGCTTGCCGACTGATCTTGTTAACCGGTTTCATTGTTTACCTCCGTCGAGCGCGCCCATGACATCGCCGCGAAAACCGTAAATTTCGCGCTTGCCCACAAAGGGAATCAACGTGACTTCACGGGTCTGGCCAGGCTCAAAGCGAATCGCCGTGCCTGCGGCCACGTCCAGGCGAAAGCCTCGGGTTTTGTCGCGATCAAACACCAGTGCCGGGTTGGCTTCGGCGAAGTGGTAGTGGGAGCCGATCTGGATCGGGCGGTCGCCGGTATTGGCCACCTCGACGCTAATCCGCTCACGCCCCGCGCACAGCTCGATTTCACCTTCTTTTAACTTGTACTCACCGGGAATCATCTACTTGCTCCTTCGTCTCTTTGCTGTAAGGAGTAAGGCGAGAGGTGTGAGGAGTAACACCATTCATCTCACTACTCACCATTCACCCCTCCCCCCTCAAACAATAGGCGTATGGACAGTGACCAGCTTGGTACCGTCAGGGAAGGTGGCTTCGACCTGAACCTCGTCGACCATTTCAGCCACGCCATCCATCACATCCTCACGGCTAAGGATCTCGCGGCCATAGCTCATTAAGTCCGCCACGCTGCGGCCATCCCGGGCGCCTTCCATAATCTCGAAGCTGATCAGCGCCACCGCTTCGGGGTAGTTGAGCTTTAAACCACGCGCCTTGCGGCGCTCCGCCAACTGGGCGGCTGAGAACAGCAGCAGCTTGTCTTTGTCTCTCGGGGTTAATTCCATGGAATGTGTCTCCAGCAGTGCATCACAGTGATGCCTAATTAGGTTAGCCAAATTCGTGGTGTATGTGCTTCACGCTCAATCCAGCGGGGGCGCAGCAGTTGCCAGGCCTGTTCGCATAACGCCCAGGCTTCGTTACGCGAGTTGCCTAAATAGCGCAGCAGCAGAACACCGTGGCGGACGGTGACCGCCCAGCGCGGGTTATCCGGCAGCGCTTCACGCAAGGCTTCAATGGCAGCAGGCGCGTCGGCAATCCCCACTGCCCAGAGCGTGGCCTGCACCGTGGCACCGCCCTGCCCCCAGCGCCCGGCAAAGCGTGGGTGTAGTGGGTCTAGCGGTTGGCGCTCTAGCCACAGAGGTTTGCCATCCAGGGTTAAGCGGAAGTGCTGCTCAATACGCCCGGAAACATAGGGTAAGTCGCTGGCCGGGCGGCCCAGTGCCATCACTTCCCAGCCCAGGCAACGGGCGCTGCCGTGAAGGTCAATTTGGGTGCGCTGTTCACCCTTGGAACCATCAAAGGCGATGGTCTCCTGGGGCAGCCACTCCAGAGTCGCGCCATCTTCAACGCTCAACCGGGTATGCTGCGTCCAGGCTACGCCCTGGCTGTCAGCTTTATAGAGTTTATTGGCAGCCGGGGTCGTCAGCAGCGCATGGGCACCGCTCTCTACATGGGCACTAATGGTAAGCGCATCGCCGCTGACTAGCCCGCCCGGCGGGTGAAGCACATAAACATGGCAAGCCTCACCGCTTCCTTCGGGATAGAAAGGGCGCTGCACCCGCAGTGGTCCCTGATGGCGCGCCTTCACCATGCGAGTGGCGCCACCGCGATGGGCGAAGGTGAGCGCCAACGAAGCCGCCCAGTGGCGGCCTGCATCGAAGCGGTGGCCAGAGGCAACGTGTGGTTTGGCGAGTTCGCACAGGATCATGGGTTGCTACCGCTTCCTTTTCACTAAGCCTTTGACATAGGTAAGCAATTAATGCGCCAAAATGGTGAAAAGCCCTGCTGTGCGGTCAATGGTAGGGATGAACGGCGGTGGCTTACAGTACTACGCATCTAGGCGCACCAAAACAGAACGGTATCAGGCCCAGCATGCACCAAATAAATGCACTCACTGCTTATTTAGCGCTCCAGAAACGCTTGCCACTCGGCGGCGAGCTGATGTTTATCTTTATAGCGCATACCCCACCTGCTTCTTATTGATCAACAGCCGATATTACACGCCAAGCAGTTCTGTTAACCAAACACAGAACAGGGTTTTAGCGAATAAGCCCGCCAGATACCTTCTGCCATGTGCATCACTTGACGGCGGTAAAAGCATCATGTATATCAAATGATAGGCTTTTGAAGTATCAAATGAGGGTAACGTTATGGATATCCACTTCACTCAATACCAGCCACCCAAAGCTTTGGCGTCCGGTTTCTGGCAACAAATTGGCTTGCCAGCCAGAGGCCGCAAGTTGCATGAGCTGTTGCATGAAGGGGTGGAGTATCGTGTTTATCCCCAGATTGCCAAGGTATCAGGTATTGAGCAGAAGGCGCTGGCGCGTTACGTGGATATTCCCTCTGCTACGCTTAGCCGTCGCGCCAAATCGGGCCGTTTCAAAATGGCAGAGAGTGACCGGTTGTATCGCTTTGCTGAGCTTTTCAAGGCGGCGCTGGATCTGTTCGAGGGTGACATAGAGGGGGCTCGCGCCTGGCTACTCAAACCCAATGCCGGGTTAGGCGGGCGTCGCCCCGTCGAAATGAACGCCACATCGGCGGAGTATCAAACGGTGTTGAATCTGATCGGGCGGCTGGAGCATGGTGTCTCGGTATGAGCGAGGTCACCGCCTATCGGCTGGTTAAGCGTAAGTTTCAGGAGACAGCGTTTGATGGCGAGGGCGCACGGCTTTACGGTGGGCGCTGGAACAGCCCAGGGAATGCCTGTGTGTATGTGGCAAGCTCCGAGTCGCTGGCACTACTGGAAATTATGGTGAATCTGGAAAGCTATCGGCTGCTCAATGCGTATGCGCTGCTGCGCTTGACGCTACCAGCCGACAGTATTCTAAGCGTTGGCGCAGAAGATCTACCAGAAAACTGGCAGGAAGCCCCAGCGCCAGCAGAGACCGCTGAACTTGGCGATGGCTGGCTGGCCTCAGACCAAAGTCTGGCACTGGCAGTGCCAAGCGTGGTCGTGCCGAGAGAGCTCAACTACATGCTCAACCCGGCACACCCCTTATTCGATCAAATCGTCGCGACAGCCGAGGCACTGCCATTTCAACCCGATCCAGGACTTTGAACCGGGTGTGGATAACTTAAACCGTTCTTAGCAGATTTCAAAGGCGCGTTAGTAGCCCGTCTTACGTTTATTCCCGCAATACTCAGATACCCCTTTCAGCTCACCTCAGCGTCTTTTATCCGCTTGACATTTCATGAATAGCGCCACAAACTTAGCCAAGGCTATACTTCTTTCCTCGGGACAATCAGTTTACACAAAGCAATTTCAGCCCATCTACCTCATGACGAGTCTGGAGCTAAATAATGGCAACAAAATATGCCGTGATTCTATTGGGAACGCTGCCTTTTAGTGCGTTGGCAACTGCCGATGAAACGCCCTTAAACGTGGTGGCAACGATTGGGATGATTGCCGATGTAGCGCAGGAAGTAGGCGGCGAATGCGTTAATGTGGAAGCCATGATGGGCCCCGGCGTAGACCCCCACCTGTATCAGGCAAGCGCTAGCGACGTGGCCTTGCTGCGGGGCGCCGAACACATTCTCTATTCAGGCTACTCATTGGAAGGGCAGCTGGGGAGTGTGCTGGAGAATTTCTCGGCACGAACACCCACGCTTGCCGTGGCACCCGCTTCCATTGATCCGGCGTCGTTGATCACCGCTCAGGATGTCTACGGAGTCGACCCTCACCTGTGGATGGATGTCTCTTTATGGGCCCAAACACTGCCCACCCTAAGCGATGCATTGAGCGAAGCACGCCCTGAGTGCGCCACGACGATTGAAACCAATACCGAGCGTTATCAGGCTCAGTTGCTAGCCTTGCATGAGTGGGTTAAAGAGAGCATTGCCAGCATCCCCGAAGAGCAGCGTATTCTCGTCACCGCCCACGACGCTTTCAGCTACTTTGGTCGTGCCTATGACATTGAGGTGGAAGGGATTCAGGGCATCAGTACCGAAACCGAAACTGGGATCGCCGATATTCGCAGCATGGCGGATAGCGTTGTTGCCCGTAACGTGCCCGCCATATTTGTCGAGAGCACCATCAACCCGCGCACCATTCAGGCAGTGATCGATGCCGCAAGGCAGCAAGGCCATGATGTGACCATCGGCGGCCAGCTTTATTCCGACGCCATGGGCGATGAAGGCACGGTAGATGGTACCTATATGGGCATGATCTACCGTAACACCCAGCACATTGTCGAGGCGCTAGGCGGTTCGCTGGCCCCGCTGCCAAAGGCACTGGATGACTGGGCCAGCGAGTGGCAACTCGCTCAATAAGCATTCGATAAGGCAGTGCATCCATGGCGATATTCAACCCTACAGACACCGCACTGAGCATTAAAAACCTGACGGTGAGCTACCATAACCAGCCCGTGCTATGGGATATCGATCTGGATATCCCCGCCGGTGTCATGGCGGGCATTGTCGGCCCTAACGGGGCGGGCAAGAGTACGTTGATCAAAAGCCTGCTTGGGCTGGTGCCGTCGTTGTCGGGAGAGGTGATGGTGCATGGACGGCCCTACGCCACACAGCGTAAACGGGTGGGCTACGTGCCCCAGCGCTCAAGCGTTGACTGGGATTTTCCCACCACGGCGCTGGATGTGGTCACCATGGGGCTTTACGGGCGCTTGGGCTGGCTCAAGAGACCGGGTCGCAAAGAGCGCCATGAAGCGCAGGAAGCACTTGAAATGGTCGGTATGAGCGCCTTCGCTGAACGACAGATTAGCCAGCTTTCTGGTGGCCAGCAGCAGCGCGTGTTTCTGGCTCGCGCGCTGGTGCAGCAGGCCGATGTGTATTTTCTTGATGAACCCATGGCTGGCGTCGATGCCACCACCGAGCGGGCCATTATCGATATCCTGCGCCACCTGCGCGACGCGGGCAAAACGCTGATTGTGGTACACCACGATCTGCAAACGGTTCGCACCTACTTTGACTGGCTACTGCTACTCAACGTGCGAGTCATCGCCAGCGGCAAGGCCGAGGAGGTGTTCAAGATCGATCACCTGCGCCAGGCTTACGGCGGCCAAATCGCGCTACTTAACGACAATGAATCGTTAATGTTTTCCGCCTCAAAGGTGAAGTAACCCATGGTGTGGCTTGAGCTTTTATCTGACTACACCTTTCAGAATGTAGTCATTGGCGCCTCGCTGCTGGGGCTGATCAGCGGCCCGCTGGGCTGTTTTGCGGTGCTGCGTCGCCAAAGCCTGCTGGGAGACGCAATTTCCCACGCAGCCCTTCCCGGCATCTGTTTAAGCTTTATCATCACCGGCAGCCGGGATATTGGCGGGATTATTATTGGTTCACTGATCACCGGCTCCGCCGCCGCGCTGATTATGCTGATGCTGACGCGCTTAAGCCGCCTGAAAACGGACGCAGCCCTGGGCGCCTGCCTGAGTATCTTTTTTGCCGTGGGTATCGTTCTGCTCACCTATATCCAGAGTACCAATAACGCCTCCCAGGGCGGTCTTGAGGCCTTTCTTTTCGGCCAGGCCGCCGCGACGCTGCGCTCCGATTTATGGGTGATGGGCAGCATTACGCTGGTCACACTGCTGCTGCTTGCCGTCTTCTGGAAACAGGCCAAGCTGGTCACCTTTGATGCGGAGTACGCCCGCACGCTCGGCATGCCTATCACCGTGATTGAAGCATCGCTCACCGCTATGGTTGCGCTAGCGGTCGTCGTCGGCCTGCAGATGGTCGGTGTGATTTTGATGGCCGCCATGATCGTGGCACCCGCGGCCGCCGCCCGACAGTGGAGCCGCCACCTAGGCGGCATGCTCACCATCGCCGCAGGCGTCGGTATTGTCAGTGGTGTTTCAGGGGCAACCATCAGCACCCTATCGCGTGGCCTGGCAACCGGCCCGCTGATTGTCCTTACCGCAACCGCCATCGTGCTTATATCGTTGGCATTGGCGCCCGGCCGTGGCCTGCTGTGGGGTGTGATAAAGCACTATCGCCAGAAGTCAGCGCTGCAGAAACAGCAGCTACTTTATGCGCTATATAAACACTCGGCCGATCCCTCATGCGCCCCCTCAACACTCGGTTCACGCAGGATGCTCAACAAGCTTAAGCAGCAAGGCTACCTAATCCGCTCTCCACGCAGCAGCGCCACTCTCAGCGAGGACTGCTGGGGGCTAACGGCACAGGGCCAGGCGGAGGCTAGAAGAGTGGTCGCGGCCTTTGAGGAATTAGCATCATGATGGCAGAGCTACTGACCACAACTGCCCTGCCCATTATGCTAGTGGGCGCGATGGTAGGCATCGCCTCCTCGGCGGTGGGCACCTTTTTAGTGCTGCGCGGCAACAGCATGTTATCCGACGCAATCAGCCATTCGATTGTGTTTGGCATCGTCATCGTCTGGCTGCTGACCAAGCAACAGAGCGGGCCGGTACAACTGATCGGGGCCGCCCTCACCGGGCTGTTAACCGTCCTGCTCACCGAAGCCTTAGCAAGCACCAAACGGGTCAAGCAGGATACCGCTATCGGCCTGGTCTTCCCGGCGCTGTTCTCTATCGGCGTGCTGCTGTTGAATATTTATGCCAATGATGTGCATATCGACACGCATACTGTGCTGCTCGGGGAGATCGGTTTTGTCTGGCTGGATACACTCGACATCTTCGGCCTGCCCATCCCTCAGGCGCTGGTATCGATGAGCGTGATGACGCTGCTCAACTACGCGTTTATCGGACTCTTTTATAAGGAGCTGAAGCTGGCCACCTTCGATCCGGCGCTGGCCAAAACGTTCGGTTTTATGCCCTCGATTCTTTTCTATGTACTGCTAATGCTAACTAGTTCCACTGCCGTAGCGGCCTTTGATGCGGTAGGCGCGGTGCTGTTTATCGCCTTTGCCATTGTTCCCGCCTCCGCCGCCTATTTGCTGACCGACCGGCTGTGGATGATGTTTATCATCGGTGCGCTAATTTCTATCGCCTCGAGTATTTCTGGCTACTACCTCGCAGTGTATCTCAACGTCTCCATTGGCGGCATGATGGCCGTCATGACCGGCGTATTCCTGATGCTCGCCTTTCTAGCAGGGCCACGCTACGGCGTGATTACCCAACTGGTCAAACGCCAACGGGCACGCCAGGCGCCGGTGGAACCGCCGCCCAGCGTTTGAAGCCCAGCTTTTGGAAACACCGCTCATCCGCGCGCAAAAAAGCGACCGCCTTTCGACAACCGCTTGGCCGGGCAGGCGGTAACCGGGTGTGGATAACTTAAACCGTCAGATGCTGCTTGATCAGCTCATTGGAGAGCTCGCTGATCTCCCCTTTGGCCACCGGTCGGCCGCGATCCATAATCACAAAGCGGTCGGCGTATTTACGGGCAAAGGGCAGCTTCTGCTCCACCAGTAGTACCGTAAGGCCATCCTCGTTGATCAACTGACGAATCACCTGACCAATTTGGGCGACGATATTGGGCTGAATGCCCTCACCTGGCTCGTCCAAAATCAGCAGTTTGGGTTCGATGACCAGCGCACGGCCAATCGCCAGTTGCTGCTGTTGCCCACCGGAAAGGTCGCCGCCACGGCGGTGTTTCATCTCCTTGAGCACGGGGAACAGCTCATAGACCCGCTCGGGAATCTTTTTTAGCCCGTCACTGCGGGCGGCAAGACCGGTGCGCAGGTTCTCCTCCACGGTCAGCAGCGGAAATATCTGTCGCCCTTGAGGCACGTAGCCAATTCCCAACCGCGAGCGCGCCTCAACGGCTTTTTTAGTCAGCTCGATCTCGCCGGTCTCGGAGGTGTAGCGCAGCTCGCCACTTTTGACGGCCACTTCGCCCATCACGGCTTTCAGCAGCGTGGTTTTACCCACGCCGTTGCGTCCCATCACGCAGGTACACTGACCGGCGGGTACCTCAAGATCGAGATCCCAGAGGGTGTGGCTTTCGCCGTAAAACTGGTTGAGCTTTTCGATCGCTAGCATCAGGCGGCCTCCTCGTCATCGGCTCCCAGGTAGACCTCGATTACTTTGGGGTCGCTGGAGACTTGATCCATGGTGCCTTCCGCCAGCACGCTGCCCTGATGCAAGACCGTCACCTGGCGGGCAATCGAACGCACAAAGCCCATGTCATGCTCGACCACCACCACGGACTGTTTACCGGCCAGCCCGGTGAGCAACTCGGCAGTGCGCTCCATCTCCTGCTCGGTCATGCCCGCCACCGGTTCATCCACAAGCAGTAGACGCGGGCGCTGCATCAGCAGCATGCCGATCTCCAGCCACTGCTTCTGGCCGTGGGAAAGAATACCCGCGGGCTGGTGACGCAGCTCTGTCAGGCCGATGGTTTCCAGTACTTCATCAATGCGGTCTTTGATCTCGCCGGTCATGCGGGCGGTCAGGGTAGGAAAAATCCGCTTGTCCGCCGCCATGGCCAGCTCCAGATTTTCAAACACCGAGAGCGCTTCGAATACCGTGGGTTTTTGAAACTTGCGGCCAATGCCCAGGCTGGCAATATCGGGCTCGTTCATGTGCAGCAGGTTATGACGGCTCCCGAACCATACGCTGCCGCTGGTGGGGCGGGTTTTGCCGGTGATGATATCCATCATGGTGGTTTTGCCCGCCCCGTTGGGGCCGATAATGCAGCGCAGCTCACCGTCGTTGATGGTTAGGTTGAGGTTATTGATGGCTTTAAAGCCATCGAAGCTCACGGTGACATCTTCCATGTAAAGTATCGGCCCATGGCGAACGTCCACCGGCGAGGCTTGGGGCGCCATAAAATCGAACACCCGGTCACGCTGGGACAGCGATTGCAGCAAACTCATGCGGAGGCCTCCTCGGGCGTGCTATGGGAATTATTAGGGTCAGAATTCGCCGTATCATCGCGCTTACGACGCTTGAGATAGCGAAACAGCCCCGCGACACCCTTGGGCAGAAACACCGTGACCAGTACGAACATCGCGCCCAGGGCAAACAGCCAGGCATCGGGCATGACGCCGGTAAAGATGGTTTTGGCGTAGTTAACTAAAATGGCGCCTATCACCGCGCCATATAGCGTGGCGCGACCGCCCAACGCTACCCACAGCACAATCTCGATGGAGAAAATCGGCGAGAATTCACTGGGGTTGATAATCCCCACTTGCGGCACATAAAGCGCCCCCGCCAGGCCTGCGAGCATCGCCGAGACCACAAACACAAACAGCTGAAAGCGCTCGACTCGGTAGCCGAGAAAGCGCGTACGCGCTTCGGCATCCCGAGTGGCCACGCTCACCCGACCCAGCTTGCTGGTGACAATCGCACGGCACAGGATATATCCCAGCGCCAGCGCAACGCCGGTGGCCAGGAACAACCCTAGGCGCGTGGCGTCGCTGCGCAGGTCAAAACCGACGATTTCGCGGAAGTCAGTCAGGCCGTTATTACCGCCGAAGCCCATCTCGTTGCGGAAGAAAGCCAGCATCAAGGCAAAGGTCAGTGCCTGAGTGATAATCGACAGATATACACCGGTGACCCGTGAGCGAAACGCCAAAAAGCCGAATACCAGTGCCAGCAGCCCGGGGGCCAGCAGCACCATGGCAAAGGCGAACCAGGCCATATCGAAGCCGTGCCAGAACCACGGCAGACTGTCCCAGTTCAGGAACACCATAAAGTCGGGCAGCACCGGGTGGCCGTAGGTACCGCGATCGCCAATCTGGCGCATCAGGTACATGCCCATGGCGTAACCGCCAATGGCGAAAAAGGCGCCGTGGCCGAGGCTCAAAATGCCCAGATAGCCCCACACCAGATCCACCGCCACGGCCAGCAACGCGTAGCTTAGGTACTTACCGAACAGGTTGACCGTATAGGCACCCACATGCAGTGGGTTATCCGGCGGCACTGCCACGTGCAGGATGGTGACCAGCGCCAGCGCGGCCAGTAGCACGCCGAGAAAAATCTGCGTGGAGCGCTCGCTGAATGGGCGTGTTAGCCAAAAATTCGTCGATGATTCGGTCGTTAAAGACATCGTTTAGCCCTCCGCAGCCCGGCCCTTCTGCGGGAAGAGTCCACGCGGGCGTTTCTGAATGAATAGGATAATAAAGACCAACACGATAATTTTGGCCAACACCGCGCCTGCCCAGGGTTCCAGCACCTGGTTAATGACCCCCAGCGATAGCCCGGCCACCAGCGTGCCCCACAGGTTACCCACGCCGCCGAACACCACCACCATGAAGGAGTCGATGATGTAGTTCTGCCCCAGGTTGGGGCCGACGTTGGTGAGCTGGGAGAGCGCAACTCCGGCAAGCCCGGCTACGCCGGAACCCAGCGCGAAGGTCATGATATCCACACGAGTTGCGCGAATGCCCATAGAGCGAGCCATGGCGCGATTTTGGGTCACCGCACGCACCTCAAGCCCCAGCCGCGTGCGACGCATGATCAGCATCAGGCCAGCAAACACCACCAGCGCAAAGCCGAGCACGTACATACGATTCAGCGTTAATGACAGCGCATCGTTCACTACCAATGAACCGCTCATCCACTCGGGGGTAATCACGGTACGGTTAAGCGGTGAAATCACCGTGCGCACCAGCTGCTGCAGAATCAGGCTGATACCAAAGGTCGCCAGCAGCGTCTCCAGCGGGCGGCCTTTGAGGAACTGGATAACACCGCGCTCGATCGCCACCCCGGCCAGGGCGGCGACCATAAAGCCAGCAGGAATCGATAGAATCAACGCCAGCCCCGGTTGGCCGGGCAGCAGTTGCTGCATTGCCCAGGTGGTGTAGGCGCCCAGCATCATCAGCTCGCCGTGGGCCATGTTGATCACACCCATGACCCCGAAGGTGATCGCCAGGCCAATGGCCGCGAGCACCAGTACCGAACCAAGGCTCAAGCCGAAATAGAGCGTTTCCAGGCCGCGATTGATTTTGAGCTGCTGCTCAATGCCCGCCAGGGAAGCGGCAGCGGCGTTGGCGACGACGGGATCATCGCTATTGGCTGCCCGGCTCAATGCCACGCGGGAGCGGGGGTGAAGGCTGCCGTCCAGCGCTTCGACCCCAGCCATTTCGCCCGCTTCGGCGCGGTAGATCGCCACGGCCTGGGTCAGCCGGTAACGCACCTGCTCGTCCTCTTCCTGTTCGATCAAGTCGTCGAGAGTGGGCACCAGCTCACCATCTACTTCCCCTAACAGGCGCTCGGCCGAGGTGCGGCGGCGCTCCACATTAGGCGAGTAAAGGTCAACTACCGCGATGGCACTGCGCAACTGATTACGCAGGTTGTTGTTGATGCCGATACGCTCCAGATCACGACGGGACATCTCGCCCAGCGCTTCGCCGGCTAGGACATCGGCCACCGGCCAGTCGCGGCCGCGGTTCTCTAGCACCAGCACGAACCGGCCGTCTTCGGTGCGCTGCAAGCGGCCATCCAGCAAGGCCTGCAACCAGTCTCGGGCGCGTTCGTCGTCGCTTTGCAAAATCGCGGTGATCGCTTCGCCTTTGGCGGCGTAAGACTCAACGTCCAGCGCCTCCAACAGTTCGAGCGCGGCCGCATCGTCGGCAGTATTCGTGGAGCTCGTTTGTGCTTGGGCGGTCACTGTGATGCTTAACAACAGTAGGCACAGCAGCCCTAAGGAAAGGAAACGCCTCATGGGGTTCTTCCTTTGGTTATCTAAGAGGGTAACTGAATATATCGGTGCCAGCGCAGGCTTCCGCGAGGGCGCTGTAAACCCATCCTTGGGCGCTACTTTTGCCATCCATGGCAAAAGACCCTCGCTTCAGCCTGCCCTAGCACCAGCGAGCGGGCAGTTTTAAAAGAAGTTATTTCCACTGCGATAGACGTGCTTACTCAGCGAGCGCCGCTTCGGCTTCTTCTGCTGCGGTGCTGCCACCGCACGAGCCGTTCACGACGTTGAAGTTGCCGCACTCCATCGGCTTGCGCCAATCGGCAATCAGGTCACGGGAGCCAGGCAGGTAGTCAGACCAGGCGTCGCCCGCCACGGTAGACGGCGTCTGCCAAACGATATCGAACTGACCGTTGTCCTGAATCTCACCGATCAGCACCGGCTTGGTGATGTGGTGGTTGGGCATCATCGCCGCATAACCGCCGGAGAGGTTAGGTACGGTCACACCGATAATGGCGTCTTTCACCGTATCGACGTCTGTCGTGCCCGCTTTGCGAACCGCTTCGGCCCACATATTGAAGCCGATGTAATGCGCTTCCATTGGGTCGTTGGTCACTGCCATATCGTCGCCGGTGTACTCAATCCAGGCATCGATAAAGTCGTAGTTGTCATCGTTATCGACGCTCATGAAGTAGTTCCAGGCAGCCAAGTGGCCTACCAGCGGGCCGGTATCAATACCGGTAAGCTCCTGCTCACCCACAGAGAAGGCGATGACGGGAATATCGGCAGCGTCGATACCCTGGTTGGAGAGCTCGGTATAGAACGGCACGTTGGCGTCGCCGTTAACCGTCGAGATTACGGCGGTCGGTTTACCCTCTTCACCGAAGCGGCGAATTTCTGCCACGATGTTCTGCCAATCGGAGTGACCGAACGGCGTGTAGTTGACCATGATGTCCTCATCCGCGATGCCGTGTTCATCCTTGAGGAAGGCTTCAAGGATACGGTTAGTGGTCCGCGGATAGACATAGTCAGTACCCACTAGTGCAAAGCGCTCGATACCGACTTCGTTGATAAGGTATTCAACCGCAGGAATCGCCTGCTGGTTAGGCGCCGCGCCGGTGTAGAAGACGTTTTCAGAGGATTCTTCGCCTTCATACTGCACCGGGTAGAACAGCAGCCCGTTGAGCTCCTCTACGACGGGCAGCACGGATTTACGCGAAACCGACGTCCAGTTGCCAAAAATCACGTCCACTTCTTCCTGATCCAGCAGCTCCCGGGCGCGTTCGGCAAACAGCGGCCAGTTAGACGCCGGGTCAACCACCACGGCCTCTAACTGACGGCCCAGCAAACCACCGGCTTCGTTCTGCTGCTCGATAAGCATTTCGACGGTGTCTTTGAGGACAGTTTCACTAATCGCCATGGTGCCGGAGAGGGAGTGCAGGATACCAACTTTGATCGGGTCGTCGTCCTGGGCGATAGCCTGGGTGCTGACCCCCATGATGGCAGTGGTGAGTAAAGCGGTCGCGAAACGGCCACTTGAAAGGTATGGGCGAGGGTGTGTCGAGCGTTTGAGAGTGTGCATTGTTAATCTCCTTGCGCCCCTTATGACTGGGGTTTGTTATGACCAGGGCTTGATGATTGGCTTCGCACTTGGGGTGGTTGTGTTAGCTCCCCCCAATACGTCTACTAGCCAACAGCTCTTGCAAGGGGTGCGCCAGATTGGCACAAAGTTGTCTTATAGCTATCTAATCAGCCACTTAATAATCATCAGAAAATCTCGACTTTCTCAATATGCACCAAAATAAAGCGCAGAAAAGCAGCTAAAGCACCCTGCCAATGCACCAATAAGATTCGGTGCACCAATTAGATACGCGGGCTTTTAAAATACATAACAGCAACCCAGTGATTACTTATCAGTTACAGAACCACTCTTTGTTACCCGTCAAAAACGGAAATAAAAAAAGAGCGCCGACTTTCGTCGGCGCCCCGTTGCTCAACATTACTTCTTTAAGTATTTAATCGCTTTCAGGCGAACCTGAATTGGGGGTTGCCTTCATACCACGACGCAGCAGAGGGCCCACAATATAAGGCAGGATCAAGCCCAATCCAGCAAAAACCCAAAGGCCGATAGCCAGACCGCTATCCCAAAGAATCATCCAGTCGCCATCGGAAATATCCATGGCATGGCGCAGATTCTTCTCCATCTCTGGCCCCAACAACAAGCCAAGAATCACTGGCACCAGCGGAATCTCAAGCTTGCGCAGGACATAACCACCCACCCCAAAGGCCACCATAAAGTAGAGGTCAAAGATGGTGTTACTGATCGAGTAGATACCCACGAAGGCAATCATCGTGACGATCGGCAGCAAGTACATCGGCGGCACGGACAGCAGCTTGACGAAGATGCCCACCAACGGAATATTAAGGATCAGCAGCAAAAAGTTACCGATCAATAGTGCTGCGATCACGCCCCAGACGATGTCGGCATTCTGGGTGAACATCAGCGGCCCAGGGGTAATATTGAGCGAAATCAACAACGCTAAGAGTACTGCAGTAGTACCACTACCCGGCACACCTAGGGTTAGCATGGGAACCAGAGCACCGCTCGAAGCAGCGTTGTTGCCAGATTCTGGAGCAGCCACACCACGCGGGTCGCCTTGTCCAAAATAGCCTTTCTTACCCAACACACGTTTTTCAAGGGTATAGCTGATGAAGCTACCCAACGAAGCACCAGCACCAGGCAGCACCCCGGCGACAAACCCTAGCACCCCACCGCGAAAACTGGTGGGAAGAATTTCGCGGATATCTTTCCAGGAGAGCGAAAGTTTGTTGACCTTCATCTTCTCTTTACCACCGCCTGCACGCTCTTCGATGAAGAAGAGCAGCTCGGAAATGGCAAACAGACCGACGATAGCAATGATGAAGTCCACGCCTTCAAAAAGTTCGAGCACCCCAAAGGTGTAGCGCTGCACACCGGTATTGTCGATACCCACCGTGGCGATCATTAGACCAATACAGGCGGCAACCACTGTTTTGATGGGGTTTTTACCGGTAATACCGCCTAAGGTAGCGAACGCCAGCAGGAAGAGCGCAAAATATTCCGCAGGGCCGAACGTTAAAGCAAAGTTAGCCAACAATGGTGCCAGCAAGATCAAACCAATAGTGGCGATAAGACTACCGATAAAAGAGGCCACCGCAGAGATCGCCAGCGCCTCGGAAGCCTTGCCCTTCTGGGCCATAGGATAACCATCAAGACAGGTCATCATGGCCGGTTCATCGCCGGGAATATTTAACAGAATCGATGAGATACGCCCACCGTACATGGCACCCGCATACACTGACGTCAGCATAATCAGAGCCGTTTCTGGAGCGAGCCCTAAACTAAATGCCAGCGGTATCAGAATGGCCACGCCATTGGCAGGGCCTAACCCCGGCAAAGCGCCGATCAACGTGCCAAGAAAAGCACCTAGCAAGGCGAACATCAGGTTATGGGGTTGCAGAGCAACGCCAAAACCATCCATTAGGTAACCTAGAGTTTCCATCAGTTCACCTCCAGGAATGACAACAGACCCAGCGGTAAGGCGAGATCAAGTGCAAAACTAAACAGAAAGTACACGACTACTGCCGAGACTGCCCCGGTCATGTAAGCATTGAACGGCCGAGCCCCCATGCGCCAGCAAAGCGTTCCCACGGCAAGCGTAGTGCTAATAATGAAGCCCAGCGGCTGAAGCAGCATGGCGTAAAAGATCAGCACCACCACGGCGATGATTAGCTCGACACCCGTACGGCTCCAAGGCCAGGCGTTGTCGGGATCAGGGCGTACAATCAAATAAAGGCTGGAAATTGCCAGCACCACGGCCAGCAATTTCGGAAAAGTGTCAGGGCCGACGGCTTCGGCCCCACCAAACGGCTCCGGGAACTGAGTCGCGGCCCAGCCGTACGCAACGGCCAGGACGATCATCAAGACCCCAAAGATGCGGTCATTGAAAGTCATTACTGAATCAATCCAATATCTTTAGAGAGCTGTTCAATGTCACTGATCTGGTTGAGTACAAACTCTTCAAACTCACCAGCGGTCATGTGGAAAGGCATCAAACCGTTTTGAGCCATGACATTCTGCCACTCTTCACTCTGGTAAATAGTGTCCATGGCATCGGTCCAATACGCTTTAGCTTCTTCGGAGACATCCGCAGGCATATAAAAGCCGCGCCAGTTGGGGCCAAGGGCGTCGATGCCTTGCTCGCGTGCGGTGGGGATATCAGACAGGTCTCCCGGTAGGCGCTCTTCGGAGAGTACCGCTAGGACGCGCAAGTCGCCAGACTCCATAAACCCTTGGGCTTCGGTGATATCACCGGTAAAGGCGTCTACGTGCCCGCCGATCACTTGGGTTAACGCTTCACCACCATTGTTGTACGAAAGGTAGGCAATGCGCGGAAGATTCTCGACATCGGCTGCCTGAGCAGCAATCAACACTTTAAGATGATCCCAACCGCCCTTAGCGCTACCGCCGGCGAACTTGACACTACGCGGGTCTTCCTTAAGTGAGTCCATCAATTCATTCAGGTCATCGATCTCGGAATCAGCGGCTACGGCGATAATCCCGTAATCCGCACCTAGAGCACCGATCCAATTGACCTGATCGGCAGTCAGCCCAGGGAATTGTCCTTGAGCCAGACGAGTCGTAGTAGCCGTGGACGCCGCTACCAGCAGATGGTCGTCACCGGCGCGCTTGCTTATAGTATGAGCAAACGCCACACCGCCACCAGCGCCAGCCATATTGATGGTTTGTACATTCGCCGGTACTAGATCAAGCTCCTGCATGACATTACCCACACTGCGGCAGGTAAAGTCCCAGCCGCCGCCGGGATCGGACGGAGCGATACATTCCACCTTACCCTCCGGTTCGAAGGCAGCGGCAGTGCTAGAGAAGGCTGTAACAGCCGCTAGTGGAAGGGCCAGCAGGGTTATATATTTAAAGGCAGGCTTGAGAATCATGGCGTTCTCCACGTATCAGTTTTGTTGTGTGATGAGTTTGTTGTTTAAAGCTTCTTATTGTGAGACTGCACGCCGCGAACGTTAGAAGACCACGCCCCTGACCGACAAGCTTGTGCGCATAAAAGACAAAATGTTCTTTATGGGCATTTTGTTCATTTTGTTCACGCCGACTTACTTATAGCATGCGCTTATAGAGAAGCCAGCCACTCGTGTGCTGCCTCCAACAGCCGATAGCGGCGCTCAGGCCGCCCTACATCACCATAGCCCAGCTCAGCACTCACCGCCTGCTCGGCAACTAAAAACTCTAAATAACGGCGGGCGGTTGAGCGACTGGCCCCCATGATGCGTGCCATCTGCATGGCGGTGAGCGAGTCGGGTGCGTCGGCCAGGGCATCAATCACCCGGCGCAGCGTCAGCCGATCAATACCTTTAGGCAGGGTTTGGCTTTTAGCACGCAACGGCTCGCCGGGCTTCAGGCGCGCCAGCACGGAGTCCAGTTCATCCTGATTCATCTCGGCACGGTTGGCCAAGGCTTCACGCTCGCGACGAAAGCGGGTCAGCATTTGGGTCATGCGTGTGGCTTCAATGGGCTTAATAAGGTAGTCAAACACCCCGCCACGCAGCGCCTCGCTGATAGTTTCCACTTCTCGTGCGGCGGTGACCATGACGATATCCACATGCACATAGTCGCGGCGAATCGCCCATAGCAGCTCCAGCCCTTCAACATCAGGCAGGTAGGCATCGAGCAAAATCAAATGGATGCTAGCGGCCTGCTCGGCCATGATGGCTTTGGCCTCACTGCCATTGCGCGCCATGCCCACCACATAAAAGCCATCGCTCTGTTCAATAAAGGCCCTGTGAATATCGGCAATGCGAAAATCGTCTTCAACGACCAAAATACCGTACTGCCCATCAGACATTGCCTGCCTCCCTAGCTGTCGTGGTCACTGTTTTTGGTACTGCTTTGGAATTGTTGTTGAGAGCGCTGTTGAGACTGCTGCTGGTCTGGCTGCGCGCAGAGCGAGCGATCGAGCACCGCGATAAAGCACGCCCCGCCTAGTTCACTCTCTTCCAGAGTCACGGCGCCGCCGTGCTGGCGGCAGAGCCTGGCTACCAGCGCCAGGCCAATGCCCTGGTGTTTGCCCGTTTTGGTCGAAAAGCCTTCCTGGAAAATCGATTCGGCGAGCTGGGCAGGAACTCCGGGCCCGTTGTCCTCCACTTCGATCAACAGCTGCTCGCCCAAATCGGTGAAAAACAGGCGTACTTTGGGCGCTTTACTCGGCCCATTCAGCGCTGCATGGCAGGCGTTGTCCAGCAAGTTACCCACCACGCTCATCATCACTTCTTGGCCGGTGGGCGTTAGCGGGCAGGAGAGCGAGCTTTGCTCATCGACTTCCAACGCTACGCCCAGCTCCCGCGCCCGGGTAAGTTTACCCAGTAGCGTACCGCTAAGCACGGCGTCGGCCACGTTGCGCATTAAAAAGCTCATCTGCGCCTGGGCGCGCTCGGTTTCTTGATGGATCAGCGCGAGGGCTTCCTCGATGCGTTCTAACTGCAGTAATCCTGAGATGGTATAGAGCTTATTGGAAAACTCGTGGGCCTGGGCACGCAGCATATCCACATCACGGCTGGCTTGGGTAAGCGCGTGGGAAAGATCGACAATTTCGCGACGGCTGCGGAAAGTGGCCACCGCCCCCTCAATCTCGCCTTCGTGCAGAATCGGCACGCGGTTGACCACTACCGGGTGATCGCCCAGCCACATCTCCTGGTCGAACTCCTGCTCTCCGCGTCGGAGCACCTCCAATAGCCGCGAATTGGGCACGACCTCGCGGATGGGCTGCCCCAGCAGCACATGCTCATCGTCCAGGTTGAGAAAGCGCCGCGCCTGCTGGTTGACCAAGGTAATATGACCTTCACGATTAACCGCCAGAATGCCCTCATGGATCGACTGCAAAATGGCCTCTTTCTCCATAGCCAAGCGGGCAATCTCGTAGGGTTCCAGGCCTAAAATGACCTTTTTAAGATGCTGCGATAGCCAGTAAGCACCGGCAAAGCCGAGACAAATCATCAGCGCCACCAGCGCCCAGCCAAAGCTGTTGTAGCGGGCTACGTCCATGGCCACGCGATCCATCATAAAGCCGACGGACACCAGGCCAATGATATTGCCCTCTTCATCCCAAATGGGCGCTTTGCCACGAATGGCAGTGCCCAATGACCCGGTTGCCTCGGATACATAGTATTGGCCATGAATCAGCGCCTGGTCATTATCGCCCCCCACCATTGGCTTCCCAATCCGCTCCGGCACGGGGTGGGAATAGCGAATACTTTGGGCGTTGCCTACAACGACATAGCGCGCGCCCGTTTCATGGCGAACGCGCTCTGCGAGGGGCTGAATAATGAAAGAGGGGTCGGGAATTGAAAAGGCGTTGATAATTTGCGGCATCGACGCCACCGTTTTGGCCACCGCCAGCGCTCGCTCGCCCATCTGCTGGCTAATAATTTCTGCCTTGCGGTGATTGAGGTAGGTGCCCTGCGCCAGTAGCATGCCTGCCAACAGTAGTCCGACTAACAGCATTACCTGAAGGCGAAAACTGCGTTTATACCAGCTGCGCCTTGCGCGAGTGCGGCGCCAGCGCTGCAGGTCGGCTAACGTTCGGGGGCGGGAAGCGCTCATAGGTAGACTCGAAATGCGTGACCGCGCCATTATGGCACGCGCCAGCCAACGGCGTTAATCGCCGTCACCCCAGAGTCATCGTTCGCTGATATAATGGCCCAATGCCGAAATCAAGGAGGGATGTAGTGGCGATCGTTAGATGGATACTCTTGCTGGCCTGCTGGCCGCTATGGCTAACCGTGGCATATGCCAACCCGTTCTACGCTCCACCGCCTCCCCAGGAAGATGCGCCCGTGTTCAGTGGCGATGCTGAACTGGGCTTTACCCGCCTCTCGGGCAATACCGATAGCCAGACGCTGATCGGTAAAACGCTGCTGACGTGGCTTACCGGTAACTTCACCTACTCGCTGCGTGGTGAAGTGCGTAACGTCACCAAGGATGACAAAACCAGCGCCGAGCAGTACTTAGTCGCAGGACGCGAACGCTATGAACTGGATGGCCCCCACTATCTGTTTGGGTTTGCCCGCTGGGAGAAGGATCGCTTTGCCGGTTACGACCAGCAGCTTTCTGCCATCGGTGGCTATGGGCGTCAGATTTTAGAGAACGATACCCATGTTTTTTCGCTGGAGGCAGGGCCAGGCTATCGTCATGACCGACTACGCGAACATGGCGATTATCGGTTAGCAGTGGCTTATACAGCGTTGGATTATCAATGGTTTTTTTCTGACTACGCCGATATTCAGCAGGAAATGTCGTTTGAGTACACCGACCAAAATACCACGTCGCGGTCGCTTACAGCGCTCACGGCAAGGCTCAATTCAAAGCTGTCGCTGCGCTTATCTCATGAAATCAAGCACAACTCCCAACCGCCTGACGACACCAGCGAGCGCACCGACAACACCACCAGCGCTTCACTGCTTTACCGCTGGTGAGTTGCGCACTGGCCCTAGCGATTCTGACCACGGTGCGCCCAGCCGGTCATGCGTTTTTCCAGTTGGGCAAATAGCTCGTACATCACCATGGCCATGGCGCTGATCACCAGCAGCCCGGCAAAGACCAGCCCCATGCGCATTTGCGAACCGGCGCTCATCATCAGATAGCCAATGCCCTGATTGGAGGCGACCGTTTCTGACACTACTGTGCCTACAAACGCCAGAGTAATAGCGACTTTTAGCGAGGCAAAGAAATACGGCAGCGAGCGTGGCAGGCCCACTTTCAGCAACACATCCATACGCCGCGCGCCCAGCACTCGCAGTACGTCTTCCATCTCAGGCTCCAGCGTGGCTAAACCGGTAGCCACGTTCACCACAATAGGGAAGAAGCAGATTAAAAAGGCGGTGAGTATCGCCGGCACCGAGCCAATCCCAAACCAGACAACCAGGATGGGCACGAAAGCCACTTTGGGAATGGCATTAAAGCCGACTAACAGTGGGTAGCAAGCGTTATATAGAAAGCGTGACGAGCCGATAATAAAGCCCAACACCAGCCCCACGGCCACACCCAATCCAAAGCCAATCAGCGTTGTCCAGAAGGTTTGCCAGGAGTGCATGGCGATAGGCCCGGAATAAGTTACCAGCGCCTGGGCCGTCTCCAAGGCACTGGGGAAGATAAAGCTGGGCACATCAAACACCTGCACCGTTACTTCCCAGATAACAACCAACGCGACCACCGCTATCCACGGCGCCAGTCGTTCAATTAACTGATTATTTTTCGTCATAAGTGCGCCTTTCATCAGGTGCTGGGGGCTTTTATTAAGTGCTGCGCACTTCGCCAATTTGAGCCCGCAGCTCCTGAACCAGATCAATAAAGGGTTTTTGGTAAGTGGTTTCCAGTGCACGGGGTCGCGGCAACTCTATTTCACGGCGCTCAATCACCCGTCCGGGGCGGCGGCTCATGATGTAGACGGTATCGGCCAGAAACGCCGCCTCGCGGAGGTCATGTGTCACGAGTACCACTGTAAAGCGCTGCGCTTCCCACAGATCGCGTAGCACGCACCACAGCTCCTCGCGGGTAAACGCATCCAGCGCGCCGAAGGGTTCATCCAGCATTAGCAGGCGCGGCTGGTGAATCAGCGCCCGACAGATCGATGCCCGCTGCTGCATACCACCGGAAAGCTGCCACGGATACTGCTCTTCGTAGCCTTCAAGCCCCACGGTCTTGAGCAGCTTGCGCGCCCAGCCGACAAACTCTTCGCGCCGTTTACGAAACTGATGGCGGTAGGGTTTAACGATCTCCAACGGCAGTAGGACGTTATCCAGTGTGGTGCGCCAGGGCAGCAGGTTGGCGTTTTGAAACGCCATGCCGGAGATCTTCAACGGCCCGGTGACCGGTTCTCCATCCACTTGCACGGCACCAGTGGTAGGCGCATGCAGCCCGGTGCAGAGCTTCATAAAGGTCGATTTACCGCAGCCGGAGGGGCCCACGAAAGCGACGAACTCGCCTTCGTGGATACTCAGGTTGATATCCTCAATGGCGTTACCCGACGCATCGTAGGCCAGGCTAACGTCATCAAAGGTGACAAATGCTGCCGACATGCTTATTCGCCCTCGGCCGGAAACAGCATGCGTTCTTCCTGGGCAGGTAAGTAGTTTGAACTAAACACCTGATCGGGCGAAGGAATTGACGTGAGGTCGTAAGCATCGGCAACCAGTTGAATCGCCTGAGCCAGGCGCTCGTCATCCACTCCGCCCACGCCATTTTCGCGCACTTCAGGAGTGTCGACGATGCCATCCAGAGCGAGTTTTAAGCGCCTAGTCTCCATTTCCACATCGATCAGGCCATCGCGGTTTTTAACATACTCAATGGCAGCCTCGGGATCGGCAATAGTGTCGCCCAGGGCGCGGTTGAAGGCGCGCAGAAAGCCCTGCACGGCTTCCGGATTTTCTTCGGCGAAGGATTCACTAGCGATAATGGCGTTGCCGTACAGGGGCACGCCGTAGTCTGGGAACGGCATAATAGTCAGCTCGTCTTCGCTCATTCCCCGCTCTTCAAGATTGAGCAGGCTGGTGAAGTAGAAGCCAGTGATTGCATCCACATCGCCCCGGGTTAGCAGCGTTTCGCGCAGCGTAGGGTCGACGTTTTGCCACTCCACCGCGTCGGCGTCCAGATTATTAGCCGCGGCAAACACGCCCCAGGCGCGGTAGCCGGTATCGAAGGTGGGAGCGGCGATGGTTTTACCGGCTAAATCAGCCGGGCTCTCGATGCCGCGGTCTTTGCGGGCAAACACCGCCGCGGGGGTGCCGTCGTAGACGATATAGACGCCTTGGATACCGGGGCCATCGGGGTTTTCGGCGAGAAACTCGACCAGCGCATTAAGATCGCCAAAGCCCATTTCATAGGCCCCGGACGCCACGCGATTAATCGCACCCGCCGAGCCGCTGCCGGAATCAATCTGAACGTCCAACCCTTCGTCGGCGAAGTAGCCTTTCTCTTCAGCCATCAAAAACGGCGCGGAGGGGCCTTCAAAGCGCCAATCCAGCTGAAAACGTATTTGGGTATCGTCGGCGTAACTGATAGCCGGTATTAACATCAGCGCTGCCGCGCAGCCGGTGAGCAGGCGCACCGTAGAAAAACCTGGTGTTGCAGTGGGAAAACGGCGTTTAGAAGTGGAGGTCATCATCGTGAGCATACCTTGTATACAAAATATTCTTTAGCATTGCAGCAATACTGCCATTATTGATTTTTTATTTAATTTTCATGCTATTAGGTAGACAGTTAAGTGCCGCCGCCCTCCGCTATATGGCCAAAACGGTGCATTTGCCCCTGAGCAACGCACCAAGTTAAAACATATTAGACGTTGGTCTAAATTGGCGATATACTAAGCTCAGTTTCCTGTCTTGCGCCATTCCTTGAATGGCGCTTTTTTTTACCTGTTATTTGGCACGTTAACCAGCACTACGCCGCTTAACAAAAGGTGTTAATAGGCTGCTGTTTTAGCTGGCCCTCCCCCCTACAAGGTATTTAACATGAATCACCCCGCCTCTATCGGCGAAGCCCCTGACACTTACAGTTCTGGGCGGCTTTCGCTCGGCGATCCTATTGTTCTGCTCTTGAGCATCGGCTTTATCGTCGCTTTTTTGTCTCTATCACTTTACGACGTGACGCTAGTCGCTGAGTCCATCAGCAGAGGCTTCGCCTGGACGGCGTTAGCCTTGGGTAGTTACTTCCAATTGCTTCTGCTGCTCACTTTCTTTATTGCGATGGGATTGGCGGTCACACCCGCAGCAAAAGCCAAAATCGGCAACTTAGATGCACCAGAAATGAGCACGTTTAAGTGGCTCTCGATTATTTTGTGTACGTTACTTGCAGGCGGCGGGGTATTTTTTGCCGCCGGGGAGCCGGTTTACCATTTCATCGTCACGCCGCCCGCTTTTAGTAGCAAAGCAGGTACGGTGGAAGCCGTCTCCAACGCCTTGGGGCAGTCGTTTATGCACTGGGGGTTCATTGGCTGGGCGGTATTGGGATCGCTAACCGCGATCGTGCTGGCCCATGCTCACTATGTGAAAGGCCAGCCGTTACAGCCACGCACCCTGCTCTATCCGCTATTGGGAGAGCGGCTAATGCGTGGCCCTCTGGGTGGAATCATTGATGCCTGCTGTGTCATCGCGGTTGTCGCCGGTACGGTAGGCCCTATTGGCTTTTTAGCGACACAGGTCAGTTTTGGCCTGCATGAAGTGTTCGGTCTTCCCAATAGTTACGCCAGTCAATTGGTCATATTAGCGGTGTTAGCCAGCATGTACGTGCTTTCAGCCATGAGTGGCGTCCATAAAGGGATGCAGATGCTTAGCCGTTTCAACGTGTTCCTGGCCCTTGCTGTGGGCGGCGTGATTATGGTGTTTGGCCCTAGCCTATTTTTATTCAATAGCTACCTTTCCAGCATGGGTGTTTATATTAGTGAATTCTTCCCCATGGCAACCATCACAGCAGAAACCGCTCCCGCCTGGTGGATGCAGTGGTGGACGGTATTCTTCTTTGCGTGGTTTATCGGATTTGGCCCGCTGGTGGCGATTTTTGTGGCGCGTATTTCCCGCGGCCGCAGCATCCGCGAGATGATCATCGCAGTGGCAGTTCTCGCCCCCATTGCCACCACCGTGTGGTTTACCCTGCTCGGCGGGTCGGGTATTTACTACCAAATGACGGGCGCCATTGAGCTAAGCGAGGCGCTTAATAACTTCCAGTTTGATGTCGCCACCTTGACGGTTGCCCAAGCGTTGCCGGGCGGGGCCTGGATGACGCTAGCCATTTTAGTGCTGACGACGATATTCGTAGCCACCACCGGTGACTCGATGAGCTACGCCATTGCGGTTGTTGGCGCAGGCCACGACGATCCAAGCCCTTATATACGCGCCTTCTGGGGGATCGCCATGGCGGTTATGGCGGCGGTGCTGTTATATATGGGAGCTGGCCAAATTTCGGCCCTTCAACAATTTATTGTGATAACCGCCATCCCAGTATCGTTCATTCTATTGCCCTCACTGTGGGATGGCCCTAAAGCGGCCTACGCCATGGCACGGGAACAGGGCATTATTGATTAAGAGAGCTGCGCTACAGTGCTTACCTTATAGCCCTTCCAGCAGGCGCAGAATCATCTGCGGCTGCTGGTTGGCCTGAACCAACATAGCAATGCCTGCCTGCTGCAGGATCTGGGCGCGTACAAGGTTGGAGACTTCCTTAGCATAATCGGCATCCTGAATACGCGACTGGGCAGCGGAGGTGTTAACAATACTGTTATTGAGGCCATCAATTACGCTTTCAAAACGGTTTTGCACCGCCCCCAAATAGCTACGTTGGCGATCTAACCGCTTGATCGCCTCATCCACTCTATCTATCGGTTTATCCGCCCCGCCGACATCCTCCGTCACGTCCAAGCCATCAAGACCCAACCCCTGTAAATTCATGGCTTCAAAACGAACGGCAATGGTATCACCAACGTTAGCACCCACTTGAATGTTCAGTGATTTAGAGTCGTTAAACAGTCCAATGCCATTGAAGTTACTTTTCCCGGCGATGCGCTCAATCTCTTCTAAACGTTGATCAATTTCGTCTTGGATAGAATCCAGGTCGTCGGAAGAGTTGGTGCCGTTAGCTGCTTGTACACTCAGCTCACGGATGCGCTGCAGGTTGTCGTTAATCTGATTAAGCGAGCCTTCCGCCGTCTGCACCATTGATATGCCATCATTGGTGTTGCGGATCGCCTGGGTCATGCCTTTGATTTGCGCCGTCATACGATTGGCAATCGCCTGGCCGGCAGGGTCATCCTTGGCACTATTGATGCGCAGCCCAGAAGAGAGGCGCTGCATGGCGGTCTGCATGGCCTGCTGACTGCCGCGCAGATTGTTCTGCACGGTTAGCGACATCACATTGGTATTTAGGCTGAGCAACGCACGCCTCCAGGGAAGTTAGCGCGCCCGATTGATGGCGGCTACAACGTTACTATCGGCCTAAACGCAAAAATCATGAGCACTTTTGAGGCTCAAGGCTGCGACCACTACTCGCCAGCACTTCATCAACAGGTTTTTTTACATAGTCGTGCAGGTAGTAACCGTCGTCGACCACCTCTCCATCCCAAGCCACAATGTCTAGATCCATAGTACGTGGCCCCGATTTAATCGCTCCCCGAACACGGCCCAGACGATCTTCCACCCCTTTGAGGTAAGCACGAAACGCTTCACGCTCAAGCGGTGTGCTCACCAATAGCGCGGCGTTTAGGAAGTCGGGTTGCTGCTGGTACCCCACCGGCTGGGTGCGAATCGTTTTGGAACGAGCCAACAGATTGCACTCACGGTTAATGATATCGACCGCCTGAGCCACATAGTGGTCTGGGTCGATGTTAGAACCTAAAGAGATCAAGCACTCATGGAGCGCTTCAGATTGTTTGGTAAACAACGTCGTTGGTGGCATAGCGACATCCTGTTAAAAGTGACGTCTTCTTGAATGGCCCTGTAAGCAGGACTCATCTATCAATACCTCTAAGCACGTGCCACGTGCAAGCTGTGTATAAGTTATTGACAAACGCTACACTCACGCAGAAAGTCTTCCTATACCAATAAAACAGTAGGGAACGCTTTATGCATCATCAGGCTGCTCTGGTAACCGGCGGTGCTACCCGCTTGGGCCGATTCTTCTCCGAAGCGTTGGCTGATGCCGGTTTTGATATTGCTCTACACGTTAATCGCTCCCGCAAAGAGGCCGAAGAGGTCGCCAGCGGTATCCGCGCTAAAGGGCGGGAGTGCGAAATATTTTCCTGCGATTTTTTAAACGAAGACTTAAACGACTTACTCCAGTCGGCCAAGCAGCGCTTCCCAGGGCTTAATTTGCTGCTGAACAGCGCCTCTGCCTATGAACCAGCGCCGATCTCGACGACCGAGCTGGCGATGCTGGAGACACAGTTCAGGGTCAATATGTTTACCCCGCTACTGCTCACCCGTTACTTTGCCGAAACCGTTCAAGAGGGCCAGGTGATCAATATCATCGATAATAAGGTGGCCTATCACCAGTATCCCTATGCAGCCTATTTGCTATCGAAAAAGAGCCTAGCGGAGATGACTCGTATGGCGGCACTGGAGTTCGCACCGCGCATTCGCATTAACGGCATCGCCCCTGGCGTGGTACTGCCCGCTTCCCAGCGCACTAGCGCCTATATTGAGTGGCGTATTGAAGGCATTCCGCTCAAGCGCCAGGGGCACCCCGACCACCTTGTACAAGCTCTGCACTACTTGTTGGACAACCCCTTTGTAGCGGGGCAGATTCTGTTTGTCGATGGTGGAGAGTCAATCAACCTAGAGGGGCGTCACTCGGAAAATTACTCGGCTTAAAGAACTTTACTTAAGAACTTGGCTTTAAAATTTCTTCTGCTCCAAATGCAGCGGGGCCGCCCGAAGGCGGCCCCGCTGAATGCTAAGATGAGCACCGTTTAGGTTTCATCAACATCGTCGTGGTCGGGCTTTAGATGGTCAGGTTCGCTAATCTTCTGCACGTCCTGCTGGGTGTCGCTCTTAGCAGCCGGTGTAGCCACCGCTGACTCCTCCACCTTTTTCTCTTTAGCGGTCGACTCCAATACCCGCACATGGGCAGGCGGTGGGTTGCCGTTTTTGTTATCGCCAAAGTAAAGCGTGGTGTGCGGGAAGGGTATTTCGATACCCGCCTCATCAAAGCGCAGTTTAACCAGACGATTGTAGGCACGGCCGACGGCCCACTGATCACCCGGCGTGGTTTTAATGACCACACGGATATTTACAGAGCTATCTGCCAGGGCAGTAACCCCCGCAACGGTGAGATCAGCCAGCAGCTTGTTGCCGTGCTCTTCGCTGGCTTTGAGATCCTCAAAGGCCAGTTTGAGCTGCTCAATGGCTTCGTCAATGCTCTCGTTATAGCCAATGCCGTATTCGCCCACATGGTTGCCGTACTCACGCATGTAGTTAGATACGGTATCCACACTGGAGAACGGCACGATGTGATAAGTACCGGATAGATCACGAATCCCTACAGAGCGGATACTGAGCCGCTCGGCGGTGCCCGTCACGCCGCCTACTGTCACCACGTCACCGGTGTTCATGGCATTCTCAACCTGGATAAACACCCCGGTGATAACGTCCTGCACCAGTTTCTGGGCGCCAAAACCAATCGCTAGACCAAGCACACCGGCACCGGCAATCAGTGGGCCAATATTAATGCCAATTTCCGACAGCACGATCATGCCGGTAATCGTGACCATAGCGATTGCCAGGGCATTACGAAACAGGCTGAGCAGGGTTTTTGCCCGCGCCGAGGGCTCACCGTAGCCGGTTTCCGGATTGAGCTTATGCTCGATCAGGCTTGCCAGACCCAGCCACACGGCGAGCGCCACGATCAAAATCACCGCAACACTGGTCAGGTTACCGACCAGCACGGCGCCACCTTCAGAGGCATACCAGGCAGCTAGGTCAAAGGCGCCCCAAGCGTTCAGCACCATCATGATGACCACAATCAGAATGATCGTGCGCAGCACGCGAAGCGCATTGGGCACGTAGCTGTTCAAGCGCTTTTCAAGCAGCGGTAGTTTGCGCCGCAGATCGTCCGACAGGGTAATCCGACGGCCAATGGTCTGGGTAAGAAGCGAGGAGACCAATAACCCCACAACAATGGCAGCCAGGGACTTCAAGGTGGCAAACATTACAAACGGCAGCGCATCGCCAGGGCGCGTTAACGTCAGCACAAATACGATCAAGAAATAGAACAGCGCGAACAGGTGCCAGGTACGTGCAAATAGCTGCAGAGAGACGCGGCTGGCAGTCAGCGTTGATTTTGCCGCCATCTCGTTCAGGTTATCGCGCAGACGGGCGCGGTTTCTTAGCACCACAACCACCGCATAGATAAACGCCAACAGCATAATCAGCGTACCGACCGCTTGACCCAGCGAGGCCGCCACATAGAAGTTAACCAGCGGGACTACCACCATCAGGCCATAACCGACCATGCCGATCAGCCGCGCTAACCAACGGTTCCAGTAGGAGGCTTCCTGGGCAGAGATAGGCAGTAGCCGCAGCCCTTCGTAGCGCGAAGAGAACAGCATCCGCACACCGGCTTTGAGCAGTTCAATAATCAAGAACGCATTTAAAAACAGCGAGGCACGGGTCGAGAGCTCCCCTGCTTCACCAATCGCAAAGGTGGCCAGCAGATTACCACCCACATAGGCCAAGCCGACAATCAGCACATCGATGACTGCCGCAATCGCCACGCAGAAAACCAAACGTAAAACGGGGGTTAAATTTTTACCATTCAGCGACCAGCCGCTGATTTTGGTAAACAGCGGCTTAGCCAACCGCCGAACAATCATAAACAGTGCAAAGGTGGCGACAATCACCATACCCAGATTAATCGCCGCACTGGTGAAGGCGGCCATATCAAAGACACTGTCTGCCTCTTGGCCAGAAAACAGACCGCCGACAATGCCTACCACTTGCTCGAACTGGCCCCCCACATCGCTTACCACACGACTGGTGAGCTCAGCGAGTTGGCGTGGCAGCGAGACATCCTCCGGCGCTATCTCACTGCCTTGAGCGGCCGCTTCCGGGGAGAGTTCGGTAGCAACGCCATTGGGCAGCGCTGAGGCTTGATTGCGCAACATCTCAATCAACTCTTGCCGCGACTGCTCATCCTCTAGCAGGTTCGCCAGCGCCTCATAGGACGTAGGCGCTGCTTCTTCAGAGGATGCTGCACCATCGGCGCTGGCCGACTCACTTGGCGCGCTCTGCGCCATTGCTGGCGTGGCTATTAAGGCAATCATTGCCAATAGCCAGACACCTAGCCAGGGTAATAAACGAAGTGGCTTCACACCTAAACCTCCTTTTGGGTGAGTGTTCTGTTCAATCTAACGGCTGCTTAGTTTTACGCAAGCCAATAATAGGCAGCCCAAGTTGCTTACACTCTACACTGCCAGCGCCGCTTGTGAAAAAGTTGTACAGGTTAACATGACTTGATTAATAAGGCGTTTCACTGGCAAAGCGGTAATAGCCACTGCTGTGCCAGCAGTAACACCACCGCGTAACGCACACCTTTAGCGACCACAATCCACGCTAGCGCCCGCCACCAGGGCAGCCGGAAAACGCCGGCCAGTACAGTGAGAGGGTCACCAATAATCGGTGCCCAGGAAATCAGCAGGCTTAGCTCGCCAAAGCGATGATACCAGCGCTCCGCTCGGGCTAAGCTGCGTGGCGAGGCCGGAAACCAGCGGCGATCTTGAAACTGACGCGCATAGCGGCCCATCGCCACGTTGATCATGCTGCCGAGAGTGTTGCCCGCCGTGGCCACCGCCCACAGCCCCAGAGGCGGCTCACCGAGACACCACAGCCGCGCTAACCACACTTCAGACCCACCGGGAAGCAGCGTGGCGCTGACCAGGGCGACAAAAAACAGGCTTAGCATAGACTCAGTGAGCGACGTTAACGGGGCACCTGCCCACCCAACTGCTGGGTTATCTCATCGGCCGTTTGGCGAACCAGCGCCCCCAGGGTGAGTAAGCGAGCTTCCGGGATGCGCGCCACCGGGCCAGACACTGAGATCGCCGCCAACGGCGTGCCGTGCTCATCAAACACACAGGCGGCCACGCAGTGCAGGCCAATGGCATGCTCTTCACGGTCACAGGCAAAGCCTTGGGCACGAATCTGCTCCGTTTCCATTTGAAGTGTGTCGGATTGATAGAGCGTATTGGCGGTCACTCTTGCCAACTCGCTGCCATCCAGCAATTGCGCACGTTCGTCATCGGGCATCCACGCCAGCAGTGCTTTACCTACACCAGAGGCATGCAGCGGCGCGCGGGAGCCTAGGCGGGTGATCATACGCATCATCTGCGGTGATTCATGCTGCGCTAAAAATACCGCCGTGACCCCATCGCGAATGCCCAAATTAGCGGTCTCGCCGGTCTCAGCGGTTAAACGGCGTAGAAAAGGGCGACTTGTGGCCACCACGTCGCGGGCTTCAAGAAAGCTATTGCCGATACGGAAGGTTTTGACATCGATGCGCCATAGGCCTTGCTCGTTCTCCTGGGTCACAAACCCCTGACTCTGCAAGGCTTGCAGCAAGCGGTGGGTGGTAGAGGGCGCCAACTCGGCCATTTCCGCCACATCGGAAAGGGCCAACCCAAGCGGGCTGGCCGCAAGGTACTCCAACAGCGTTAAGCCACGCACCAACGACTGGCTATGGCCTCCGCTAGCTTTGGCGGTACTCGCCGGACGACCGACCGTCCTGCGTTTGGCTTCACTCACTTGGCTTTCTCCAAATAGGCACTACTAAAAGACGCTCCCAAAAGCGCTCCTACTACTTACTAAAAGCGCCCTTGCTGACGACGGCTTCCCTGAAAATACAAAGGGTGTCAGGATAACGTGACAACATGGCAATTGTCGCGTTTACGGAAACGAATTCCATTCAGCGATGGTTCCAGCGCGGTAGCCGCTTGGCTATAAACGCATCAATCCCCTCCCCCACATCTTCGGCCAACATATTGCAGGCCATGGTTTCCCCGGCAAAGGCGTAGGCTTCGTCGAGCGGCATGCTCAACTGACGGGCAAACATGGCTTTTCCGGTGCGCACTGCAACAGCACTTTTCGCGCAGATACTGGTGGTCAGGGCTTCAGTTGCTTCGTCCAGCGCGTCATCATCTGCCACGCGGTTAATCAACCCCCACTCAGCGGCTTGATCCGCGCTTATAAACTCCCCGGTAATCAGCATCTCCATGGCGTGTTTACGCGCAACGTTGCGGGAAAGCGCTACCGCTGGAGTAGAACAAAACAGGCCAACATTGATACCGGAAACAGCAAAGCGTGCGCTGCGCGCCGCCACAGCCAGATCACAGCTCGCCACCAGTTGGCAGCCCGCAGCGGTGGCTATGCCCTGCACTTTGGCGATGACCGGCACAGGCAAGTGCACAATGGCCTGCATCACTTCGCTACAGCGGGCAAACAGCGCTTGATAGTAGGCTTTATCGGGGTTGGCACGCATCTGCTTCAGATCATGCCCGGCGCAGAAGGCTTTGCCTTCGGCGGCAAGTACCACACAGCGCACGCTGCTATCGTCGGCAATTTCGGCTAACGCGTCGAGAAGCGCTTGCAACATGGCTTCCGAGAGCGCGTTAAAGCGCTCTGGCGCGCTCATCGTCAGCGTTGTGACGCCTTGCTGGTCAAAACGTTGTAGGAGGGAGGCCGTTGTGGAAAGGTCATCAGTGGTGATGGGCATGGTGAACTCCTGAGGTTGAGTAACACTTTGCCCATCAGTCTAGCGCACAAGCTTTACGTACGTTTTTGTTTAAAAATCTTACCTACAAGTGCGCTACTTCATTTTTTCATTAGGCGGGTGTCACGGCCTAAGGGGTGCGGCTCGCCGCGCTGTTTGGCTAAATCGATTTGGCGTTGGCGCTCACGGGCCGCCGCGCGGGTCTTCTCCGGCAACGAGTCGATGCAGTGGGGGCAGCTAATCCCTGGCTCGTAAGCAGAAGACTGCATATCCTCGGCGGAGATCGGCATGCGGCAAGCGTGGCACTGCTCGAACTCGCCTTTGCTTAAGTCGTGGCGCACCGTGACCCGGTTATCGAACACAAAGCACTCACCGCGCCACAGCGACTGCTCTTCCGGGACTTTTTCCAGGTAGTTCAGCACGCCGCCTTTTAAGTGGTAGACCTCTTCAAAGCCTTCTTTAAGCATAAAGCTGGAGGCTTTTTCACAGCGGATGCCGCCGGTGCAGAACATCGCTACTTTCTTATGTTTTTCCGGGTCGTAGTGCTCGCGCACGTACTCAGGAAACTCTCGGAAAGTGGTGGTTTTAGGATCGATCGCCCGCTCGAAGCTGCCAATCGCCACTTCGTAATCATTGCGGGTATCGATCACCAGTACTTCCGGATCGGCAATGATGTCGTTCCAGTTTTCCGGCTCGACGTAAGTGCCCACGGTATCGTTAGGGTCGATATCCGGCACGCCGAGGGTGACGATTTCTTTTTTGAGTTTGACCTTGGTGCGGTAGAACGGCGTTTCGTCACAAAAAGACTCTTTGTGATCAATATCAGCCAAGCGTGGGTCAGCAGTCAGCCAAGTCAACAGTGCGTCGATACCTTCGCGGCTACCCGCCACCGTGCCGTTAATGCCCTCTTTGGCGAGCAGCAGCGTGCCCTTTACATCGTTATCGAGCATGGTTTGGCGCAGCGGTTCGCGCAGCGCTTCAAAGTCATTGAGGGTGACAAATTTGTACAGCGCAGCGACCACAATGGGCGGCGTTTGAACAGTTACTGACATGCAAAACTCCTGGTAGTCACCCTCGCAAAGGGCGGACCGGGTTAGAAGAGGCCAGGATTTTACTCGAAAGCTAACCAAAAGTTTAGCGCTGGCAATCACATTTAATACATCGATTTATTCGACAGGAACGTGCAGAAAGCTTCACCCCACGGGGCGTCAGTAAGGCGTATATTGTCATTATTCAATCTCACGCAACCTGCGGAGCACACCATGATTATTCGTCGTTCAAACGAGCGGGGCTACGCCGACCACGGCTGGCTGCGTTCTTTCCATACCTTTTCCTTTGCCAACTACGTTGACCGCAACCATATGGGGTTCCGCGCTCTGCGCGTGATCAATGAAGACCGCGTAGCGGGCGGCCATGGTTTTGGCGCCCACCCTCACCGGGATATGGAGATTATCTCCTATGTGCTTGAAGGTGAAATGGAGCACAAAGACAACATGGGCAATGGCGAGGTGATGCGCCCAGGCGATGTGCAGCGCATGTCGGCGGGCACCGGGGTACTGCACAGCGAGTTCAATCACTCCAAGGAGAATGAGCTGCACTTCCTGCAGATCTGGATTGAACCCAAGCAGCTCGGTATCAAGCCTAGCTACGAGCAGAAGGCTTTCCCTGTCGCTGAGCGTCAAGGGCAATGGCGTTTAGTGGCTTCTGAAGAAGGCCGCGACGGGTCTGTGAGCATCAACCAGGATGTGAACCTTTACGCAGGCTTGTTTAACGCTGGCGAACAGGCAACAGCGCCGCCTTCGCGCTACGCTTGGCTGCATGTAGTGAACGGCGAAATGGAGGTTAACGGTGAGACGCTGAGCGCAGGCGACGCCGCGGCGTTCCAACCGGATGAGGCGATTAACCTTACCGGCAAGGAAGCAGGCGAAGTGCTGCTGTTTGATCTTGCTTAAAGACCGAACCTACTAAACTGCCTAAACCGAAACGGCGCCTCGCAAGAGGCGCCGTTTTTACAGCCAACTTATTTAACCAATTGCGTTAGCTATTTTTTTAACCAATTGCGTTAGCTATTTTGCGCCGAGTAGAGCGCACGAATTTTCAGCGTGTGATCCACTTGCTTCAATGCTTCCAGCGCCTGGGGGCCGTAGGCTTTATCTACATCAATGACCACATAACCGACTTTTTCGTTGGTCTGCAGGTATTGACCGGAGATGTTGATGTCATTTTCAGACAGCACGCGGTTAATCTGCGACAGCACGCCCGGTACGTTATCGTGAATATGCAGCAAACGGTGCTTGTCCGGGTGAGCGGGCAGCGCCACCTCGGGGAAGTTGACCGAGGTCACGGTGGTGCCGTTATCAGAGTAAGTAATCAGCTTTTCTGACACTTCGATACCGATATTCTCCTGAGCTTCCAGGGTAGAGCCACCGATATGCGGGGTCAGAATCACATTCTCCAAGCCACGCAGCGGGCTCTCAAACTCTTCTTCGTTGCCTTTCGGCTCTACCGGAAAGACGTCAATCGCCGCGCCGTTGAGATTGCCCGCTTTAAGCGCTTCGGCAAGCGGTTCGATTTCAACGACGCTACCGCGGGAGGCATTAATAAAGATCGCACCGGGCTTCATGGCAGCGATCTCTTTTGCGCCGATCATCCAGCGGGTAGAGGCAAGGTCAGGCACGTGCAGGCTAATGACATCGGAACGACCCAGCAGCTCTTCAAGGCTTGCTACCTGGTTTGCATTACCCATACCCAGCTTGGCGATGACATCATAGTAAATGACGTTAAAGCCCAGCGATTCGGCCAGCACCGAAAGTTGCGCACCGATGCTGCCGTAGCCAACGATACCCAGCGTTTTACCGCGCGCTTCGTGGGAGTTCTTCGCTGACTTCAGCCAGCCACCCTGGTGAGCGCGGGCGTTTTTCTCTGGGATACCGCGCAGTAGCATAATCGCTTCTGCCAGCACCAGCTCGGCCACCGAACGGGTATTGGAGTACGGCGCGTTAAATACCGCGATACCGCGGGTGAGGGCAGCGGTTAAATCGACCTGATTGGTGCCGATACAGAAACAGCCAACGCCGACTAGCTTCTCTGCCGCCTCGAACACGCGCTCCGTTAACTGGGTGCGGGAACGAATACCAATGAAGTGAACATCGCGGATCTTTTCGATCAGCGCATCCTCATCAAGGGACGTCGGCAGGTGCTCAATATTGGCGTACCCTGACGTGTGAAAATTGTCCACCGCACTTTGGTGGACGCCCTCGAGTAGCAGGATCTTGATCTTGCTCTTGTCCAGGGACGTTTTGGCCATGGCTGAATCAACCTCTATGGTCGGCGGCATGCGCCGTGTATCGGTTCACGGGAGGCGCATATCGTAGCACAGCCCGCATCGTTCAGGCCGGGTGTGAATGATGAAAAGTCTGCGTGGTGACAATGAATGGATCGCAAGTCGCGCAACAAGCTGTATTGAAGAGGGCAGACGCCGCCCCCCAGCCTCGGTGTATACTGTGGGCTTATTTTAAAAATACCGGTTTACAGGCACCCCCCAATGAGTGACACGACATCACCCCCACAGGACTTTGCCGCGACGGTTGAGCAACTCGAAACCATCGTTGAACGTCTCGAGTCAGGCGAGCTCTCATTGGAAGATGCACTGACCGCGTTTGAACAGGGCGTGCGGCTGACCCGCGATGCCCAGCAGCGCCTGGATAGCGCCGAACTCAAGGTGCGGGCGCTGAGTGAAGATAGCGAAGGACGTTTAAACGTAACGCCCTTTACTGGCCCCGACGACCCTAAGGATGCGGCCGAGGATGAGAGCAAGGAGACGCCCCCATGGTAGCCATGCAGCCTAGCCAGCTTGCCACCCTGCGTCAGACCAGCAATGCCCGCGTAGATGCCACCCTAGCGGCGCTGTTTGATAACCGCCCAGCGGTAGCGCCACGCCTCGAGGCGGCAATGCGTCATGGCCTGCTGGCCGGCGGCAAACGCCTGCGACCGCTACTGGTGTATATGGCTGGTCAGGCACTCGGTGCTAAAGACGATGCTCTGGATGCCCCCGCCGCGGCCATTGAGCTAATCCACGCTTACTCGTTGATCCATGATGATCTTCCAGCCATGGATGACGACGACCTGCGTCGTGGTCAGCCCACTGTGCATAAAGCCTTTGATGAAGCGAGTGCGATTCTGGCCGGAGACGCCCTGCAGGCGCTGGCCTTCGAAGTGTTGGCCAGCAATGCGCACCCCCGGCTGAGCCATTTGGTGCACACCCTGGCCTCCGCCTCTGGCCGTGATGGCATGGTGGCGGGGCAGGCGCTGGATTTAGACGCCGTCGGCGATCACCCAGATGTCGATGCCCTGGCCCATATGCACGCCCATAAAACCGGCGCACTGATCGTCGCTGCAGTGCGTTTGGGCGGCCTGGTAGCCGTCGACGACGATGACCCGCGCTTAGACGCGCTTACTCGCTACGCCCGCGCCATTGGTCTAGCCTTTCAGATTCACGACGACATCCTAGATGTGACCGGCGATACCGTTACCCTAGGCAAAACGTCAGGCGCCGATGCCGCACGCGCCAAGCCCACCTACCCCAGCCTGCTGGGGTTAGCGGGTGCTCAACGCAAAGCGCACAGCCTGATTGACGAGGCCATTGCCGCACTCGCCCCATTAGGCGAGCGTGCTGCACCGCTGGCCGACTTAGCCCACTACATGATCGAGCGCGACCACTAAAGATGCCCATGAAGCTGTTCGACGAAATCCCCCGCGAGCGCCCAACGACGCCGCTGCTCGACTCCTTTGACCACCCCGCCGCGCTGCGGGCCATGAATGCCTCCCAGCTCGCCCAACTGGCCGACGAGCTACGCGCCTACCTGCTCTATAGCGTGGGTGTTTCCGGCGGTCACTTTGGCGCTGGGCTCGGCGTGGTCGAGCTGAGCGTTGCCCTGCACCATGTCTACCAAACGCCCCACGACCGACTAGTGTGGGACGTGGGCCATCAGGCCTACCCGCACAAGATTCTCACCGGCCGCCGCGAGGCCATGCTAAGTATTCGCCAGCACGGCGGTCTGGCAGCATTTCCACGCCGCGCCGAGTCCGAGTACGACACCTTTGGCGTCGGCCACTCCAGCACGTCGATTTCGGCGGCATTGGGTATGGCACTGGCAGCGAAGGCACAGGGCGATAAGCGTCACGTGTGCGCGATTATTGGCGACGGCGCATTGACCGCCGGCATGGCCTTTGAAGCCCTCGCCCACGCTGGCCACGTGAATGCCAATCTATTGGTAGTGCTCAACGACAACGAGATGTCGATTTCCGAGAACGTCGGCGGCATGGCGACCTACCTAGCCCGGGTGCTCTCCAGCAAGCCCTACCTGAAAATACGCGAAGAGAGTAAAAAAGTGCTTTCGCACCTGCCCGGCGCCCTGGAACTTGCCCGGCGCACTGAAGGGCACATGAAAGGCATGGTCAGCCCCGCCACGCTATTTGAAGAGATGGGTTTTAACTACGTAGGCCCCATTGATGGCCATGACCTAGACGCGTTAACCCATACGATCGAAAACCTGCGCGACCTCGACGGCCCGCAGTTTCTGCATATCAAAACGGTGAAAGGCAAAGGCTTTCTGCCCGCCGAAGCGGATCAGATTGGCTACCACGCTATTACTAAGCTGGAAAAGCCCGAAACGTTAGCCAACGCGACGACAGTCAAGAAACCGGTGGTTACCCCGCCACCCGCTAAGAAAAAATACTGCAATGTGTTCGGCGACTGGCTGTGCGATATGGCGGCAAGCGACAAGCGCCTGATGGGCATTACCCCCGCCATGCGCGAAGGCTCCGACCTGATTCGCTTCTCCAAAGAGTACCCTCAGCGCTATTTCGATGTGGCGATTGCTGAGCAGCATGCGGTAACGCTCGCGGCGGGTATGGCCTGCGAAGGCATGAAACCCGTGGTGGCGATTTACTCCACCTTTCTGCAGCGCGGTTACGACCAGTTGATTCATGACGTTGCCGTACAGAACCTGGATGTCACCTTTGCGATTGATCGCGCGGGCCTGGTGGGCGAAGACGGCCCCACGCACCACGGCAGCATGGATCTCTCCTTTCTGCGTTGCGTGCCCGGCATGGTGATTCTGGCCCCGGCGGATGAAGCCGAGTGCCGCGCCATGCTCAGTGCCGCCTATCACCACCCTGGTCCTGCTGCTGTGCGCTACCCCCGTGGCACCGGCCCAGGTGCGAAAATTCCCGCGCACCTTGAGCCACTCGCCATTGGCAAAGCGGAAGTGCGCCGCCATGCCGACAACGATGGTGTGCGTATTGCGCTGCTCGCCTTTGGCAGCCTCAACAGCGCCGCAGCGGAAGTCGCCGAACGACTCAACGCAACCCATATCAATATGCGCTCCATCAAACCGCTGGATCGCGATGCGGTGCTGCACGCAGCCGACGAGCACGAACTATTGGTGACACTGGAAGAAAATGTGGTTGCCGGTGGCGCAGGTAGCGCCGTGAATGAGCTGCTCCACGCCGAAGGCGTTCAGGTGGAAGTGCTCAATCTCGGCCTGCCGGACGCCTTTGTAGAGCACGGCACTCCCGCGCAGCTGCTTGCCGACTGTCAACTGGATATCGAAGGCATTGAGCAGGCTATTCGCGCTCGACTGCCATAAGCCATTATTTTTTAAATTACTTTGAGACTAATATGCTATTTCTAATTATTATTTTCGCCTTGATTGGCCTTGCGTTTGGAGGCCCGGTAGGGCTGCTGATTGGCGGTGGCCTGGGCTGGTGGCTAGGCAAGCGCCTTAGCCGCCGCCTGAATATCGCGCGGATGCGCATCCAGGAAGGCTTTTTGGAGTCGATTTTCTCGGTGATGGGCTGCTTATGCCAAGCCGACGGTAAAGTGACCGACGGCGAGTTGGACGTTGCCGAAAAGCTGTTTGATCAAATGCACCTCCAGGGCGAACAGCGCGCCAAGGCTCGCGCCGCCTTCGAGCGTGGCCGCGCCGATGACTTCGATCTAGACGCCGAGCTGGCCACCGTTAACCGCTTAACCCAACGCCAGCCGGTACTGCGCCAGGTATTTATCCAGGTTCAGCTTTCTGCTATCGCCGCAGATGGCGTGCTTCACCCCGCCGAGCACGAGATGATTCTACGTGTCGCCCGGGGCGTAGGCTGCAGCGACGCCGAAGTGCAGCAGATCGAAGCGATGTTGCACGGCGCGGCCGCGAACTCTCAAGGCGCCAGCGAAGAGGCTCTCAAGGACGCTTACCGCGTATTGGGGGTTTCTGATGACGCCAGCGATGCTGAAATCAAAAAAGCCTACCGCCGTCTGATGAGCCAAAACCACCCGGACAAACTGGCCGGCAAAGGCCTGCCCGAGAGCATGCGTGATATCGCACAGGCACGCACCAGCGAAATCGGCAATGCCTACGAGCGGATCCGCGAGGCAAGGGGGAACGCTTAGTCTGACCGCAATCGCCAATTTCCAAAAGCTAGTTAACGAGGCCCCACAAGGGTAACTTCGATAGCTCTAGGCCTTTGATCTTACCCTTGCGCCGTTGGCCGAACGACAATGTCTCCAATATCGACTTCGGGTGGTTGGGCAATGGCAAAAGCGATGGCCGATGCAACAGCAGCAGGGTCAATGGCTATTGACTCCATGCTGTCCGCAACCTTATTTCGAAGCTCTTGAGAAGGGATAGCGTCGCCAAAACTCGTGCGAATTATGCCGGGAGATATCCCCGTTACTCGCAGGTTGGGGCCTGCTTCTTGTCGAAGTCCCTCGTGGATAGTGCGTACGGCATTTTTTGTACCTGCGTAAATAGCCTGCCCTGGAACGATCTTTAGCCCGGCTGTTGAAATCACACTCACGAAGTGCCCCGAGGACTGCCGACGGAAAATCGGTAGTGCAGCCGCGATGCCATAGATGACTCCGCGCAAATTCACATCAATCATCGCATCCCAATCGTCAACGCGCAGTTCATCTAACATTGAGATGGGGCCGATGCCTGCGTTGGAAATGAAAACATCAAGCTGACCAAACCGCTGACAGGCAACGTCAACCAGTCTCTGCAGATCCTCGCGGACGCAGACATCCGTTATTGCGAAGGCCGCTTCGCCCCCCATCAGCGTTATCTCTTCCTCGAGGCTTTCCAGCGCTTCCCTTTTGCGAGCCCCTAGAACTAGCTTTGCCCCCACTCCAGCCAGCTTAAGTGCGGTTTCTCGGCCAATGCCGCTGCTTGCTCCCGTGATAGCGATAACCTTGCCGCTGATACCCGTCATTTCATATCCCCCTTCTCGGTCAATGAAAATATTATGGTGAGCCTCAGCTGGTTTATCTATGCTGGAAAATACAGTTTTTTATAGAGATCGTATTAATAATGAGCGATACGCTAACGGAAGTATTTTCGCTACTCGATTTGCGTAGTGCGCGATGTACCAGACTCGAAGCCGGTGGGGACTGGGCACTTCGCTTTCCTGCAAAACCTGCTCTTAAATTCGCAGCCGTTATGCGTGGAGGCTGCTGGCTGATATATCCAAACCAAGAACATATCTGGCTTGATGAAGGTGATGTATTCCTTCTTTCACACACGCCACCCTACGTTATTGCCAGTGATCCCAACCTCTTGGCCGAGGACGGAGTGGCCGTTATCGACTGGGAACATTCCGATACTGGTCATTACGGCGGCGCCGAGACAGTACTGCTTGCTGGAAGCTTTCTATTAGATGATCTACACGCGCAATTATTGATCGACACTCTACCGCCATTCATGCGAATTCCGGCTGCTGCACCATCGGCAGCCTCTTTGCGACATACTTTAGAAATCCTGGATACCGAAATCCGTCGTACCGAGATTGGTTTCGGTTTAATGCGGCGACATTTAGCTGACATGCTGCTGGTTCAACTTCTACGTGCTTTTGCAAAACGGGAATATGCTGGCACCACAGCGGAACCTGAAGATGTTTTAACCAGCTGGATTGGAGCACTGAATAACTCTCAAATTGGCGCCGCGTTAGATCTCATGCATTCTGAGCCTAGTCGCCCCTGGACAGTCGCAGACCTATCACATCGAGTCGGCATGTCGCGATCTTCGTTCTCTAATGCCTTCCGAACAGCTGTAGGAAAATCACCGATCGATTATTTGTTGCATTGGCGAATGCAGCTGGCGCAAAGATTGATTCAGGAAGGCCTAAGTATCGCAGAGGTTTCTGAAACCGTGGGTTATATGTCACAGAGTGCTTTCGGCGCCGCCTTTAAACGAACCGTTGGACACTCCCCCAAAGCCCAGTTAAAAAAACCTGTGGGCAAGGAAGAGAATCGACAGCGTCGCTAACGACCGCTAGATTAAAGAATCGTTTTTCGCCAGGAGCACGCCATGATCACGCTGTACAGCTTTCCCCACTCCCGCTCGCTACGAGCAGCGTGGACGCTTGAAGAGTTAGGCCTAGAGTATCAGTGCCAGCATGTGGCGCTGGATAAAGGCGAGGGGCAAACAGCCAAGCATTTGGCGCGTCACCCGGATGGCAAGGTGCCAGTTCTTGAAGATGGAGAAGTATCGCTATTTGAATCAGTGCCGATTTGCCGTTATCTAGCGGAGCAATATGGCGACGGCACCCTCCTACCCAGCAGCCCTGCCGCTCGAGCTCAGGTCGACCAGTGGCTCAGCTTTATCGTCACCGAAATGGAACAGCCATTGTGGAATCAGGCCAAGCATAAGTTTGCCTTGCCCACAGACAAACGCGTTCCCGCTATTTTGCCGGTCTGCGCATGGGAGTTTCAGCGTGCGCTAAGCGCGCTGGAGCGCCGCTACAACGGGCAAGAAAACTTGGTGGGTAACACCTTTACCCTTGCGGATCTGTTTTTAACCCATACTTTATCGTGGGCGGTCAGCATGAAGCACCGCTTACCCGAACCGCTATTGGCCTATCGCGAACGCCATATTCAGCGCGCCGCGATGGCTAGAGCAATCGAAAAAGAGCAGGCAGCAGCAGAGAGTTAATCAACATCTAAACGCTTTAAAAACCGTTGCTGGCAGTATGTGGCAACGGTTTTTAAACTAGTCGGGCGTTGCTTAAAAGCCAAGGTCATCAAGCAAATCGTCTACTTGATCCTGCCCTGCCACCACATCCGTCTTATTTTGGTTCACCTGCGGCCCGTTACGAAGCTTGGCATGTTCATCGCGGTCATCTTCCATCTTAACGCCGTCGGTGACGTGAGGAACATTATCGACCAGCACCTGAACAAGCTGCTCTTCGATGAGCTTGATGACTTCCATCATTTTCTTAATCACCTGACCGGTGAGATCCTGAAAGTCTTGAGCCATCATGATTTCAAGCAGCTCTTTTTGAGTAGCCCCGGTTGCGGTGGGAAGCTTACTGCTCAAAAAGTTCTGTGTATCCTCGACGAGCTTAGCATCACCTTCTACTGCCGCGAGCTTAGCTGCCGCCGCCTGCCAGCGCTCATTAAGCGCAGCGCCTTCTTCTTCAAGGCTGTCTTGCACCGGTTGAGCGCGCTCAACGGCATTCAATGCCCGCTCTGCGGCCTGCTCCGTCATTGAGGCAACGTAGTTGAGTCGGTCATTGGCATCCGGTATTGCCTGCGCCGCCTGGCTAATCTGCTGATCTAGGCCCAGCTCTTTCATGCTGTCCCGCAGTAGGCGCGTTAAGTGGCCTATGCGATGCACCATCTCATCAGTACTGTCTTTTTTGCCCAGTACCGACGGCATCGTCGTGTCGTGGGCGTTGTTAACAGTGCTCATGACAATCCTCTTGTTGGAAAAGCTTATTGAATGTCGTTTTGGGTGTGGCAATAGACATCACTATACGAACCCACTGTGTTTTTTCAGGATGCACGGCGTTAAATACATCAAGGTCTGCATCTAAACCTGATACTACTGTCGGCTCAACATCCTAAAACTTAAGTTTAACGTTTAGTCTACAGTGGGAAACTGCGAGTTACAGGTATTTTTAACCCCTTAAAAACCATCTAATTTACAGGCGGGTTCAAGCAGGCAATGGTTCGAAGTCGAGCGATTAACCATTAAGCAGCTGAAACGTGCGGTAGAACGGCGCTATAAACGGCAAAGTAGTGACAGATGCTGCCAGCCACTACAAACAGATGCCAAATCGCATGGTTGTAGGGGATCGCACGCACGGCGTAGAAGATCACCCCTAGTGTGTAGGTAATTCCTCCCGCGGCCAGTAGGGCAATGCCGGTCGTTGAAAGACTCGCCGCCATCTCTCCTGATGCCAGCACGATCATCCAGCCCATGAGCAGATAAATCGCCACACGTAATATCGAAAAACGTTGAGGCCATAGCAGTATGCAGGCAATGCCCACTAACGCCAGCGACCACACGGCGGCAAACAAAACCCAGCCTGTAGTGCCGCGCATATTGACGAGTAAAAAGGGCGTGTAAGTACCTGCGATGAGTAAATAAATCGCGCAGTGATCGAGTAACTGAAAGCGCTGCTTCCAGCGCCGATGAGGGATGCCGTGGTAAAGGGTAGAGGCGGTATAAAGCAGGACTAGCGTGGTGCCGTACAGGCTCAGGCTGACAATTTTCCACGGGTCGGCATGGGCGGCGTAACTCGCCGCAACCAACAGTACTACCATTCCCACCAAACTGAGCAAAGCACCGATACCGTGGGTGATGCTGTTCAGGTACTCTTCGACAACGCTGAATTCGCCCTGCTCTTCGGAAGGCTTTTCACGCTGCTGTTTATACTGCTTGTACTGCTCCTTACTGACGGCGTTCATCCTGGAGCGCTCCTCGCATGCCATCCCCCACTCGTATCACCCCTTGCGCTCAATATCCACATCGCTGGCGTGAGTGAAGTCATCCAAAGCCATCATATGACCAAGCTTGCCCGCTTTGGTTGAGAGATACTGCTCGTTATGAGGGTTGAGACCGGTGGTGATCGACAAACGTTCGACGACATTCACGCCGTCGCGGGTGAGGGCATCCACCTTGCGCGGGTTGTTGGTCATCAGCCTTAACGCTGTGATGCCCAAATGGTTAAGCATCGGCACGCACAGATCATAGCGACGCATGTCGGCGCCAAAACCGAGCTGCTCGTTGGCCTCGACCGTATCAGCACCTTGATCTTGCAGGTGGTAGGCACGAATTTTGTTTAACAGGCCTATTCCCCGCCCCTCTTGGCGCAGGTAAAACAGCACGCCGCGGCCCTCTTCAGCGATGCGTTTTAGCGCTTCCTGGAGCTGATAGCCACAGTCGCAGCGCATGGAGAAGAGTGCGTCACCGGTCAAACACTCGGAGTGCACCCGCCCCAACACCGGCTCGCCGCCGGTCACATCACCCAACGTTAAGGCGATATGATCCTTGCCGGTAGCCTCATCTTCGAAGCCATGCATAGTAAACGTTGCCCAGGGCGTGGGCAGCCGGGAAGCGGCAATGAAGCGAATGGTCACAGGTTACCTCGCTGATTGACCAAACCAGTTAACCACACCAGTGTTGGCAAAGTGGGTCAGTATTCTAACAGGAAGCGGCGCCCGCCTCACGCTGACAAGGCGACTAAATAATGGAGAAAAATTGGCCGGGTGCGACGATTTTTGCCATCGAGTACGCCGCCCTAACACCTATCTTCAAGTACAATTGCCCTCATACGATCCCCAAAACGGTTTCCAATACGATGCGGGCAAATTTCCTAAGAGCAAGTGTCTATGACCACTACACCTTTGCAAAATGATCGCTTTCTTCGCGCACTAGCGCGCCAGCCCGTCGACCGCACCCCGGTGTGGATGATGCGTCAAGCGGGCCGCTACCTGCCGGAATACCGCGCCAGCCGGGCCGATGCGGGCAGTTTTATGGATCTTTGCCGCAACCATGACCTGGCCTGCGAAGTCACCCTGCAGCCCTTGGAGCGTTACCCGCTTGATGCGGCCATTCTGTTTTCAGATATCTTAACCATTCCCGATGCAATGGGCTTGGGGCTCTATTTTGAAACCGGCGAAGGCCCAAAATTCCGCAAAACCGTGCGTACACAGGAAGAAGTCGCCGCGCTAAGCGTGCCCGACGCCGAGCGCGACCTGGATTACGTGATGCGTGCGGTGTCGACCATTCGTCGTGAGCTGAACGGCCGCATGCCGCTGATCGGCTTCTCAGGCAGCCCCTGGACGCTGGCGACTTACATGGTGGAGGGCGGCTCCAGCAAGGACTTCCGCCATCTGAAAACCATGCTTTATGATACCCCGGATACCATGCACCAGTTGCTGGATACGCTGGCGCATGCGGTAACTGACTACCTGAACGCCCAAATTCGCGCGGGCGCCCAAGCGGTGCAGATTTTTGATACCTGGGGCGGCGCACTTTCTACCCCTGCGTACCTTGAGTTCTCGCTGCGCTACATGGAGCAGATCGTTTCGGGACTGATCCGCGAGCACGACGGTCGCCGCGTACCGGTGATTCTCTTCACCAAAAACGGCGGCCAGTGGCTTGAGCATATCGCCTGCGCCGGTGCCGATGCATTGGGGATCGACTGGTCTACCGAGCTTTCCGATGCCCGTGCCCGGGTTGGTCACAAAGTGGCGCTACAGGGCAATCTTGATCCCAACGTTCTGTTTGCCCGCCCCTCGGCTATCCGCGCTGAAGTAGCCCGCGTGTTGGAAAGCTACGGCCATGGCCCTGGCCACGTGTTTAACCTGGGCCACGGTATCAGCCAGTTTACCAACCCCGACAACGTCACTGCCTTTATGGAGGCGCTGCACGAATTAAGCCCGCAGTATCACCGCGATATTCCAACGCACACAAATGCACAGCACTCAGGAGCCAATTGATGAGCGATTTACGCGACGACCAATGGTTTACCGAAGTCTTTGATAGCCACGGCAGCGCTTTCTCACTGAAGATCTCTGAAAAACTGCTGGATGTGCAGAGCCAATACCAGCATCTAGAGGTCTACGCCACCGAAACCTACGGCAACCTAATGGTGCTGGACGGCTGCGTGATGCTGACTGATCGCGATAACTTCCTCTACCATGAGATGATTGCGCATCCGGCGCTGTTTACCCACCAAGATCCCAAACGCGTGGTGATCATCGGCGGTGGCGACTGCGGCACCTTAAAAGAGGTGCTGCGCCACCCGAGTGTCGAGAAAGTTACCCAAATTGATATCGACGAAGAGGTCACCAAGGCCTCTGAGCGCTTCTTCCCGTCGTTGGTAGCGTCGAATAACGACCCCCGCGCTGAACTGCTGTTCGCCGACGGCGTCAAGTGGGTGGACGATGCACCTGATGAGAGCATCGATGTGCTGATTATCGACTCCACCGACCCGGTTGGGCCCGCTGAAGGGCTGTTTAAAACCGATTTTCTCAAGCGCTGCCACCGTATTTTGAAAAGCGGCGGCGTAATGGTGCAGCAGAGCGAATCACCGCTTTACCACAGTGGCTCGATCATCCGAGAGCTGCGCAACGACATGTTGAAAGCCGGTTTTGACAGCGTTGCCACGCTGCCCTTCCCGCAGCCGGTTTATCCTTCAGGCTGGTGGAGCGTAACATTGGCGGGTAAAGCCACCGACGTGAATACGTTCCGCGAGCAGGCAGCCACCAACCACGACTTGCCGCTTGAATACTATAGCGTTGACGCCCATCGCGGTGCGCTCGCCCTTCCGCCATTTATGCGCAAGGCATTCGCAGCCGAGTAAACCACGCCTAATACCTGCCTTCGTGTTACCGCCCACCTCAGCTTGCCCTATTACGGTGCAATGCGAGGTGGGCGGTAACCTTTTTTGCACCTAGACCTTCGTCTCGAATTCGTTGAGTAGCGTTGAAAAGCGCTGAATTAACGCCTGTACCCTTGTTGGCATCTTCCTTGCTAGGTTTAGTGACATGCTACGGCATGCATAACTATTTCAACTACTGGTTTCATTAACTGATTTCAGTAGCTGATTCCAATAACTTCGAGGGAAACTAGATGTTCAATAAAAAACACTTAGCGCTTCTGGCGTCCGCTGGCTCACTTAGCCTGGCGGGAATGGCAACTGCTCAAGCCGACACCCTGGAAGATACCATTGAGCGTGGCGCCGTTCAGTGTGGTGTGAGCGATGGTTTGCCGGGCTTCTCAGCTCCGGACGACGACGGTAACTGGCAAGGTATCGACGTTGATGTATGCCGCGCAGTAGCGGCAGCGGTGCTCGGCGACTCAGAAGCCGTCAACTATATTTCACTCAATGCCGTAGAGCGCTTCACCGCCCTGCAGTCTGGTGAAGTTGATGTTCTCTCACGTAACACCACCTGGACGACTACCCGCGATACCACCCTGGGCCTGAACTTCACCGGCGTAACATTCTATGATGGTCAGGGCTTCATGGTATCCCGTGACCTGGGTATTACCGGTGCTGATGAACTCGACGGCGCCTCCATCTGCATTCAGTCTGGCACCACTACCGAGCTGAACCTGGCTGACTACTTCCGTGCTAACGACATGGAATTCAACCCGATCGTATTTGATACCTCTGAGCAAACCGTGGGTGGCTATCAGGCCGGCCGCTGTGACGTGCTAACCTCCGATACCTCTCAGCTAGCGGCGCTACGTATTCAGCTAGACGATCCTTCAGCCTCGATGATCCTGTCTGACGTTATCTCCAAAGAGCCACTAGGCCCTGTGGTTCGTCAGGGTGACGATCTTTGGTTCAACATTGTGAAATGGTCGCTGTTCGCCATGATTAACGCCGAAGAGTACGGCGTCACCAGTGAAAACGCTGAAGAAATGCTTAACTCTGAAGACCCCAACATCGCTCGCTTGCTAGGCCAAGACGGCAACTACGGTGAAGGCATGAACCTAGAAGCAGATTGGGCCTACAACATTATTAGCCAAGTGGGTAACTACGCTGAAAGCTTCGACCGCAACGTGGGCATGGGCTCGCCGCTGGAAATTGAGCGCGGTGTTAACGCCCTGTGGACCGACGGTGGTTTCCAGTACGCTCCCCCGATTCGCTAAGCGTCTCGCTTGACCCCGGCCCGCCGCCCTCTTCACAGGTATCTGTTTAAAGGTCGTGGCGGGCCATTTGATTGACCTTCCGTGTAGCGGAGACGCCATCCATGTCTGTAAGACCTAACGTTCGCCCCGCTGGCCACAAGCCGCCGTTTTGGCGAGACCGCGCTAAGCGCGCACTTATTTTTCAGCTTATATTGGTCGCCGTTGTCGCGGCTTTCCTGATCTATATTATCGGCAATACCCAAGCCAACCTGAATGCTCGCGGCATTACCACTGGCTTTGGCTTCCTGGGCAACACAGCCGGCTTTGGTATTGGTCAAAGCTTAATCGAGTACTCCTCCCAAAGTACCTACGGCCGCACTTTTGTGATTGGCTTGCTCAATACGCTGCTAGTCGGTGGATTGGGGGTGTTAGCTGCCTCGATTATTGGTTTTATCGTCGGTATTGCGCGGCTATCGCCCAATTGGTTGATCGCCCGGCTAGCTAACGCTTATATCGAAACGTTTCGTAATATCCCGCTGCTGCTACAAATTTTCTTCTGGTACTTCGCGGTACTGCGGACGTTACCCAGCGCTAGAGAGAGCATGGCCTTTGGCGAAGCCATTTTCCTGAACGTGCGCGGGCTGTACCTGCCTCAACCGCTGTTCGAATCAGGATTTGGTCTTATCCCAGCCACCTTCGTGGTAGCCATTATTGCCAGCATCGCACTGGTCATGTGGAACAAGCGCCGTCACGAAGCCACCGGCAAGCGCCTGCCGGTTTTCTGGATGTCGCTGGTGATTATCTTTGGCCTACCGCTGCTGGTATTGGTCGCTACCGGTGTACCGGTGACCTGGGAGATGCCGGTACTGCGCGGCTTTAACTTCGGCGGTGGTATTACCATTATCCCTGAATTTTTGGCCCTGTGGCTGGCGCTGTCTATCTATACCGCGTCCTTCATTGCGGAGATTGTGCGCTCGGGCATCCAAGCCATCCCCCATGGCCAAACGGAAGCCGCCCAGGCATTGAGCTTGCCGCGCAAGCTAGTGCTGCGCCTAATCATCATTCCCCAGGCTATGCGCGTCATTATTCCGCCACTCACCAGCCAATACCTCAACCTGATTAAAAACTCGTCACTGGCCACCGCCATCGGCTACCCCGACCTGGTATCGGTTTTTGCCGGCACCACGCTCAACCAGACCGGTCAGGCAATCGAAGTCATTGCCATGACCATGGCGGTTTATCTGATCATCAGCTTGCTGGTGTCCATGTTCATGAACTGGTTCAACGCTCGCGTTGCGCTGGTCGAACGCTAGGCCGGAGGCGACCCCATGATTCACAATAAAGAAACCATACCTCAGCGCCCGGCTCCTAAAGGCACCATTGGGCCAGTTGCCTGGCTACGAGGCAATCTGTTCAACGGCCCTATCAATAGCATCTTCACGCTACTGGGCCTGTACGTGCTCTATCTACTCGTGGTGCCAACGGTTCAGTGGGCATTTATTGATGCCAACTGGGTGGGCGACAGCCGCGAAGACTGCACACGGGTGGGCGCCTGCTGGGTATTCGTTAACGCACGCTTTTCCCAGTTTATGTACGGCCTCTACCCGAGTGAGGAGTATTGGCGCGCCAATATCGTGTTTGCCATGTTCGCGGGCATTATTGCCTGGATGGTCATTCCGCGCCTGCCGTTTAAGCGCTGGATGACACTGTTTGCGCTGCTGATCTTCCCGGTGATCGCCTACGTGCTGCTACACGGCGGCTACTTTGATCTACCGCGTGTCTCCACCCACCGCTGGGGCGGTTTGATGCTGACGCTGCTACTGGCTAGCGTGGGGATGATTGGCGCACTGCCTATTGGCATTGTATTAGCCCTTGGGCGACGCTCGAACATGCCCATCGTCAAAACCTTCTGCGTGATTTTTATCGAGTTTTGGCGCGGTGTGCCGCTAATCACCATTCTGTTTATGGCCTCGGTGATGCTGCCGCTGTTCCTGCCGTCTGAACTTAACGTGGATCGCCTTATACGTGCGCTAATCGGCCTGACGCTGTTCCAAAGTGCCTATATGGCCGAGGTTATTCGCGGTGGTTTGCAGGCGATTCCCAAAGGGCAAGATGAGGCCGCCGCGGCACTGGGGATGACGTATTGGAAGCGCATGGGGCTAATCGTGATGCCTCAGGCACTGAAAATGATGATTCCTGGCATCGTCAATACGTTTATCTCACTGTTTAAAGACACCACCCTGGTCATGATCATCGGGCTGTTTGACCTGTTGGGCATTGTGCAAGCGGCGCTTTCCGACTCGCGCTGGCTGGGCTTCTCGGTAGAGGGCTATGTATTTGCCGCGTTCGTGTTCTGGATATTCTGTTTCAGCATGTCGCGCTACAGCCAGTACTTGGAGCGCAAGCTAAACACCGGCCATAAGCACTGACGCCGCATCTCATTACGTTTTAAGTAGGATTTCAACATGACACAAGCAGCCACCAACACCTCTGACACCAGTGCTTCTGACCTGATGGTCGAGATGCACAACGTTAACAAGTGGTACGGCGATTTTCACGTACTGCGGGATATCTACCTTGAGGTAAAACGCGGCGAACGTATCGTGGTTTGCGGCCCATCAGGTTCGGGTAAATCAACGCTAATTCGCTGCATTAACCACCTTGAAGAGCACCAAAAGGGTGAAATTGTGGTGGGCGGTCTACCGCTGACCCAAGACGTCAAACGCATTGAGCAGATTCGTCGTAGCGTCGGCATGGTGTTTCAGCACTTCAATCTGTTCCCGCATTTATCAGTGCTGGAAAACTGCTGTATTGCGCCAATGTGGGTACAAAAGAAGCCCCGCAAAGAGGCCGAAGCGCTAGCCATGGAGTACCTAGAACGGGTGCGCATTGCCGAGCAGGCAACTAAGTACCCGGGGCAACTCTCGGGCGGTCAGCAGCAGCGTGTAGCGATTGCCCGCTCGCTGTGCATGCACCCCGACGTGATGCTGTTTGACGAGCCCACCTCCGCCCTCGACCCCGAGATGATCAAAGAGGTGCTGGACGTTATGGTGGAACTGGCGGAAGAGGGCATGACCATGATCTGCGTGACCCACGAAATGGGCTTCGCCAAAACCGTCGCCGACCGGGTGATCTTTATGGATCAGGGGCAAATCATTGAAGAGAACGCGCCAGAGCCGTTCTTCAACAACCCGCAGTCTGAACGTACCCAGCTGTTCTTAAGCCAGATTCTGGGGCATTAATACACAGCCCCAGCGACAAAGCAGCTGTGGATAAGTTCGTCATCATGGGCCTCACTTGAGGCCCATGATGTTTTAAAAACATTAAAAAAGGATAAAAACATGATTGAAAAGCTGTTTATCGACCGCGCCCCGCAACCGATTGCGCCTTTTTCCCACGCCTGCCGCGTAGGTGATCTGGTCTTTATCACTGGCCAGATGCCGACGGTGCCAGAGACCAACGAGATGCTTTTGGGCACCTTCACCGAACAGACTCATCGGGTAATGCAGAACCTGGCGATTGTGCTGGAAGAAGTCGGAAGTGCCTTCGAATATGTGGTGCAGTCCCGGGTGTTTATTACCAATATGGGCCACTTCGACGAAGTGAATAAGGTCTACGCCAGTTACTTTCCCCAGCCTCTACCCACCCGCACCTGTATCGGGGTAACCGGCTTGGCTGGCGGCGCTGATGTGGAAGTCGATATGATTGCCTGGATTCCACCGTCGCAGCAATAAACCTCATCAGTCGTCGTCATCACGGCTGCCAGTGAGCCACAACGCGATTTCGCCCCGCCTCTTTGGCGGCATAGAGCGCTTGGTCGGCCTGGGCAACGGCTACTGCCTGACTGTGGTCTAAATCACTGGTGAGCGCCAGAGGTGCAATCCCCACGCTGACGGTGAGTGTCACCATCAGCGGCGCTTGCGAATCACCCGCCGTCAGGTAAAACGGCTGCTGGGCTACTCGTTGGCGAATACGCTCACCCAGCTGGACTACCTGTTGGTGCGATAAATCACCCGCCGTAACAGCAAACTCTTCACCACCGAACCTTGCCAGACAATCCTCGGGCCGCAGGGCCTCGTGTACTCGCTTTGCCATCTCCACCAGCAGCGTATCCCCCGCGGGGTGACCGTAGCGATCATTGATATGTTTGAAGTAATCAATATCAATCATCAGCAAATAATAGGCTGCCGCTTCAGCTTGCTCATTGAGTTGTGCTAAGTGATTAGCCAAGCCACGTCGGTTGCGTGTGCCGGTCAAGGCGTCAAACTCCGCCGCCGCCCAGGCCTGCTCTTCGCTTTTTTTACGTTGACTAATATCGATGACTAGGCCGCCGATACGCGCTAAAGAGCCATCATCGGAGTAGTAGCTTTCCATCACCAACTCATGCCAACGCCATTGCCCGGATGCGACCCTGAGCTGAACATCGATGCGGCATTGGGTTTGCAGCCGCTGTTGACACTCGCGAATCAAACCAAACACCCTTATGCGGTCAGTGGGCATGGCGTGGGCCAGTAAGCGACGCAACGGGAGCCTAGCATAATCGCCAGGATAACCCAGCGAAAGCAGCAACGCCGAAGAGCACCAGGTTGCGCCACTGCGAGTATTAATCTCCCAGGTGCCGCAGGCGGCGACCTGCTGCAGCAGATCAACCTGCCGCTGCCTGCGGGTAAGCTGCTGACGATAAATAGCCGAAGCGATCAGTTCAGCGCCGATCACTAGCGCCTGCAACCCCGCTCCCTCCCAGTCAACTTCACGCTCACAGTCATCGAAGCCCAAAGTGCCCCACCACTGACCATCCACCATAATCGGAACGGTCACCATCGATAGAATCGACTGGCTTTCCAAATTGTCGCGCAGCGACCCCAAATCCACCTGCGAGGTAATACAGGTGTGCGAGTCACCACGCTCCCGACGATTGACCATTTCCTCATACTCGGGATCGTCGATCAGCGTGGTAAAAAAGCGAAAGCGTTTTTGCGTTCGCTCACGATAGTGCGATGAAGATGCCCACTCAAAAACAAAATCCTGCAAGACACCGTTTGGGTTGCGCTCTATGGTTTGAAATATCCACACCCGATTGACACCCGACGCTTCCCCTAGCGCCGCCAATAGCTGATCGACGCCCTCACTCCAAAAGTGCGCGTCGATGAGCGCGCGGCTGCCCACAGCAAGGGCATTCAGCAGGCTCGGCGCATCCGGCGAAAAAGGAGCAGGCATAGCAGGTTCTCTTTACTTTTCTTAGAGACTACCACACAGCTTTTAGTGGATTACACGCCATGCCCATAAAGAGTAATGCTAGCGGGTGCTAACGGGGTTTGCTCACGGTGGGACGTCAGCGGTTTCCCGGCCAGGGCAGTCAGCAGAATTTGCAGCGGATCACCGTGACTGACGAGCAGAATGACTTCCCCGCTTACCTGTTGTTCCCAATCACCGATCACCGCCTGCATACGGCTCGCCACCCGGCTCAACGCTTCTACTCCATGGTGCTGGTGTTCAGCATCCTCGGCATCTAACGCCCATACACTGGGATAGTGCTCGTCCCCCAACCCCTCTAGTTCGCCAAAATTTCGTTCCCGCAAGCGCGTATCCACGCTGGGTACCAACTCGAACCTGGCCGCCACATGGGCAGCGGTTTGGGTGGTACGCAAAAAGTCTGAATGCACCACGCGGGTCGGCACAGGCCACTGCCAGTCGGCAACGAGCTGGGCAAGCTGTTGCTCACCATGCTCGGAGAGACCAAAGTTTTCCACCCCGCGCCCCGGCGAGCTGACAATCACCCTCTGTTGATTAGCCTGACTATGGCCGTGGCGCATGAATAAATAGCGGTTGCGCCAATGGTCGGAGAGCGGCTGTAAAGTATTTGACATAAGTTTGTCACAAACCCTAGATTGAAGGTGTCTACTTTCGAAAATAACCATCCTTGACGCGGAATGTCCACTTACGAAACAGTTTCCGCTTTCAATAGTGGCAAAACGCAGCCAAGGAAATACAGCCTGACCCATAGCAAGAACACAACAATAACGCACAAACGAGGCTCACCATGACAACTTCGCTCTTCCGCCAGCGCCCGCTTGCGATACTTATCGCTACATCCCTACTACCGCTCACCCTGCTCTCTACCCATGCCTTCGCGGAGTGCGAACGTGGCGCCCTGGATACCATCTATTGTGATGAAGATGGCGATATGGTGGCGGATCGCCCTGCCGATGAGGCTGAGTGGGTCAATCCAGACACGCTGATTTTTGCTTATACCCCCGTGGAGGATCCGGCTATCTATTCGGATATCTGGCAGCCGTTTATCGATCACTTGGCCGAGGTTACCGAACGGGATGTGCGTTTCTTCGCCGTACAGTCAAACGCTGCCCAAGTTGAAGCCATGCGCAGCGGTCGGCTGCATATCGCTGGCTTCTCCACTGGCCCTACGCCGTTTGCGGTGAATTTGGCCGGTGCCGTGCCGTTTGCCTTGATGGGCTCTGATGACGGCCAATTCGGTTACACCCTGCAGTTATTTACTCATGTCGACTCTGATATCCATGAGGTTGAGGATCTCAAAGGCAAACGCGTTGCCCATACCTCACCCACCTCAAACTCGGGCAATTTAGCCCCTCGTGCGCTGCTGCCGGAACTCGGCATCACCCCCGATGAGGATTACGAAGTGGTCTATTCGGGTAGCCACGACCAATCCATGCTGGGCGTGGTGGCCAAGGATTACGACGCGGCCCCCGTGGCCTCAGAAGTCGTCGAGCGGATGGCAGCACGCGGTCTTTACGATGAAGAAGACGTGCGCCTGATCTACGAATCCGACCGTTTCCCCACTACCTCCTATAACTACGCGCACAACTTGCATCCCGACCTGGTCGAGAAAATAGAGGAAGCCTTTTTTAGCTTTGATTTTGTCGGCACCGAACTTGGTGAAGAGTTTGAGGGCGTCGAGAAATTCATACCCATCAACTACCAAGACAACTGGCAGGTAATTCGTACCATCCAAGCGGCCAATAACGTGAGCTATACGCCAGAAAACCTGGAAGAGTAAACGTAGCGCACCGCCGCCGGCGGTGCGGTTATTGTCTCGACGATGGAAGCGGACACATGCTGGAAATTACCAATCTGGTCAAACGTTATGGCCACGATGAAGCCGTGCTGAAAGGGCTTGACCTCCAGGTAGAGGGAAACAGCGTTGTTTCTATCGTAGGCGCCTCGGGTGCGGGCAAAAGCACCATGCTGAGATGTATCAATCGCCTGGTCGAACCAACCTCCGGCTCGATCAAACTCAACGGCAATGAGCTGGTGAACCTGAAAGGCGCCGAGCTGCGCCGTGCTCGCCGCAAGATCGGCATGGTGTTCCAAGGCTTTAACCTACTGGATCGCTTGACCGTGATGGAGAACGTGTTGGCCGGGCGGTTGGGTTATGTGAATCTCTATCAAGCGATATCGCGCCGCTACCCTCAGGCAGATATTGAGCGTGCGTTTGTGCTAATGGAGCGGGTGGGAATCGCTCATTACGCCAACAAGCGCGCTGATGAGCTATCCGGCGGCGAGCGCCAGCGGGTAGGCGTCGTGCGAGCCCTGATGCAGGAGCCTGATGTTCTGCTGGCGGACGAACCAACTGCCTCGCTGGATCCACGCACCTCCGAGCAAATCATGATACTGCTGCAAAGCCTGGCCAGTGAGCTCTCGCTGCCAGTACTCATCAATATCCACAACGTCGCACAGGCCAAAACCTATACCGAGCGGATTGTGGGCCTACGCCACGGCAAGATGATCTTTGATGGGTTGCCTGCCGATTTCAACAAAGACGCGTTAGACGCCATCTACGGTGGCATTGAAGCGCCGGACGATGCGATTACTGATACGCCAGCGGAGGAACCCTCACATGACTCCGCCTGAGGCCCCTTCAACGGCGCCCCGCACCTGGCGAAAGCCGCCGTTCATTGCCAACCCGTTGCTACGCTATGGGTTAATCGTGGTTGCCGTGGTTTATCTGGTCTGGGCGTTCGGCTCGCTGCCGTTCAACTGGGCGCGGATCTCTGAAGGGTTGCCCCGCGCGGCACGCATATTTAGCGGCGGCTTCCCACCCAGCCTAGAGCGCTACGAGCTGCTGCTGACAGGCTTTAAAGAGAGCTTTCAAATCGCCATTCTGGCGACGCTATTGGGGGTTTTACTCTCTATTCCCTTTGCCGTGATGGCGGCACGTAATATCGCCCCAATGCCTATCTATGTGATTGGCCGGTCGGTGATTATCGTATCGCGCAGCTTTCATCCGGTAATTGTTGCCATCCTGTTTGTCGCTGCCGTTGGATTTGGCCCACTCGCAGGTATTCTGACTCTGACACTCTACTCCATCGGCTTTGTGGGCAAGTTGCTCGCCGAAGAGATCGAGGAGATTGATTGGGGCCAAGTAGAGGCGATGAAAGCCGCCGGCGCTGGCTATGTGGCCATTCTGTTTTATGCGGTCTTTCCGCAAATTCTGCCACGCCAGGTAGGGCTATCCATGTACCAATTGGATAGTAACTTGCGCGCATCAGCGGTGGTCGGAATCGTTGGGGCAGGCGGCATTGGCGGCACCCTGATGAATGCCTTTGGGCGTTACGACTACGATTTCGCCTTTGCGATTCTGCTCATTATCATCGCGGTCATTTTGCTCAGTGAAGGTGTCAGCGGCTGGGTAAGGAAAAAAATATGGTAGATCACGCACAGCAGCTTGCCGATCGTATTTGGCAACGCTATGACCGCAAACAGCGCCTGATTCGTTACGCCGTTCTGCTAGCTACCTTGATGTTAGTGGTTTGGGCGGTGCGCGATATTGATATTTTCTGGCCCTGGGTGTGGGATGCGCCCAACCAAATCTCCGGGCTTGGCGCACGCATGTGGCCACCCAGTGCGGCGGGGCTCAATGGCATTATCGCAGCGCTGATCGAGACCGTGCATATCGCTACGCTGGCTACCTTTCTGACGATTTTCCTGGCGCTCCCGGTGGCCTACATCGCCGCCCAGAATACTACCCCCAACCGCGCCTGTTTGTGGTTTGGTCGCTTCATTCTGGTCTCAAGCCGTTCGGTGAACACCATCATCTGGGCGCTGCTGTTCGTGGCCATTTTTGGCCCTGGGGTATTAGCGGGCATACTCGCCATCATGTTTCGCTCGATTGGCTTTATCGGCAAGCTGATGGGCGAAGCAATAGAGGAGATTGACCGGCGCCCCGTAGAGGCCATGGAAGCCACCGGGGCCTCCAAGGCCAAAGTGGTCGCCTATGCAATCGTGCCTCAGGTCATGCCCGCGTTTTTTGCCATCGTCATCCTCCGCTGGGATATCAATATCCGCGAATCGACGGTACTTGGGTTGGTGGGCGCCGGGGGTATCGGCGTTATCCTCCAGGGCGCAATTGACACCTTTGCCTGGCCTACCGTGGCGACCATTTTGATTGCCATTATTGTGCTGGTACTGATTGGTGAAGCCGTCACCAGCTTGCTGCGTAGCAAGGTGCTGTAACCCACGTTGCTTAAGCCGAGGCAAGCGTTTGACCTAACGCCAAACGCTTGCCATGGTTAGATGACCATCAACGACATGGAGTATGCACAGCGATGACAACCTATATCGTGGTAGCCGACGCCGCTCGCGCACGCATTTTTACCCGAGATGCCTTAACGTTGGCAGAGCAAGAAAGCATGGTTCACGCTGAAGGACGTCTACACGAAGGTGACTTGGTCACCGACGGTCGAGGCGATGTGCATGAGTCGATGTCCACTACCTCTCGCTCGGCTGGCGAAGAGGGAACGGCTACTAAGCACGAAAACGAGTTGTTTGCGAAAGAGGTCGCTCAGCGACTTTATAGTGCTCGAGTAGGCAACAGTATGAAGAAGCTCATTATGGTGGCGCCACCTAAATTTTTAGGGCTTTTACGCGATAAACTCGATGCCCCTACCCAAAAGCTGGTGATTCATTCCCTATCAAAAGATCTAAGTAAAGCTTCGATGGCCGATATCCAACAAGCAGTTAGTGATTTACGCTAGTAATATCCAAAACTTAAAGCCCATGTAAGACTAAAGAAAGGGTCGCTCTCGCCGATAGCCTAGAAGACATTATAAACGGTACCTCCCCCTGAGTACTGACATGCACTTCTACGTCGAGAGCGACCATGCTATCTACCCTCCGAGCACGCATCCTATTGGCCGCATTAGTGGCGATTACCCTCGCCCTGGTGATTAACGGCATTGCCAGTTACACCACCGTAAAACACCATAATAGCCAGCAAATAACGCGCAATCTTAGCGCCGTGGTTAACGGTAATACGCAAGCTATCAACGAGTGGTTTAACGCACGCTATACCATGCTTTCCAGCATGGATGATGCAGCCAATAGCGATGAGCCACTTGCCGCACTTCGACAACTGGCTGGCTCAGGCAGCTTTATGACAGCCTACATTGCTTATCCTTCCACACCAGACGCTATTTTTTCCGATGGATGGCAGCCCCCCAGCGATTACGACCCGCGTCAGCGGCCCTGGTACCAAGGCGCAGCCGAAGCGCAAGAGACCATTATTACGGCACCTTACACTGATGCCCAAACGGGGGGCTTAATCGTTACCTTTGCACGCCCTTTCTACCGTAATGGGCAGTTGGCCGCAGTCATTGGTGCGGATATTACTATTGAGGATGTGATCGAAATTGTTACCGGCATTGCCCCTACGCCGTCCAGTTTCGGCTTTTTAACCACTGAAGACGGCACCCTGATCGCGCATCCTGACGCTGACATGACGCTCGAACCTTCCACACGTTTGAGCGATGAACTGACCAACACCCGGCTTAGCGAAATCGCCCAAGCCGATGAACCCCAATCGCTTTCACTGCAAAACAGCGATACGTTGCTGATGGGCAATAACGTGGGTGGTAGCAGTGGCTGGCAGTTGATTGTGGCACTGGACGAACACGAGGCAACAGCGGGCCTGCGCGCCATCGCCACTACATCGATAGTCACGCTGCTGATTGTGGCCGCAATCACGGCAGTGGTCTTCGGTTTGCTGCTTTCTCTGCTGCTACGCCGCTTGCTGGGAGTTCGTAATGCGATGGATGATATCGCATCGGGAGAGGGCGATTTAACCCGACGCTTGCCCGAAGAGGGTAATGATGAAGTCACTCAAATTGCCAAGGCCTTCAACCGTTTCGTAGGTAAAATGGAGGCCGTATTAATTGATGTACGCACCAGCAGTGAATCTGTTCACCACGCGGCCAATGAGATCGCCATGGGTGGTCAGGACTTATCCCGTCGCACCGATAACGCTGCCGCTAGCCTGCAGCAGACCTCTGCATCGATCGAGGAAATCACCAGCACGGTTCAACACACGGCTGCATCCGCAAAAGAAGCCAACAAGCTCTCCCAAACCGCCTCAGAGGTAGCCAACGAAGGTGGGAAGGTTGTAGCAAATGTGGTGACCACCATGGAAGACATTACCCACGCTTCGGATAAGATCGGTGAGATTGTCACCTTGATGAACAGCATTTCATTCCAGACCAACCTGCTGGCGCTTAACGCGTCGGTGGAAGCTGCCCGCGCTGGCGAGCATGGCCGTGGTTTTGCCGTGGTGGCCGACGAAGTACGCAAGCTGGCTGGGCGTAGCAGTGATGCCGCCAACGATATTCAAAAGCTGATTGAGGACTCTCAAACCAAGGTTAACAATGGCACCACTTTAGTGCGTAATGCGGGATCTACCATGCAAGACATCGTCGCGCATATTACCCGCGTTACCGATGTTTTGGAGGAGATCAATGCGGCCACCAGCGAGCAAAGCGATGGCATCAATCAGGTCAACATTGCCGTCGCAGAACTGGATCGCATGACTCAGGAAAACGCGGCCATGGTGGAAGAGTCCACGACCGCCGCCGAGCAGCTAAAAGAACAGGCCGATCATCTGGCAGGCACTATCAGTAGTTTTAAGCTGTCTCACGCCGCGGCACCTGCCCTGCAAGTGCAGTACCAAGCACATGACAACCGCCGCCATCACATTACTTAAGGGGTAACGCTATGCATTTTCGTTCGTTACGCTCTTTTGTCGTCGCACTTGCGGGCCCTTGCTTGCTCGCGATTGTGGCTGCGCTAGTCATCTATAACTTGGTCGCCGCGGCCCGCACCCAGCAAACGGTGAATGAGCATACCGGCGCATTGATGGAAAGTGCATTGAATGCGCGCTTGGATGCCATTGCCGAAGCAGAGGGCGGGCGTATTCAGCGCGAACTCAACAATGCCATGACTATCGCCAATCAATTGGCGACTACTAATGCTTTGATGGGTATGGAGGATGAAGAGGGGCGCCGCTCGCTTTACCTGAACCGCCGCGAACTATCTAACTTAGTGCGCCAAACTGTGGCCGACAACCCGACACTGCTGGATGCATTTATCGGCTGGGAGCCCAATGCGTTTGGTGACGACGCACGATATGCAGGAGATGAGCGCTATGGCCATGACGGTAGCGGTCGCTTTATGCCCTGGTGGTACCGCACCGAGGATGAAACGCTAGAAGTGCTGCCGCTGGGAGATACCATGGAGAGTGAAGAACGCCTTCCCAGCGGCGTTCGGGAAGGCGAATACTATCTTTGCCCTCGTGAAACCCTAGTTCCCTGCATTATCGATCCGGCGGCTTATGACTATGGCGGCGAGACGCAACTGGTCACTTCGTTTAACGCCCCCATTTTGGTGGATGGCGAGTTTCGTGGCGTTGCGGGGGTAGACCTCTCCCTTAACTTTATCCAAACCCTGCTAAGCGATGCCAACCAAGCGCTATACGAAGGCGCTGGGCGCATGGCTCTCGTCGCGGGAAGTGGGGGGCTAGTCGCCGACACGGCAGGCGTAGAGAGTCTGGGCTCGCCTGCCAGTGACTCCCTTAGCAGTACAATTCTCGCGGGCATCCGAGAGGCATCAGAGCAAGGTAGCCTGCAAAGCAGCGTTAACGATGGTCTACTGCAGCGCTATCAGCCTATTACCATTGGCGATACTCGCCTCCCCTGGGTGTTGGTACTCCAGCTCCCTGAAGACGTAGCGCTTGCGGAGTTAGGCGAGCTGCAAGCAGTTCTCAGCGAGCAGCGCCAGCAAAATACGCTGGGCATGACGGTAGTAGGGCTACTTCTGGCAGCATTGGGGGTGGCAGCGCTATGGTGGATTGGCGGGCGAATCGCACGGCCTCTTAAGCGGCTTGCAAGCCGCATGGCAGAGATTGCTTCAGGCCATGGTGACCTTACCCAACGTCTACCGGTGCATGGGCGAGATGAAAGTGCCGCGGTAGCTGAGCAGTTCAATGCCTTTGCAGAAAAAATTCAGGTTATTCTGCTGGATGTGCGCCGTAGTAGTGAAGCCGTCAACCACGCGGCTAATGAAATTACTCAAGGTGGCCACGACCTCTCACGGCGCACTGAACAGGCCGCTGCCAGCCTGCAGCAAACCTCCTCTGCGATGGAAGAAATCAGCAGCACCGTTAGCCATACCACTCACGCCTCGCAAGAAGCCAGTGGGCTTTCACAAACCGCCTCGCAGTTAGCCTCGCGTACCGACAGCGCGTTTGAGCAAGTCGTGGCAACGATGGATGATATTCGATCCAATTCCGATGAAATTCAGGCCATCGTGACCGTCATCGACGGCATCGCCTTTCAGACTAACCTGCTTGCCCTGAATGCTTCTGTGGAAGCCGCCCGGGCTGGCGAACACGGTCGTGGGTTTGCCGTGGTCGCCGACGAAGTTCGCAAATTAGCCTCTCGCAGTAGCGAAGCCGCCAAGGATATCCGCCAGCGTATTAATACTTCGGCTGGCAAGGTTGAAAGCGGTACCCAAATGGTTCGAGATGCGGAGTCGGCAATGCACGAATTAGCAGAAAGCGTCACGCGGGTAACGCAAATGTTGGGAGATATCAGTACGGCCGCTCGAGAACAAAGCGAGGGCATTAGCCAGGTGAGCATTGCCGTCACCGACCTAGACCAAATGACCCAGCAAAACGCCGCGCTTGTGGAGGAGTCGACGACCGCCGCTGAACAGCTAAACGATCAGGCGGATAGGCTCGCTGCGCTGGTAGGCGGCTTTACACTTGAGCCAAAAAACGCCCCTAGCAACCATCAGTTGCCTGCTCCCGAATTGACTGAGCGATAAACGCTTAAGGAATCGGCGGCAGCGCAATATCGTCGCTGCGCTTGGCCCCAGCGGTCATTTCACGGCACAGGCGCAGGAATTCTCGCACGCCGGTGGTGAGGTATTTGTGCCGGTGCCAGATAAACGTAAACTGACGCTTTAGATCCAACTCCGGCGTAGGCAGCGGCACCAAGCTGCCGCGCCGGAAGGCATCTCGCAGTGCCAGGCGCGAGACACAGCCAATCCCCAGCCCTGACTCCACGGCACGCTTAATACCTTCCGTATGCTCTAGCTCTAGCAGGGTGTTAAACCGGCTGCGGCGGTGGCGCGCGGCATGCTCCAGAGTCATGCGGGTGCCAGAGCCCTCTTCGCGCATAATCCAGTCCTCACGCAGCAGTTGTTCAAGTTCAAGGTGCTCGCGGCCTGCCAGTGGGTGTCGCGGCGAGCAAAACACGCACAGCTCATCTTCCACCCAGGGTTGGCTGATGATCATGTCATCGTCGCACTGCCCCTCGATCAAGCCTAAATCCAGCGAGTGCTGGCGCACGCCTTCGATAATATGGCGCGTATTGCGCACTGCCAAGCGCACCCGGCTACCGGGGTGGCGCTGCATAAAATCGCTGATCAGCAGCGTGGCCAGGTAGTTGCCAATGGTCAGCGTAGCCCCTACATCCAGCGACCCAACCCCTTTCTGGCCACGTAGAAGCTCTTCAATCTCTTCGCCGCGATCCAGCAGCGCCACCGCTTTGGGCAACAGCTGAAAACCCAGTGCGTTAAGTTTTAAGCGTTTACCAATCCGATCCAGCAGTTGGCAGTCGAACTGCCGCTCAAGCTCCGCAAGCGCCGTGCTGGTTGCCGACTGAGACATGGCCAGCGCCCGCGCCGCATGGGAGACGCTCTCATGCTGAGCAACCGCCACAAAGACTTCCAACTGCCGCAGGGTGTAGTGCATAGAGTCTGACCTTTATTTGATCTATATCTATTTTTCAGATAACCGTTATCAATATAATTCGCTTAACAGATATACCACCCTTTGCTTAGACTTGCTGGCAACATATTTAATCATTTTTATTCTTTTTAAGAATATGACCGATGCGGACTAGCGCCAGCATCGACTAATGGAGAAAACGGCATGAGTAAGTTTGCTCTGGAAGAAGTGCTTAGCGTCCATCACTGGAACGATACCCTGTTCAGCTTCCGCACCACCCGCGAGCGCAGCCTGCGTTTCAAAACCGGTCAGTTCGTGATGATTGGTTTGGAAGTGAACGGCAAGCCGCTGATGCGCGCTTACTCCATTGCCAGCCCCAACTACGAAGACCACCTTGAGTTCTTCAGCATTAAAGTACCCGACGGCCCGCTCACTTCACGCCTTCAGCACCTGAAAGTAGGCGATCAGATCATGGTTAGCCGCAAGCCCACCGGCACACTGGTATGCGATGACCTACTGCCGGGCCGCAACCTCTACATGCTCTCCACCGGTACCGGCTTGGCGCCGTTTATGAGCCTGATCCAGGATCCTGAAGTGTACGAGCGCTTCGAGAAGGTAGTGCTGGTTCACGGTGTGCGGGAAGTTTCTGAATTAGCCTACGCCGACTTTATCACCAAAGAGCTGCCAGCTCATGAATACCTGGGTGAAGACATCGCTGAAAAGCTGGTCTACTACCCCACCGTTACTCGGGAAGAGTTCCACACCATGGGGCGCCTAACCGACCATATCCGTACGGGCAAGCTGTTTGAAGACACCGGCCTGCCGCCCATTGATCCGCGCCAGGATCGCGCGATGATCTGCGGCAGCCCCGCCATGCTGGACGATACCAGCGCGCTACTTGACGAGCTGGGTCTGAATATCTCGCCGCGCATGGGCGAGCCGGGCGACTACGTCATCGAGCGTGCGTTTGTCGAGAAGTGAGACGTAAATAGTGAATCGTAATGAGTGAGTGGTGAAAAGAAAAAAGTTTAGCCGCAAGAATGATCGCATCACTCATACAAAGCCCCTGCTGGAGATGCTCCACAGGGGCTTTGTGCTACTTACTACTTACCACTTACAACTCACCAGCGTTTAAACCGCGTCTTTGCCCGTTTCGCCAGTACGGATACGAATCACCTGCTCCAGCGGCATCACAAAGATTTTGCCGTCGCCGATTTTACCTGTGTTCGCCACCTGGGTGATGGCATCAATCACCTGCTCGACCATGTCGTCGTCCACGGCGACTTCCAGCTTCACCTTGGGCAGGAAGTCCACCACATACTCAGCACCACGATACAGCTCGGTATGCCCTTTCTGGCGCCCAAAGCCCTTCACTTCCGTCACCGTAATACCCTGAACGCCGATATCGGAGAGCGACTCGCGTACATCGTCGAGCTTAAACGGCTTGATAATCGCTGTGATCAATTTCATTACCATATCCTCTAACTGGGTGGCCATGATGGGGTCGGGTTGAACGGCTGCTAATGTTGCAGCCGTTAACCGCTAACTACCAGCATACACCGCTATCGGCAGAGAATAAAAAAGCCTCCCACTAAGGGGAGGCCAGAAGGAGCACGCCTGCTCACTAGGTCAGCATTAAATTATTTCTTAATGCCGCTGTTTATTTCTTAATGCCAAATTCGGGATAGGCTTCGAGACCGCACTCAGCGATATCAACGCCTTCATACTCTTCTTCTTCGCTAACCCGGATGCCCATGATGGCTTTCAGGATGAGCCATACCACCAGGCTGGCCAGGAATACCCAAGCGAAGATACCTACGATACCGATGATCTGGGCACCGAATGATGCGCCGTCATTGTTCAGCGGCACTGCCAGCACGCCCCAGATACCGACAACACCGTGAACCGAGATCGCGCCGACCGGATCATCCAGCTTCACTTTATCGAGGGTGACGATGGCTGCGACCACGATGATGCCGCCAATCGCGCCGATAATGGTAGCGCTCAGTGCGGTCGGAGAGAGCGGATCGGCGGTGATGGCCACCAGGCCAGCCAGGGCACCGTTCAATGCCATGGTCAGGTCAGCTTTGCGGAACCACAGTTTGGCCAGGATCAGTGCCGCAATCACACCACCTGCCGCTGCTGCATTCGTGTTTACAAACACCTGTGCCACGTTGTTAGCAGAATCGACAGCCGCAAGTTTAAGCTCGGAACCGCCATTGAAACCGAACCAGCCCATCCACAGAATGAAGGTACCCAGCGTTGCCAGCGGCATGTTGGCACCTGGAATAGCGTGGATAGAACCGTCTTTACCGTATTTACCTTTACGTGGGCCTAGCACGATCACACCCGCTAACGCAGCCGCCGCACCGGCAAGGTGCACAATGCCGGAACCCGCATAGTCAGAGTAGCCCACTTCAGACAACCAGCCGCCACCCCAAGTCCAGTAGCCAGACACCGGATAGATAAACGCGGTCATTACCACAGCAAAGGCCAGGAATGCCCACAGTTTCATACGCTCAGCGACGGCACCCGACACAATTGACATGGCGGTTGCCACGAACACGACTTGGAAGAAGAAGTCAGAACGCATGGAGTAGTAGGGCGCGTCATCGCCGCCTGCGGTAACCGCATCCACACTGTTTTCAGCGCCAATCAAGAAGCCCAGATTGGGCAGGAAGCCGCCAGCGCTGCTGGAGTACATGATGTAGTAGCCCACCAGCAGATACATGGTGCAGGCAATGGCAAACAGCGCGATATTCTTGGTCAGGATCTCAGCGGTGTTTTTGGAGCGTACTAAGCCCGCCTCTAACATGGAGAAGCCTGCCGCCATCCACATGACGAGCACACCGCAAATTAGAAAGTAGAACGTATCGAGCGCGTAGCTCAGATCAGTCAACTCATTCATTGTAAGTTCCCCGTTGAACTATAGAAATGATCCGAAAAAGCAGCGTTAAACGGCGTCTGCACCGCGCTCGCCTGTCCGAATCCGAATAACGTCTTCAAGCGGTGTCACAAACACCTTGCCGTCACCGATCTTGCCGCTGTTAGCCGCACTACAGATTGCATCCAATACGCTCTCCAAACGGGCGTCGTCTACGGCCACTTCCACTTTTACCTTGGGTAGAAAGTCGACGACGTACTCCGCGCCACGATACAACTCGGTATGCCCTTTCTGACGGCCAAAACCTTTAACTTCAGTGACCGTAATGCCCTGAACGCCGTTGTCGGCCAATGCCTCACGAACGTCGTCGAGCTTAAATGGCTTGATGATAGCGGTGATGAGTTTCATCCCGGATCTCCCCTGCTGGATAAGTCCTGCTAGATTGGTAGCGGCACAGCCGCCAGAATAAGCACCTGAACCGATAATGCGCATACTGTGCCAGCTGACTTTTTTTGCTTATAAGTCAGCCAATTAGCCGTCATCAAAAGTGCAGCTCAGCGCTAAATCTGAGCAAATCCATTCTCACACCACCGCTATTGCACCAAAAAAGAGCGTAAGCAAAAGTAGCCTGCTCTATTTCGATGCACACCCTGGGTTAAGCAGTAAAAGCACGCGATACATGCGAATTCGCCAACTGTTGCGTATCCTTACCGGTAAGCAATATTTAAAGCAGGTTTATCTAGGAGAGAACGATGGCGCCTCAAGACCGTATTAGCCGCTTGGCCCAGCAGATTGGTGACCGTTTACAAAACGCCTCCCAGGCGCCAGAAGATATTCAAAAGGGCGTGCAGCAAGTCGTGCGTGGCGCCTTCGACCGCCTGGAGCTTGTCTCACGGGAAGATTTCGACATTTTAATGGATGTACTGCAGCGCACCCGTTCGCGGGTAGAGGCGTTAGAGCGCCAAGTCGCTAACCTTGAAGCAGCCGTTGATGCCTCCGCGCCAACGACGTCCACGCCGCTCGAAGCTGAAGCCCCACCAGTTCCAGAGCAGCATGCGCCGGAATCAGATGCAGAAGACGAGAAGAATAAACCCGCTTAACGTTCAAGCTTCATTAGCAGCAATAGGGAAATGGCCTATTGCTGCGCGCACCGCAAAATAAATACGAATCACTATCGTTGACTTTGTTTTTCGTGGTGATACTCTCCGCATTTGATTTTCTTACCGTCTGCGGATTGTTCACTATGCACGCCCTGTCACTATCAAACCTATCTGTTGCAAAGCTGCCTTTTGCAAAGCCTTTCTTTTCGCCGTCGTCTGTTTCAATATCTGGGCTTGTTGGCACCGGCCTGTTACTGAGCTTCTCCAATGGCGTTTTCGCCCAAAATACTGCGTCTAGCGCCGACGAGACCATGGTGGTTGTTGGATCGCGCACTCCTAGTCAGATCAGTCAAATTCCCGGTGCTGTATGGGTAATTGACAAAGAGATGCTGCAACAGCAGACCCGCAATGGTGCAGACCTAAAGACAGCATTGGGGCATCTGGTACCGGGGTTGGATCTGGCGCCTCAAGGGCGCACCAATTATGGGCAAAACATGCGAGGCCGGGGCGTGCAGGTGCTCATCGACGGCGTATCGCTGAACAGTTCCCGTGGGCTTTCCCGACAGTTCGATGCCATCGATCCCTTCAATATTGAGCGCGTGGAAGTGCTTTCCGGCGCCAGCAGCCTGTATGGCGGCGGTGCTACGGGGGGCTTGATCAATATCATTACCCGCAAAGGTGAAGAAGGCCTGAACTGGCGTACTGAAGCAGGCATCACCACCGGCTTCAACAACAGCGATGACATAGATCGACGCCTCGCACAATCCATCAGCGGTGGTAACGAGCGGGTTCAAGGCTATCTGGGTACCGCCATTGGCGACAACGGCCGCCACTATGACGGCAGCGGCCAGGAAATCTTTCCCGATATCGCCCAGACCGACCTACAGGATAATCGCAGCATTGATGTATTGGGCAACCTCTCTTTCCGCTTGACCGATGAACAGAGTCTGGAACTGGGTGCCCAGCTGTACCGTTCAGGTTATGAAGGTGACCGGGGTGTTTACTTTCCCAACCTCGACGCTGCCACGCCCAACTTGAACGATGCCGAAATTCGCGATGGCTACCGTTCACAGCGCGATCCGGAAACCGACCGTAAGCTCGTCAACGTCAACTATCACCACGCCAACCTGTGGGGGCAAAACTTCTACCTGCAGGCGTTCCACCGGGAGGAGGAGTCCAGCTTCCAGGCATTTCCCTACCCAATTTCCGACGGCCTGCAATTTCGCGCCTCGCAACAAAACACCGATTTAAGCGGCATCAAAGCGCTGTTTGAATCGCGCCTGGGTGATGACGTTTCGCTAACCTACGGCCTCGATCTGGATCGTGAAACTTTCGATGCCAGCCAGATGCTGTTCGATACCAACATCTCGGACGCCTCCGGCGGCCTGGTGCAACAGGCATCAGGGGTTGAACCCCGCTACCCCGGTTATCAAGTGGACGGGCTTTCAGGCTTCCTCCAGGGCGATTGGCAGGCCACCCAGGCGCTCAAGCTCTCCGCAGGGTTGCGGCAGCAGCATATGGACGTCGAAGTGGATGAATTCCAGGGGATTCCTGGCGGCGAGAATGACTATGAAGCAACGCTCTTCAATGCCAGCGCCCTCTACGACTACGGCAACGGTCACCAGAACTGGCTGCAGTTTAGCCAGGGCTTCGAACTGCCAGATCCTGCCAAATATTACGGCAAGAGCCCCGGCGTAAGTGTCGATAACAACCCGTTATCTGCCATCGAGACGGATCAGATAGAGCTAGGCTGGCGCTACCAGGGTGGCAACTGGACGACCCAAACAGCGCTTTACTACGCCTGGTCGGACAAAGCGGTAGAGAACGCCGAGGATTTAAGCGTCAGCGTCGTCGATGAGAAGAAACGCGACTTCGGCCTGGAAAGCGCCGTGACCCGTTACTTTGATAATGGCCTGGAGGCAGGGGGCACTCTGCACCTGGTGCGTTCCGAGCAGGAGAACGACCAAGGGGAGTGGGAGAAGCGTGACGCCCGCTATGCATCGCTCTCTTCCGCCACTGCCTTTATTGGCTGGACGGACTATGTACGTTCGGCTCGCTTGCAGGCCAACCACAACTTCGACCTGAAAGACGATGCCGACCGCGAGATCGATGGCAATACCACCCTCGACTTATCGCTCAGCCAGGAAACCGATTTTGGCACCTTAAGCCTGGGAGTGCAGAACCTGCTGGATGATCAGTACTCCACCGTCTGGGGTCAGCGAGCCGCCATGTTCTATTCGCCCTACTACGGCCCAGAGTACCTCTACGACTACCAGGGCCGCGGGCGTACTTACACCCTGAACTGGTCAATGGAGTACTAAGTGCTGATTCGCTACTCGCTGACAACCGCTCAAGGGTGAGGTAACGGGGATGGCTACACTCGGCTCAATAACGCCATCTTGCGTACCACTGACCACCCATGACCTGCTGGCTATTGGTCAGCGCTTCGGGATCGACTACCGCTTTCCCGAAGCGCCCGACCGCTCCCAGCCAGCGCCTTGTGTTGCCCATGGGCGGGTGATGGACGTCGAGGTAGCCCCCACACTGCGGGTGACACACTCTGATCTTGATGTCCTGCACGCTTACGCCTCCACTTCCCGGCATGCCGCGCCGTGGTTTCTCAGCGTGATACTCGAAGGCCATATCCAAGTCGGCCTAGGGCGCCAGTCGTTTCAGTTGCAGGCCGGCGATGCCTTCAGTGCCCATTTCAACGAGCAGACCGGGCTTGAGGTCTTCCAGCCCGCGCCACAACGATTGCGCATTCTCAACGTATCGATTCTGGCTTGCACAGAGCCTCTCTCTTTCTCGCCCATTAACTCTTCGCCTATCAATGTTGCCCCTCCGGCAACGCCCGTACTGCATACCTGGCAGGTGCCGCAGTTCCTTATTCATAGCCTGGAGGCAGCACTGGCTTCGAACTGGTCAATAGAGCGGCAGCGCCTGCTATGGCAGGGGCTCGCGCTCCAGTTGTTAGCTCATGGGCTGCCTGCCGCCTCACTTGAGTCCAGCGATGAAGGAAAAGCAGTCAGCCTGCCGTCGGGTTTAACCCAGCGCGACCACCAACGCCTGGAGCACTTGCGTCAGCAGCTCGAACACTCCCCCAGCCAGGATTATCGGCTTGAGCAGTTGGCCCGCAATGCCGCGATGAGCCCGAGCAGCCTACGCACCAAGTTTCACCGCTGTTACGGCTGCTCGATATTCGACTACCTACGACGTTGTCGCCTGACCCAAGCTCAAGACTACTTACGCAAAGGTTATAGCGTGCAGCAAACCGCTCACGCCTGTGGCTACCGCCACGCCACCAATTTTGCCACCGCCTTTAAGCGCGCTTTTGGCATTGCGCCCCATGAAGTACACCATCGCCATTAAAGCCGCAGGGTTGTTTTTGGAGCGCTAAGTTCCTCTGTTGGACTTTTTTTGGCAGTACGCATACTCCCTTTGTCATTGCGCATACCTTTCAGTAGCCATTAAGCGCAATAATTCTCATTAACACATTGGTTAATTGATGCTTATTGCAGGTGCCTCCATGCTCATCCCCCATCACCGTTTTCTACGCTCTCCGCTTAGCGCCGCCGTTCTCTCGGCACTGGCTGTTTCCCCGGTATACGCTCAAGAGAGCACCGAGTTAGCCACCGTCACGGTGACTGCCCAGCAGGCTGCCACCAAAGTGGAAACGCCGACGATCGAAATACCCCAGAGTGTTTCCACGATTACCCGCGAACAGATGGATACCCGCGGGGTAAGTACCGTGCAGCGAACCACCGACTACACGCCCGGTGTTTACAGCAATCAGGTAGGCGCCTCCAACCGTTTCGACTACCTGGTACTGCGCGGGTTTTCTGACGGCAGCTTGAGCAATACCTTCCTGGATGGCCTGAAAGTAATGGGTGATGCCAACTCCCATAGCAGTATGCGCATTGACCCATGGTTTCTGGAAAGCATCGAAGTGGTGCGCGGGCCCGCCTCGGTGCTCTATGGCCGCGCCTCCCCTGGCGGGGTGGTCGCCCTGAACAGCAAGCGGCCAGAGTTTGAACAGGGCGGTGAGCTGCGTTTTCGAGTGGGTAATAATAACCAGCGCAGCGCCGCTTTTGACCTCACCGGGCCTATTGGCGAAGAGCAACGGGTGGCCTTTCGCCTAACCGGGATTGCCAGCGCCGCGGATACCCAGTTTGGCCCGGCAGAAGAGGAGCGCTACGCCATTGCGCCCCGGCTCACCTGGGATATCACCGATGACACCAGCCTAACCGTAGAAGCCTACCTACAGGATGAACCCGAAGGTGGCTACCACTCCGGCGTACCCTATGAGGGGGCCGTGGTCGCCCATAATGGCCGCAAGATCAGCAACAACTTCTTTGATGGTGAAGAGGATTACGACACCTACGAGCGAACCCAGCGCATGTTCGGATACGCTCTGGAACACCGCTTCAACGACCAGGTGACCGGCCGTCAATTGATGCGCTACCTCAATTCCGACGTAGTGCTCAATCAGGTCTACGGTTTTGGTTGGACGTCACCGACGTCTGATGAACTCACCCGCTACTACTCCGGCAGCAATGAATCTCTGGAAGCCTGGACACTCGATAACCAGCTTGAAGCCACCCTCAGCAGCGGCTTTATGGATCACACACTGCTGTTCGGGGTGGATTACCAGCAGCGGGAAAACGACGTATCGTGGCCCACTGGGTATTTCCCGCCGCTCAATGCGTTTGACCCGGTTTATGGCAGCGACCCCATCGAGTTTTACGCCCCGGTGCGCGAACGCCATGAGATCGACCAGACCGGGGCGTACCTGCAAGACCAGATAGCCCTCGATAACTGGCGCTTCACCTTGGGTGGCCGCTACGACTGGGTCAATATCGACAATGCCAACCGAGATAGCGGTGATACCAGCTCCCTTAGCGACACCCAGTTCAGTGGCCGCGCCGGGGTGGTCTACCTGTTCGATAACGGCGTAGCACCCTACCTGAGCTACTCCACCGCGTTCACCCCCACCAGTTTCGTGGATGAGAGTGGCGATCTGCTCCAGCCCATGGAAGGCGAACAGTGGGAAACCGGCGTCAAATACCAGCCTAACGGTAGCCAAAGCCAGTACAGCGCGGCGCTGTTCCATATCGGCCAGGAGAACGTCGCCACCAAAGAGCAGCCCACCGACCCATACCGCGCCGTGGGGGAGATCGAATCCCAAGGGCTGGAGCTGGAAGCGCAAACCCAGCTAACGGATACCCTCTCGCTTCAGGCAGGCTATAGCTTCACCGACATCACCTACGCCAAAAGCGATGATGGCAACCAGGGCAACAACGCGATTTACTCCCCACGGCACCAAGTGCAGCTCTGGGGCCACTACGAGGCCAACAAGGGCTGGCTAAACGGCGTGAACATGGGTGTCGGCGTGCGTCACTACGCGGATATCGCCGCTGACCGGGCCAACACCGAAACCGTGCCCGACTACACTCTGGTGGATGCCACCATTGGCTACGACCTCAGCCAACTCGGCGTAGAAGGGGTCGAAACACGTTTAAACGTGAACAATTTATTGGATAAAGAGTACGTGGCCTCCTGCAACTCCCTGGAGTACTGCTACTTCGGTGCCGAGCGCGGCGTCACCGCCAGTGTTCACTACCGTTTCTAAACGCTCGTGCTAGGCGACGGCTCAAGCCCTTGTCTAAGCATTATTAACTTATTGTAACCTAACCTGCCCAGGCCACTGTGCCTGGGCTTTTTTTCTTGAATGCAGGTTTGCAAACAATAAATATTATCGTTTAAATACAGCTCTTATTTTCTGGATGGCCTCTCACCACCATGTGCCACACCAACCTGTTCTCATTGCTCGCGCGCTGCGGGCTGTTCGCCGTTTGTATGCTGAGCGTTTCTACTGCCCAGGCGCAGTGGGCCACGGTGGACTGGACGATTGCCGAAACCTTGCTGGCGATTGATGCGCCGGTTAGCAGCGTGGCTCAGCAAAGCGATTATCAGGAGTGGGTGGGCGAGCCCCATATACCCGACAGTGTCACCGATATGGGGCTACGTACCCAGCCCAATATGGAACTGCTGGCTCAAGTGCCACCAGAACAGACGCTGATCTCGCCCATGTTTGCCGGTTTGACACCGCGCCTGGAGCGCATCGCCCCGGTCACTTCATTCTCGCTCTACTCCCCCGGCACCGATACCTGGCAGGAAATGCAAACCCTGACCCGTCAGCTGGGCGAGTTAACCGAGCGCCAGCCCCAGGCCGAGCAGCTTATTGAAGAAACCCAGGCCTTGATGACCAGGCTGCGCGAATCCCGGCCCCTCTCACAGTCAGAAATCGCGCCGCTACTGATGGTGCAGTTTATGGATGCCCGCCACGTGCGGGTGTTTGGGGAAAACAGCTTGTACAACGCCGTTCTGGAGCAGCTCGACCTCCCCAATGCCTGGGATCAATCCACAAATGCCTGGGGATTTGCGCTGGTAGGGATTGAAGCGCTGGCGCGCTACCCCGAGGCAACGTTGGTGATCATCGACCCGCTGCCCACAGGAGTCGAAGAGAAGCTTGCAAAAAGCGGCCTGTGGCAGCAGCTCCCCAGTGTCAGGCACAACAGGATAGTTCACCTGCCGCCGGTATGGAGCTTCGGCGCACTTCCCTCCGCCCAGCGCTTTGCCCGGAAGCTGACTACGGCGCTAGAGGCTGCGCCAGCGGATTTAGCGTTTTAGCCCGCGGATACCTCGATCACATCAAATTGAAAAAGGCACCATTTTGACGTACATTTATTCTAGATGAACCACATCAGGAATCCGTCATGAACGTAGCCACCGATGCCAAACAAGAGCGTATTAATCTCCGGTTGAAACATAGCGCCAAAATGGCGCTTGAACGCGCGGCAAGCTTCGAAGGGAAAACCGTCAGCAATTTCATTCTGACCAGCGCGTTAGCGCATGCCGAAAAAACCATTCATGCGCATGAAGCCATGAGTCTAAACAGCCAAGACGCTGAAGCCTTTTTCCATGCGTTGGATAAGCCGGTTAGCTTTAACAAAAAACTGGCAGCCGCTTTCGAGGAGCATGACCGGCGTGTCACTAGCCAATGACCGATGATACAAACCTGGTCATACGACCACTGAACAGCGATCACTACAGGCCAGGGTTTCACTGCGGCGTACCCTCACTGGATAACTATATTCAAAAACAGGCGCGCCTTGATGTGAAGCGTCGTGTCAGTCGGGTATTTGTGGCAACAATGGTGGAGCAGCCAACAAGCATTGTGGGCTATTACACGCTCTCCACGCTGTCGATTGAACTCGGGCAATTGCCCCAAGACCTCGCTCGTAAACTCCCGCGGCACCCTATCCCAGCAGCCCTGCTCGGCAGGTTAGCGGTTAATAAAGGCGCCCAGACCCACGGGGTGGGAAAAATGTTGCTGGTCGATGCCATTAAGCGAACGCTGGCTGTCAGCGATGAGATCGCCATTTACGCCATGGTAGTCGACGCTATTGATGAGCGAGCACAGCGCTTTTATGAACAGTTTGGTTTCTCGCTTCTCAGTTCAGACAGCCAACGCCTATTCCTTCCGCTTAAATCCATCTGAATGTATTGCCTCAGAATTTATTAGTAGTAGCCAAATCGTCTTAGCGTATGTTTTCCTTCCATTAAACTTCCTCTCCGACAAAACCTATTTGCCAGCCTATACTTAGCCACTAGAGCCTAACTTAGCGCGTGAAGCGATAATGTGACTGCGTAGGATGGAGCTGGCCTCTTCGATCAAACCATTTACAAACGCACGAACGATTGCCTCGTGATCATCTAACCAGCGGTTAGTTTCTGATGATAAATCTTCATAATTGCTAGCATACAAGGCACAGCTAGTCCGCAACTCCTCGACAATGGCTAGCTGACGCGGTCTACGCGCAGGTAAGTAAAGCGCTCGGTGAAATTGCCAATCTCCTGTTTGCCATCCCGGGCGTCCCGCTTCCAGGGATGACTTTTTGAGTGCATAGCTAACTTCCGTGTGATCACTGTTATTTGCTAGATAGATAGCGCGCTCAAGAAGGTCGCACTCAAGTGTAACCCTAAGGTCATAGATCTCATCTAGCTCTTCGGACGTTAAAGAGATGACACGGGCTCCCTTTCCTGGAATGACATGGACTAACTTCTCCGTGGCAAGAGCCTGTAAAGCATCTCTCACAGGTATACGACTGACCTCATATTTAGCGGCAAGCGCAGCCTGATGCAGCATCGATCCAGGGGCATACCGTCCTTCTAAAATTTCCATTCGAATTTTTTCGACAAGACCCATTGTCATTCCCTTCAACGCAAGTGTATACATGTATACATACTATCAAAACCAAGAGACAAAACCATGGGTCATGAATATTCTTCACATGTTGTTTGGACTGGAAGTCGTGGGAACGGTACGACTGGCTACCACGATTTTGATCGGACTTGGGATATTTCCATAGCTGGTAAGTCTGTCATTCACTGTTCTAATGACCCACTTCTAGGTGGTGATCCAACAAAGATGAATCCAGAAGACCTTTTGCTATCAGCATTGTCTGCCTGCCATATGCTCTGGTATCTGCATTATGCGTCCGATGAAGGCATCGTGGTTACATCTTATGCCGATGACCCTGTCGGGCTAGGAAAGGTCGGACGAGGAGGAGCAGGGCGTTTTTCATCCGCTACTTTGCGTCCTCAAATAACGGTGAAGACAGGGACTGATTTACAAGCTGCAGAAGCCATCCACCACCGGATACATGAGGTTTGCTTTATTGCACGATCAATAAATTTTCCTGTGAACTACGAGCCCACCTTCACTACAGAGGGAAGCTAATTAATAGCATTTCCACGACTGGATGATGCTTGTATCAACCGTTCTACTCTGCTCGTCTACGCGTTGGCCTAATTGACGACGGAATCTTTACAGCCGTTTCACCTTCGCGGCGAGCATTTCGGTTTTTTCCCAAAACATCGGATGGGCATAGATTGTCCATCCATTCACCGCTAGAGATTTCATTCGTCATCATTCTCTTCCAGCACCTCTTCGAGGTCTGCCTCCATGCCTGCGATGAGACATTCGACCTCGACAAAACTACCTGCGGTAACAGGACAAATGCTCTCTGGATACACCAGAAGATCGCGCTCTAAAAAGTTAAGAAAATTAACCATCACAGGACCATGTTTAGTCTCATTACTGGCACGGGAAAACACCACTTCACCATTCGAGCGGACGGAATAGTGGATACGGTCTCGCCGTTTCAGCTTTAGCGCCCGGCGAATCGATGCTGGAACAGTCGTTTGATAGCGATCCGTCAGAGTAGAGTGATCTGCAATGGGAGTGCTCATCATCGCTCTCCGATTAGTGGCAATGCAAAAGTGATGCGCAATAATTTAAGGCAGCCGCATTACCTCGACAAGCTGCCCAACTATTTTAAACCGGCCACTCAAGCGCTACCAAAGCGTTCTTAATTACGATAGGTTAAGTACTTAAGGTAATGTAGATTTCGCTTACATTCGGGTTAGAGTTTTACCTAAAAACAGCGAGGAAAGGCGATGACGCTAGCCATTGTAGCCACGCGGGCAGGCGTAGGTTTAGATGCACCGGCGGTGCATGTTGAGGTGCATCTAGCCAACGGCTTGCCGGGGCTAACGCTAGTGGGCTTGCCGGAAACGGCGGTAAAAGAGAGCCGCGAACGGGTGCGCAGTGCACTGGTTAATGCGGGCTTTGATTTTCCCAATACCCGCCGTATTACCTTAAACCTCGCCCCCGCCGATCTACCTAAGGAGGGCGGCCGCTTTGACCTCCCCATCGCCCTAGGTATCCTCGCCGCCTCCGGGCAAATTCCCGTGGAAGCGCTGGAAGGTATGGAGTGCGCTGGTGAGCTGGCCCTGGATGGCAAACTGCGCGCGGTGCCGGGCATACTGCCCTTTGCCCTGGCCACCCGGCGGGCAAAAAAAGCACTGATCATTCCCCGCGACTGCGCCGATGAGGCCGCCCTAGCAGGCGATTTGCCGGTGCTGCCTGCCGATACTCTCTGGCAGGTAGTAGCTCACCTACTCGACCAAGAGAAGATCTCCCCACACAAACTCAGCGCTTCGGTGAAAACCACCGCCCCGGTGGATGACCTCGCCGATGTGCGCGGCCAGCAGCAGGCGCGCCGGGCGCTGGAAGTCGCTGCGGCCGGGGGGCATAACCTGTTGTTTGCAGGCCCTCCTGGCACCGGCAAAACCATGCTGGCCAGCCGCCTGCCGGGCATTCTGCCGCCGCTTTCCGAGGAGAATGCCTTGGAAGTCGCTGCCGTGCGTTCGGTTTGCGGGCTACCGCTGGAAGCAGACTGGGGCAAAAGGCCATTTCGACAACCCCATCACAGTGCCAGCGGCGCCGCCCTGGTAGGTGGCGGCTCAAAACCCAAACCCGGTGAGATTTCGCTGGCCCACCACGGCGTGCTGTTCTTGGATGAGCTGCCGGAGTTTTCCCGCCATGTGCTAGAGGTACTTCGGCAACCGCTGGAAACCGGCGAGATTCATCTCGCACGCGCCAGTCATGAACGTCGCTACCCTGCTCAATTTCAATTGGTAGCTGCTATGAATCCCTGCCCCTGCGGCCACTTGGGCGACCCACGCCAACGCTGCCAGTGCACCGCCAGCCAAATCCAGCGCTATCAAGCGCGGCTCTCCGGGCCGCTGCTGGACCGTATCGATCTACAGGTAGAAGTGCCCGCACTGCCGCCAGAGCAGCTCACCGCACAAACCCAAGGCGAGTCGTCAGAAGCCGTGCGTGAGCGGGTGATGGCCGCCCGAGAACGCCAAATGGCCCGTGGCGCATTAAATAGCCAGCTAAGCGGCAAAGCCCTGGAGGCCGCCTGCGCACTTAACGATGAAGAGCGCGCTTGGCTGGCGGGCGTACTCGAAAAGCTCAAGCTCTCCGCCCGTGCCTATCACCGCGTACTACGTGTAGCCCTGACCCTTGCCGACCTTCAGGGCGAACCCAAACCCACCCAGCCGCATCTAATTGAGGCGATTGGATACCGACAGCTGGATCGGATGCTAAAGGGGGGCGTAAGCCCCCGAAAGCCGGACGGTTAGTGGGTGGCGGCCAGTGAGTCCACTAGGCGCTGACACAGCGCATCCAGCTTCTGCCCCGTGGTTTCATCATGTAACGCGCCGCTATCGTTGAAGGCGCTGCCAGCTTTCGCCAGCGACAATGGCTGTGGCAGCACGACCAACCCCAGATTGGCTAACAGTTGCTGACCAAGCGGTAGCGCACGGATGCCACCTAGCCCACCAGGGGAAGCCGCCACCAGCGCTGCCCACTTACCGGCAAATAACTTGAGCCCCGGCGTATCCTGATAAGGTCGTGACAGCCAGTCCAGTGTGTTTTTCAGCAGCGGCGTGATAAAGCCGTTGTACTCTGGCGAAGCGATCATCACTGCCTGGTGATCCGCCAGAATCTCACGCAGCTTGAGCACATTCTCCGGCACGCCCCGGGCTTCAATATCTTCATCAAACAGTGGGCAGGGATAATCTTTTAAATCGATAAAGGTTGCTTCCCCGCCAAGCGCCTCAATACGCTTGGCGGCCAGCTTGGCTAGCTGCTTGTTCAGTGACGCTTCTCGGGCACTGCCTGCAAAGACCAGTACCTTTTTGACCGATGATCCCATTGCCATTTCCTCTTTGAATAATGTATTTGAAAGCCACACCATTTATTAATATTTACGCCTGTTGAGCAAGACGTATTTTACGACTCAGGGCCAGACTCGACGTGAAACCCTGCTGCCATTAAAACGTCTGCACTTTGTCATTCAACTATCACTATTACGGATGAAAATTAGCAAAAGCTGCACCTGCCCTAATTTTTCCTCCGAAATGGTGAAATAGTGATGACAAAGCCGTTACTAGCGACTGCTCTACTCGCCTTTGCGTTTACCAGTGCGGCACACGCCCAGCAGAGTTTTCCCGCCACATTGTCCGGCCATGCCCAGCTACCCGGCAGCACCTTTGTGGCAGCTCCTTCCGGTGCCGCTGAGCACTATAACGTCTCAGGCCGTTTTACTGGCCAAGAGGGCCGCGTTGAGCAGTTGTATACGAACATGCAAGCCACCGGCTTAGCGCTACCCTTCCCCAGCCAGCCCCTGCAGGGTTTTTCAGGTATTCGCTCACTTGGCAATGACCGTTTCCTGGTGTTGACCGATAACGGCTTTGGCTCCAAGGCGAACTCCTCCGACGTCATTCTGATGTTTAACATCATAAAGACCGACTGGGACACTGGGCGTGTCATCATCGAGGAAACCGTTCAACTCTCGGATCCAAACCGCAAGGTGCCCTTCCCGATTATGAATGAAGCCACTCCTGGTCGTTTTTTAACCGGGGCTGATTTCGATATTGAATCGATACAGCCGGTGGGCGATAGCTACTGGATTGGCGATGAGTTTGGCCCGTGGATTATCCAGGTGGATAATCAGGGCGAAGTTCTGCAAGTGCTGGCCACCAATCCTGGTGGGACGCTGATGCGCTCCCCCGACAATGCCTTTGCCCTCACCCCGAACCCTGGCGCGCCTCTCGCTGATGATGTGAGGGTGTTTCGCTCCGGTGGTTATGAGGGCATGGCGCTCTCCGAAGACCAAACAACCCTCTACCCCTTACTGGAAAAGCCCATCTGGGATAGCAACGCCAACGCCCCGGAAACGATTGATGGCACCCCCGTATTAAGAATGTTCGAGCTCAACACTAAAACCGGCGAATGGGGCGACACAACCCGCTACTACCCCTTGGAATCAGCGGATCACGCCATCGGCGATTTCAACCTCATTGGCGGAACTCGCGGCTTGATCATCGAGCGTGATAGCCGCCAGGGCGACCCGCGAGAAGAGTGGGCAGACAACCCTGCCGAGTTCAAACGCATCTATCTCGTCGATCTCGAACGTACGGACGAGCAGGGTGTGCTTGAGAAAATCGCCTATATCGACTTGATGGACATCCAGGATCCAGAGGGCCTTGCACCGCGCGGCACGATCAACGGCACCTTTAACTTTCCCTTTGTGACCATTGAGAACGTGGATCGTGTCGATGAGAGCACCATCGTGGTCGCCAATGACAACAACTACCCTTTCTCGATTGGCCGCCAGCAAGGCCGCGCCGATGATAATGAGCTAATACTGCTCGATGTAGAGGACTTCCTGAACGCCCAGTAATGTGAGCAAGCGTGGGGCCGGGGCGCTCAATTATGACCCTAGCCTCACGTTAAAACGTCAGCAATCTCTCGACAAATTCAGCCAATATGCTGGCGGACTTCCTGTAACTGGAGACGCAGGCTTTCTATCGGTTGCGCACCATTAATCAGCCATCTGTCTTCAACAATCAATGTCGGCACCGACTGAACTCCCAACTTGGACGCGAGGTGGTGATCCTTTTCCACCGCCTGCTGAGTTGTTTCCGAGAGCACGTCTAGATCATAACGAACCATGTCGAGCCCGATTTCTTCAGCCAGTGATCGCAGCACCTGGCTATCACCGATATTGCGGCTCTCCGTCAGGTGCGCGTACTGAACACGATCAAACATACGCCAGTGCCCTTGTTGACCTGCCTGCATTTCAGCCGCCTTACACGCCAGCGCGCCAGGCATCCCGTGAGGATACTCGAAGGTTTGGGCACGCATACCATCAATGTTGATACGCGGGGTATCCTCTGCGGCAACGCATTTTTCCCAATGACCGAGAATTGTTTCTTTGGCATCACCCATAGAGCCGAAGGCTTCTAGCATGGCTTCTCTACTTGCTTGAAGCGTAAAGCACTGGTGATGCACATCCAGGTTCAACTGCTTGGCAAGCGAGTGCAGCCGGGGAGAGAGAAGGTAACACCAACCGCAAACAACATCGTGCACAAACACCACCTTTAATGGATGCATGTCTCACCTCCCCCTCTAATCGTTGTGTGAACTGAGCGAACGCGCAATGGATGCCACGTGCTGACCCTGAAATTCAGCAATGCGCAGCTCTACCGCCGACGGCTGCCGCGAGCCATCTGTCGCCGCCAAGGTTGATGCGCCATAGGGTGTGCCTCCGCTGATCTCGTCCATCGTCGTAAGGTCGGGACAAGAATAAGGTACCCCCACGATGACCATGCCGTGGTGTAACAAGGTGGTATGGAAGGACAATAGGGTGCTCTCTTGACCTCCATGCTGACTCGCGGTGGAAGTGAATGCTGCACCAACTTTGCCGATAAGCGCCCCCTTAGCCCAGAGTCCACCGGTTTGATCTAAGAAATTGCGCATCTGGGAGGCCATATTGCCAAAGCGAGTGGGCGTGCCGAAAATAATGGCATCGTAATCAGCCAGTTCACTCGGCTCGGCGATAGGCGCAGACTGATCCAATTTAGCCCCCGCCTTGAGGGCGACCTCTTCTGGCATCAGTTCTGGCACGCGCTTGATGGTCACTTCAGTGCCAGGGATGCTGGCCGCGCCTTTCGCTACAGCGTCAGCCATCGTCTCGATATGGCCATAGGTTGAATAATAAAGGACTAGTACCCGGGTCATCGTGATTCTCCATGCGTTGCTATTCGAATACGTTCTGAGTAGGCGATCTCGTCGACGCCATGAATCCCAGGATAAGCTTTGTTTAAATAGAGATAATCAGTAGTATTCGAAAATGATATTTTCCTTACTGGAAACAATGCATGGATAAGCTGACGGCAATGCGCACCTTTCGGCGAGTCGTAGAGCTGCAGAGCTTTTCTGCGGCCGCGAACGACCAGCGGCTCTCCAACGGCGCTGTGAGTAAACAGGTAGCGGAACTGGAGGCCAGCCTTGGGGTAACGCTGTTGACGCGTACCACCCGGCGGCTGAGCCTTACCGATGCGGGGCGGGCGTACTACGAACGCTGCGCCTGCATCCTCGACGACATTGAAGAAACCGAGCTAGCGTTGGGAGTTCACCAAGCAATCCCGCGGGGATCTCTTAAGATCAACTGCCCCATGTCGCTGGGGCTTTTGCATATCGCGCCTTTGATCCCCGTATTTGCCGAGCGCTACCCGGAAATCAACATCGAACTGGTTATGAATGACCGCCGCGTAGCGTTGGTGGAGGAAGGATTCGACGTCGCCTTACGTGCCGGTGACCCACTGGAAGATTCATCACTGATCGCACGCCGACTACAAAGCATTCATCGCGTATTGTGCGCCTCGCCAGGCTATCTTGAGCGATTCGGCGAACCGACAACACCTCAAGCACTTTCTGAGCATAAATGCCTGCTCTACAGCCTGGGCGCCGCACCGGAAGTGTGGCGCCTTGGCTATGCAGGGCAGACTATCGAACAGCGAGTGAAAGCAACCCTGACCGCCAATAGCAGCATCGCCCTGCGAGAAGCGCTGCTTGCGGGCATGGGCATTTCTCTAACCCCGACCTTCGTAGTCAGTGCGGATCTCAAGGCTGGGCGCTTGATTGAAATAATGCCGACATACCGCCCCCCTGAGCAAGGCCTCTATATTCTCTATCCAGCCAGCCGCTACCTCTCGCCAAAGGTACGCTGCTTTGTAGACTTCATGGTAAATCAGCTCGGCGGCACACCGCCCTGGGGGTAAAGCAGGGCTCATTGAGAGGGTAGAACAGGGCCCTAGATCCAGGGATGCCTCTAGGGTCTGGAATTGCCGACGTTATTTACTAACACTATCGACAAACCCATCTACAAAATTATCCAGCGCTTCAAACAGCACTTCACGAATGGGATCTGCCTCATTTACCAAGTGGTGGCGAGCTTCCGGGTGGCGGTGAATTTCGGCATTGGGAAACTTCTTCGCCAAAATCGCTAAATTCCACTCCCAATCAACGGTCAAATCCTGCTCGCCCTGGAGTATCAGGGTAGGCAGCGGGTTGGGCTCCTGGGCCAGTAGGCGAGGCATCCAGCGGCGCATGGCGCTCACCCAGGCAACGCTCAAACGCTCGGGCTGCAGCGGGTCACCCTCGCGTAGAAACTCGGTGAACTGCTCGTCGGTAGAGTTGGGGCGATATTTACGCGGCAACTCTTTTACAAACGGGCTGGCAATCAAGTGCAGCCAGCTGGTTTGGCTCCATCCCCAAGGCCGCACCAGGGGCGCCAGCAGCACCAAACCCGACCAGCCGGAAGCCCCACGACGGGTGAGTGCATCGGTAGCCAGAATCGCCCCACCGGTACTCTGGCCCACGCCTAACCACGGCTCAGGCGCCATGCCTTGGCTCTTTAGAGTCATCTGCAAGTGAGCCAGGCAGTGCTGATAATCATCGAAATCTTCTATTGCCGCCCGCGCACCGCTGGAAAGGCCGTGGCCGGGAAGATCCCACAGCACCACTCGCCAGCCCTTAGCCAGCAGGCGTTCAAGCAAATGGCGATATAACCCCATATGATCGAAATAGCCATGTACCACAAAGGCAGTGCCCACCGGCTGCGGGGGGCTCCACACTTGGCACCACAGCGCAAAGCGCCCCGTATCGATAAAGCCTGCATGCACTTCACTGGTATCTAACAGCAGTGCTTCCAAGCCATAGTGGTGGAAATAGTCTTGCATGGCGTTTGCCAATACTTCCCCAGGCAACAGGCGGCTAAGGGCGGTATCGCCCGAGGCGTGGCGAAACAAGCCTTCCAGATGTTGGAAATCACTCATCGATGTTTCTCCATAACGCCATTGTCCTTTGACCTAGGCACGGCTGATGTTTCGCGCTTTCAGAACCAAATGCCTAGTCATTTGGTCGAGCATTTTAGCGCATTAGGGTCTACGCTGTTTACATGCCCGGCCAGGTGTGGAATTATTTTCCATAAATACATTTTACGCTGACCGTAGCAAACACATCACCCACGGGCATCCTCACAGGAGAAACCCCATGAGCGAGCGTATCACGCGCCACCGTTTACAGGTGGCAGCCGATTTAGATCGTTTTATCAATGAGCAGGCGCTACCGGGAACAGGCGTTGATGAAAATGCCTTTTGGGCCGGTGTGGATGCCCTGTTTCATGATTTGACCCCGAAAAACCGTCAATTACTTGAAGAGCGCGACACGCTGCAAGAGAAACTCGACGTATGGCACCGGGAAAACCCCGGCCCGGTGACCGATATGCCGGGATACCGCCGCTTCTTAAAAGAGGTTGGCTACTTGGCAGAAGCGCCGGCTAACGTCAAAGCGACCACCGCCAACGTTGACCGGGAAGTCGCCGTTCAGGCAGGCCCGCAGTTGGTCGTACCGGTTAGCAACGCACGCTATGCGCTGAATGCGGCGAACGCCCGCTGGGGCAGCCTTTACGACGCCCTGTACGGTACCGATGCCATTTCCGAAGACGACGGCGCCGAAAAAGGCACCAGCTTTAACCCGAAACGCGGCGCCAAAGTGATTGCCTACGCCCGTGGCGTGCTTGACCGCGCGGCACCGCTGGCGACTGGCTCGCACCGGGATGCGGTGAACTACGCCATTCGTGATGAGCACTTGGTAGTAACGCTGGAAGGTGGTCGTGAAACCGGCTTGAAGGATTCCGGCAAGCTGATCGGTTTTAACGGCGAAGCGGCGAAACCCGACGCGATTCTGTTGGGGAACAACGGCCTGCACCTGGAAATCCAGATCGACCCTAACGACGCCATCGGCAAAACCGACCCGGCAGGCGTTAAAGATGTCGTGGTGGAAGCCGCCCTGACCGCCATCATGGATTGCGAAGACTCCGTTGCCGCAGTGGATTCAGAAGACAAGGTGGGCGTTTACAGTAACTGGCTGGGCCTGATGAAGGGCGATCTGGAAGAGAAGATCGAAAAAGGCGGCAAGACGTTTACCCGCAAGCTGAACGCCGACCGCACCTGGCAAACCACCGATGGCAGCAGCGTCACGCTGCCCGGCCGTTCGCTGATGTTCGTGCGCAATGTGGGTCACTTAATGACCACACCGGCGATTTTGGATGAGAACGGTAACAAGCTGCCGGAAGGTATCCTTGATGCCGTGGTTACCTCGCTGCTCGCGTTGCATGATCTGAAGAAAGACGCTGACCAGCCGCGCAACTCGCGCACTGGCTCTGTTTATATCGTCAAGCCGAAAATGCACGGCCCTAAAGAAGTTGCCTTCGCCAACGAGCTGTTTAGCCGCGTTGAAGACATTTTGGGCATGAACCGCGACACCCTGAAAATGGGTATCATGGACGAAGAGCGTCGCACCACCGTTAACCTCAAGGCGTGTATCGCTGAAGCGGCTTCACGGGTGGCATTTATCAACACCGGCTTCCTCGACCGTACCGGCGACGAAATGCATACCGCCATGGAAGCGGGTCCCATGGTGCGCAAGGGCGACATGAAAAGCGCCGCTTGGATTCAGGCCTACGAGAAGAGCAACGTGCAAGTGGGCCTTGCCTGCGGTCTGCGCGGTCGTGCCCAGATTGGTAAAGGCATGTGGGCCATGCCTGACCTGATGCACAACATGCTAGAGCAGAAAATCGGCCATCCGAAAGCGGGTGCCAACACGGCTTGGGTGCCTTCACCTACGGCCGCTGCGCTTCACGCGCTGCACTATCATCAGGTCAACGTCACCGACGTTCAGCGCGAGCTGGAAGCGTTGGGTGAGCCCGACTACCTGGACGACCTACTCACCGTGCCAGTAGCGGAAAACGCCAACTGGTCAGATGAAGAGAAGCAGCAGGAGCTGGATAACAACTGCCAGGGTATTCTCGGCTACGTAGTTCGCTGGGTAGAGCACGGCGTCGGTTGCTCGAAAGTGCCGGATATCCACAACGTAGGCCTGATGGAAGACCGCGCCACGCTGCGTATCTCCAGCCAGCACATTGCCAACTGGCTACACCACGGCATTGTCGATGCACCGCGAGTGGAAGAGACCCTCAAGCGCATGGCCAAGGTAGTCGACGAGCAGAACGCTGGCGACCCCACCTACACCGCCATGAGCGCCAATTTTGAAGGCTCCACGGCTTTCAAAGCCGCCTCCGACCTGATCTTCAAAGGCCGCGTACAGCCTTCCGGCTACACCGAGCCGCTACTCCACGAGTGGCGTCAGGTGCATAAGGCCCAGGTGCATAAGGCATAGTAAGTTCGTTTTATGGTGTAATCAGCCTCGAGGTTCATCCCTCGGGGCTTTTTTATAAAGGAAAACAACAATGACCGTAATGACTGCCGAGCAAATCGAACACTTTTTAGACGAAGTGTTTCCCCAGCGGATGGGCAAGATAGAGAGCGTGGGCGAAATGACGGCCACCCTGCGCTTGAAGATAGGCAACGAGCATCTACGACCCGGTCCACGGGTTTCCGGGCCCACCATGATGGGCTTTGCGGATGTAGCTATGTACGTGGCGATATTGGCGCAGATTGGCCCCGAACCCATGGCGGTGACCAGCGACTTAAACTGCCACTTCCTCCGCGCAGCGTCAGGTGATCATGACATTATCGCCCACGCCAAGCTGATCAAACTCGGCCGCCGCTTAGCGGTGGGCGAAGTTCAACTCTTCTCAGTCAGCGACGAAACGCGCCCCGTGGTGCATGTCACCGCCAGCTATGCGCTGCCCGAAAAGCCTTAAGGGACCGTCAATTACGGCGCCAACGTCATGAACGGCTCATCTTGCTGATCGCTAAACGCGTAGACGTTATAGGGTTCATCCTGAGGCCCCGGCATACCCGGAGTGCCAATGGGCATACCCGCCAAACCAATACCGTCAACATCAGGCTGTTGCTCAAACAACGCCTGAACGGCCTCCATCGGTACGTGACCTTCGATCCAATACTCGCCCATCTCGATGGTATGGCACGACCCCAGGCCATAGGGCACGCCCGCCTGCTGCTTGATACCGCCTAGCTCTACGTCATCAATAATCGTTACTTCTACGCCGAGCTCTTCGAGGTGGCGCGCATAAGCGTCACAGCAGCCACACTGGGGATTTTTATACAGCGTGGCCTCGTCAGGCAGTGCCGCCTGGGCCGAGGTGGCCCCCAGAACCAAAGCACTAGATAAAACCGTAGCGGTAAAACGTTTCATGAGCGATCTCCTTGAGGTGTGTGACTAAACCAATAGCTGGCCAGCAGGACTATACCCAGCTCTATCAGCCATAGGCCCTCAGTCATAAGCTCTATCAACAAAAAAGTTAGTGGCATCCATTAACTTTTTATCTTACAACCTATAGGTAGCCCCAAGGTCAAGCGGCAAAATAGACGCAAATCTGACTTTGGGCGCATGCATAGAGGAAAATATAACCCACAGCCCTCACCTACCTTAGATGGCTTGCAGCTTGTTTTTTCCCCACGTAACACTGACCGCTAGCCCGTTGGGCATGCGGTTACTAAGTGCAAGGCGTGCGTTTTGGCGCTGAGCCAACTCCGAAACAATCGACAAACCCAATCCGCTGCCGGTAGTACCCTGACCAGACGCGCGCCTAAAGCGCTCAGTGACTTTATCCAATAGTGCCTCGGGGAGTCCGGGGCCAGTATCTTTCACAATAAGTTGAGGAAAACCCTCCTCAAGCGCCAATTCTACCTCCACCCAGCCGCCTTCTGGCGTATAGCGCAAGGCATTATCCAGTAAGTTACGAAAGAGAATGCCCACCTCGACTTCGTCGGCGCGAACCTCCAGCCGGGTTAATCCTGTTAGCCTCAAATGCTGATCTCGCTCTTCAGCGAGTGGCCATAGCTCTGCTACCAATTCAGCAACAATAGGATAGAGATCGATAGTGGCCGGTGAGGTTGTGGCTACTTGATCCAAACGAGCCAAAATAAGCAGTTGTTCTACCACCCGCTGCAGCCGTTCTACTCCGATATAAGCCTTTTTTAATGATTGCTCTCCCCCCTCCTGCGCGTTATCCAGATGAATTCTCAGCGCTGCTAAGGGAGTACGTAATTCATGGGCCGCATCTGCTGTAAAGCGCCTCTCGCGCTCTAACGTTTCTTTCAACCGGGCGATAAAGTCGTTTAGCGATTGGCGTAATTCATTAAGCTCTTGAGGAACCGGGTCATCAATTTTACGCAGGTCGTGGGCGGAGCGGCCTTGTACTTGGTTGGAAAGCGCTTGAATGGGCGCAATACCTCGCCGGATAATACGACTCATCAGCCAAAGGAGGAGTGGAAGCAAAAAGAGCATCGGCAATAAATTGTTCCAGGTGATGCGCTCCACCACTTCATCATGAAACGAACCTCGCAGCCCCATGCTGATCCAGGTATTGCTGGCAACATCGAACATGCTGAAAACCCGCCAACGATGACCATCGTAGCTTTCCCAGCGAAAACCCTCCTCTAAAGGCGCGGGGAAAGGCCCGGCATCATTCCATTTGCCCCCTAGAAGCCTGGGTGAGCCATCGGCATTCCAAAAACCCAGTACTAATTTAAGCTCTTCCTCGTGGTAAAGCTTGATACCTGATTCAAAGCTGCTGTCGGGCACTGTGTTACCGTCGCGATATAGCTGAGCCGGATGTTCTGGAAGGCCCATGCGCGAAGCCAGTCGAGCATAGTCGTCAATGGTCGCGTTGGGGTCGAGTTGGCCAGCCACAATCCGGCTATGCAGACTAAGCTGTGTATCGAGAATTTCTTCTAGCTCGTGATCCGTAATTAAGTAGGCCGCGGTAACCGCGACTCCCCCGGCGACAACCATGGTAATGGCCAGGGTACGAAGTAGATAACGCCGTATCGATATCATTGTGCTTGGCTATCCAGCCGGTAGCCAATTCCGCGCACATTAATGATCAAATGTTTTTCAAGTTTTTTACGCAGATGATGAATGTGAACTTCCACCGCATTGGACTCTATCTCATCGCCCCAACCGTAAAGCAAACTTTCTAAACGAGGACGAGATAGCACTCTGTCGGGATGCCTAGCTAGCTCTAACAACAAGGCATACTCCCGTCGGCCCAACTTTACGTCTTTGCCCCGCCAACTCACCGCATGACGAGCCTCATCAATACTCAGTGCACCCAGCGTCAACATCTGCGAGGCGCGTCCCTCAGCGCGCCGCATTACGACACGCAAACGGGCAAGTAACTCCTGCAAATTAAATGGCTTGAGTACATAGTCATCCGCCCCGGCATCTAAGCCGCCAATACGGTCTTCCATCGCATCACGGGCCGTCAAAATCAGAATAGGCATAGTCGATTGCTGACGGAGTAAATGCAGTACCTGCATACCGTCCATATCGGGCAGCCCAAGATCCAAAATAATCACACTGAAGGTCTCGCTATTGACAGCATTGATTGCTTCACGCCCAAGCATAAACCAATCGACTGTATACCCCTCTCGCTCCAGGGCTGTCTTAATGCCATCCCCAAGCAGGGGATCGTCTTCTATCAGCAGTGCGCGCATTTTGCTTCCTCAATCGTCAAACCTTTATCGTGGATGCCAAAACTTAAGCTTTTCTTAAATACGGAGACTTATAACCCACAAAGTAGTTTCGTCTAAACTAAACCAGTAAGCCTACCACCCTATTTTTGTAAAGCTCTTACACAGTTTAACTCTTCTTTAAGTTATTAGGCTCATGCTGCCTCTTCCGACGTGGGAAAAGCCAAAAGAGCGCCAGAGCATGCATTTACTAACCCTCATTAGAACAAACTATTACTTAAAAATAATGGCTCGTGGTTTAGAAAAAGGAATGAAACGATATTTACTGAGAGGTATACGGTATATCGTCAAACCGCCTGCGCCAGAAACCATCGACAGCCTTGTGGGTATAGAAAAAATTCTAATTATTCGCCCCAATTTTCGTCTGGGAAATGCGCTAATCAGCACCCCTGTCATTGATGCTTTTCGTGAACGTTTTCCTTCCGCACGCATAGACTATCTAGCGACGGATAAAACTTTTCCACTGTTGCAACAACGACCTATTGACCATTTTTATTTACTGTCGAGATCCGCGATCCTTCGTCCTTGGAAGTGTGTGACATTATTACGACGCCTAAGGGCTCAACGTTATGATCTAGCGGTACAAGTGAGCGGAGGATCAACGAGCGGTTTTATAGTGACCCAGTTAATAGGGGCACGGTATAGCATGGGTTCACGTAAAGGTCACCAGCGATGGTACAGCATTGAGGCGGAAGGGAAGTCATCACATGCCTACGATGCCATCATTAATTTAACACATCAGCTCGGTGTCGCTTGCCGTAATCGGCCATTGCTCCAGCTAACGAAGCAGGAGCGCTCTCAGGCAATGACGAAGATAAGACAGCTAACCAGTCTTCATAGCGATCACCCATCAGATACTGACTTTATTGCTATCTTCGTAGGTGGGCATCAAAACAAACGTTGGCCGTTGGCATTTTGGCTAATGCTCATCGATGCCATGGAAGCCCACAAAATACGCTATGTCGTTTTCCTTGGGCCCGAGGAGTTTAGGCTTCTAGCACCTATTGAGCAGCGTTTAAAGTCCTCCCTCTACGGCAGCTTATGCCCACCTCTTCCTATCCGTCACTTTGCCGCCGTTTTGGAGCGTGCCCAATTACTCGTGACACCAGACTCAGGGCCTATGCATTTAGCGGCAGCGCTCGACGTCCCCACAATATCCCTGGTACGCCAGCAAAAATCTCTCGCCTTCGTACCTCGAGAATCCTATGACACCATCCTTTGGCGCCCAGAGATCAACACGGTAGTAGAAGCCATACAAGCTAATGTTGACGGGCAAGCCTCAACGCCCCCCGGTCAGCCGACCTCTGTAAAATACTATCCAAAACAGTACGTAACACCACCACCTAGTGCAGTCCATACGTACGCCCGTTAATGAATGAAAGCGCATAACTATTCGTTAAGTTTTGCGCTTTATAGTGGCCCTAATATTACGTCACCGAGTCTACCGCCTTGCATATTTCCACTACGCCAAAACCCAATGGCAAGGGTTTTAAACGTATTTTCCGTGCTTCTATTAATGCAGTTTCTGGTTTAGAAGCTTGCTGGAAAAATGAATCCGCTTTTAGGCAAGAGGTATTGCTATGCCTCATCCTCTACCCCTTTATATTTTTTGTTAATGTCACTTGCGTGGAAAAAGCGTTGCTGTTTTTTTCACTTACATCTGTATTGATAGTGGAACTCATCAACTCCGCCATCGAAAACACTATTGACCGCATCGGACTTGAAAATAACGAACTTAGTGGGCGAGCTAAAGACATGGGAGCAGCCGCCGTCATGTTGACAATTCTCATGATGGTCGGTGTGTGGCTATGCGTACTGCTAAACTAAACTCCCTCAAACCCTTGGTAACTGTTTGGCTTTTATTTTTGGCAGCCATGTCAGTTTTTAGTGTTTTAGGCATAGATTTTTCGCTAGCTGATTTTATATATCATCTTCAGGGTAATACTTGGGCATGGAAAGACACCTTAATTACCCAAGATATTCTTCACAAAGGCGGTAAGTGGCTAAGTCTGGCTATGGGATTAGCCACACTTCTTCTATTGATACTAAGCACCACTGCTACTCGTCTTAAAGACTATCGCACTCCACTTTTTTATCTTTTTTCTGCAACGCTTGTTTCGGCATTACTTGTGGCGACTATTAAGCACCTGGTGAGCATGGAATGCCCTTGGGATTTAATTCGCTATGGAGGGGAACGAAACTTTATTGGCTTGCTCGACATACGCCCTCCTGTAATGCCAGCGTCCGCTTGCTTTCCAGCCGGGCATGCCAGCGCAGGATATACGTGGATAGCACTTTACTTCTTTTTGGCCGCCACACTGCCCCGCTGGCGATGGGCAGGGCTTGTGCTGGGTTTAGGGCTTGGCCTTACGTTTGGGATCACTCAACAGTTACGCGGGGCGCACTTTCTGTCCCACGACCTCTGGACCATCATGATTTGCTGGACTGTAAGCTTTGCCCTTTCAAGATTTTTATTACCTCCCAGAGTGCATTAATTTTTTCACACAGAGAGCCTTTCGATGCCCCCTTTGTTGTCCTTGCCTTTAAAAATTGTTTACACCGCTGGGCATTATCGTCCCATATTGAGCACGGAGCAACTTGTCTTATGGGCCGTTGTCATATTCAGTGTTTTTTACAATGCGCCTTTTTGGCAACAAGCCCTTGTTGGCTATGATCTTCTTGCAGTTCAGACGTGGCTTACCTTCGCCAATATGTTTTTGGTAATGACCTGCATTCATTTTTTGGTCTTCGTTAGCCTTGCTGTTCGAACATTGGTAAAACCCCTATTAATCTTACTGTTTCTAATAGCCGCCTTCGTCAGCTACTTTACCACTTACTATGGCACCTATTTTGATACTTCAATGTTAGACAATGTGCTTCAAACGGATACTAACGAAGCACGGGAGCTTCTTACAGCTGGCTTGCTGATTCATTTGGCAATCTTTTTTGGTTTGCCTACCCTTATCATTTGGAGAGTTAAAATCGCGCCTTCAACCTGGAAGAAGGCTGTTTTGCGCCGCTCAGCTTATTACCTCGCCAGTACGACTATATTGCTGTTAGCGATAGTCTTATCTTATCAAGAAGTATCGTCACTCATGCGCAACAATAAAGAGCTTCGCTACTTGGTGACTCCAGGCAATTATATTGTTTCGATGGCGCAGGCAGTTTTCAGCCAGCACGCTTCCGCAAATACGGTGCGCTCCCCAGTGGGAGAAGATGCCCGTATCAGTTCACAAGTGGGTGACAAACCCACGCTGCTCGTCATCGTGGTGGGCGAAACGGCGCGGGCGGTGAATTGGGGGTTAAATGGTTATGAACGTCAAACCACGCCCAAACTTGCCCAACAGCCCGACGTTATTAATTTTTCAGACGTTACCGCATGCGGCACCAGCACGGCTGCCTCATTACCCTGCATGTTTTCATTACCGGGGCGTGCCGATTACGTTAAATTCTATGCTCAGCAACATGAATCCTTACTGGACGTATTAGCACACGCCGGTTTAGAGGTCACCTGGCTTGATAACCAGTCGGGCTGCAAAGGCGTCTGCGAAGGAGTGACGACAAAAGCACTCTCTCCAGAGGACTACGCTTCTTTATGCCAAGATGGGCGCTGCTTGGACGAGGCACTGGTTCAAGCCTTAACCATGCAAATTAGCAGCACCCCAACTGATCAGGTGATAGTGCTGCATCAGCTAGGCAACCATGGCCCCAGCTATTACCAGCGTTACCCTGCTGACTACGAACGTTTTGTTCCTGCTTGCACCACCGCTGATTTAGCGAAGTGCTCAAGAGATGCCATTACCAATAGCTACGACAATGCCATTCTATATACCGACACTGTGTTGAATCAGGTAATTGAGACGTTAAAGCGTCAGGATGACTACGCAGCTGCGATGATCTATCTCTCTGATCATGGTGAATCACTGGGTGAAAAAGGGCTTTATTTGCACGGCATTCCCTACGCCATTGCCCCCGACGAACAGACGCATGTGCCTATGGTTTGGTGGCTTTCCAGCACCTTTTCACAGCAGCAAGGGCTAGATACGGACTGCTTACACCAGATTTCCGACAAAGCCGCCTCACACGACAACCTATTTCACAGCGTGTTGGGTTTGCTTGGCGTATCAAGTACTGTCTACCAGCAGGAACAAGATATTAGCCAAACGTGCCGACAACCCAACAGCAGTTAAACGCGTAAGTAATCGGTAATTATTCAGTGGCAAAATTGATTCAGCTTCATCACAACTCAGGTGCGTCGGCATGCTCATAACTCTTTTATCAAAGACTCACCCGTTTTTTGAAAGGCGGCTCTTATCAACAAAAAAGACAGCACCTGAGGATTCGATAAATAAGGATGATACTGCTCTCATTTTCAAGCAATGGTTTTCATTTCGGTTATGCGTAGTTTTAATCAGCTTGCTAAGCGCTCTTCTTATGCTATTTGAGATAGAGTCACTTGAAGTCATTATCGCTATTTTCAGTATTGGGGTTAGCAGCACAGCGCAGCTATTGAGGTTAGGCAATACAAGCACAGCTATGTGTAGCCGTATTTACCCTTTACGGGGCGAGGTGATAGAGACACTGGACGCGATAGGTATGGCAGGCGTTGGTACTGTGGTTGTTTTATATCTTTTAATCTAACTGCTACCTGTTAAGTGCGGCTGCATAATAACGCTATCACCCCAAGCGCCAGCCAACCGGCCATCAACAGCAGCCCGCCAATAGGAGTGACAATGCCAAGATTCAGTCCTGCCAGCACCATCAGGTAGAGCGAGCCTGAAAAGCAGCCCATGCCTAGCGCCCACAGCGCCAGCACCCAACGCTGTCCGGCAAGCGGCTGCACTTGGCGCCATACCAGCACGATCATGATGGCCAGCGTGTGCCAGGCCTGGTAACGCACACCGGTTTCAACGGCACTCACCATCGCTTCTGTGGTGCGCGCCGCCAAACCATGGGCTGCATAGGCGCCTAGCATCACCAGTATGGCGCCTGAAAGGGCCGCTATACACCACCACACTTTATCTGTTCGCTGCACGCTGCTCTCCTACTCCTATTATGGTTGGCATACATCACGCTGTTTGCACCTACGGCTTACCTTGCGCGGTGTGAAACCGCTACAATAGAGAATGCCTTAGAGAACGAACTACCACGACGAATGAGACACGCCTATCTATGTCTATCCAGATACGTCTAAACGGTGAACCCCATACGCTGTCGACCGGCCTAACCGCCGCTGACTTAGTTGAACAGCTGGGCCTTAGCGGTCGTCGTATCGCCGTCGAAATTAACGAAGAGATCGTCCCCCGCAGCCAGCACGCCGACACCCGCCTGGTCGATGGCGACCACGTAGAAGTTGTCCACGCGATTGGCGGCGGTTAGAGGAAACACTATGACCCAACAAACGCATGTAGCGCTAGCCGATACCCCGCTAACCATCGCCGGACGCGATTTTCAATCGCGCCTGCTGGTGGGCACAGGCAAGTACAAAGACTTTACCGAAACCGGCGCCGCCATTGCCCAAAGCGGCGCTGAGATTGTGACCTTTGCGGTGCGCCGTACTAATTTAGGCCAGGACGCCGATGCGCCCAACCTGTTAGACGCTATTTCCCCCGATCGCTACACCCTGCTGCCCAATACCGCCGGTTGCTACACCGCGAAAGATGCGGTGCGCACCTGCCGCTTGGCTCGCGAGCTGCTCGACGGTCATAGCCTGGTCAAGCTGGAAGTGCTCGGCGACGATCACACGCTTTACCCCAATGTGGTCGAGACGCTAAAAGCCGCTGAAACGCTGCTCGCCGATGGCTTTGACGTCATGGTGTACACCAGCGACGATCCTATTGTGGCACGCGAATTAGAAGCTATGGGTTGCTGCGCCATCATGCCGCTGGGCTCACTGATTGGTTCGGGCCATGGCATTCAGAACCCACACAACGTGCGCTTGATTGTTGAGCAGAGCAGCGTACCGGTGCTGGTAGATGCAGGCATTGGCACAGCGTCAGATGCTGCCATGGCGATGGAGCTAGGCTGTGATGGCGTACTGCTCAATACGGCCATTGCCCACGCCCGCGACCCGCTACGCATGGCCAACGCCATGAAGCTGGCCGTGGAAGCCGGGCGCGATGCGTTTCTAGCCGGCCGTATGCCGCGCCGCCAATCCGCCGATCCTTCTTCACCTTTCGCTGGCCGTATTAACGGTTAATTGATTCGAGACCCCATGACTGAACCCAACGATACCGTACCAGAAAGTCACACCGCGCCCGAAAGCAACGCCACCACAGGCCCGGAAGGTACGGATGCACCGCTGCACCGCCGCGGCATTAAAAGCTACGTGATCCGCGCGGGTCGTATGACCCAGGCCCAGAACCGTGGCTTAGAAGATATCTGGCCGCGTTTTGGCCTGACCATCGCCGATGGTCGTCAAGACTTGGACGTCCTGTTTGGCCGTCAGGCACCGCGGGTAGTAGAAATCGGCTTTGGCATGGGCAACTCGCTGATTGAGCAAGCCGAGACCCATCCGGACACCGACTTTATCGGCATTGAAGTCCACGCCCCTGGTGTGGGTAAATTACTCGATGAAGTTGATAAGCGCGGCCTCACCAACCTGCGCGTTTATCGTGAAGATGCCCTGGCGGTGCTCGAACAGTGCCTTCCCGAAGGCTCGCTAACCACGCTGCAGCTGTTCTTCCCCGACCCTTGGCCGAAGAAGAAGCACCACAAACGGCGCATCGTGCAGCCTGCCTTTGTTGAGCTGATTCGCACTCGCCTGATGCCTGGCGGCACCTTCCATATGGCCACCGACTGGGAAGCCTACGCAGAGTGGATGGCCGAGGTAATGGAAGCGGCCCCCGGCTATGCCAATACCGCCAGCGCGGAAACCGCCCCGTATGTGCCGCGCCCGGCGTTCCGCCCATTGACCAAGTTTGAAGCCCGCGGCGAGAAACTCGGCCATGGGGTTTGGGATTTGATCTATCGCCGGGAGGGGTGAATCTACGGGCTGTCTCCACCTCGCGATGGCCTAGTCTTTATGCGCTATCTGAAATAGTGGGTTCCTACTCAAATTCAGTCAGCGCGAAGCTCTCACCCTCCACCACCTTCGCCTGCCAGGCGTGTAGCGTCGGGTAGCGGTTTTGCCAATCAAAGGCTGGTAAGCGGAAGCTGATATACGCCAGCGCAACGGCAACGGTAATCGCCCCTAGGGTGCGCTGGGCACTGCCCGCTAGCACGCTGGGGTGGGCATTGAGTGTTATCAAGGTGCGTTCGATCGCTTTTAAACGGCGCTGCCCCAACAGCGTCGTATCCACTTCATTACCAGCATACTTACGGCCGATCACCACGTTGAAAGCGGCGTCCATCAAGCCCTGCCCCAACCCTGCCAGCGCCAGGGTTTCAGCTAGTGCTTTACTGGGCATCAGAGATGGCCCTTCACCCACTGCATCCAGATAGTGAGCAATCAACAACGACTCGGTGATGACGTCTCCTTCATCGGTTACCAGCGTTGGAATACGGCTAAGCGGCGTAATCTGTACAAGCTCGCTATCCGCCGCCCAAGGGTCACACCAGCAAAGCTCAGTGCGCTCGATCAGCTGCTTTTCATAGAGACACACGCGCACAACACGTGCATAGGGAGAAGAGGTATTTAAATAGAGCTGCATGGGGCGGTCTCCTGTTAAGTCATATGTTTGTCGTTACTGTTTTATTTTAGTGAAGTTAGTATTCCCATTTGATGCAAGCTATCGATTTCAGCGTATATCTCTTCGCAGAAGGATTCAGCCACATTACTTAACGGCTTGTGTTTAGATTTAAGTAAGGCAATTTCCCACTCAATGGTTGGCTCCATAGGCTTTGATACAACGGCTGTTCCCTGCAACAGCAGTTCTGCAATGGGATCAATCACTGCGACCCCAAGTCCGCGATCAACTAATGCGCACACCCCCCGCATATGGCGCATTTCAGCGGCAATATGCCGCTTTATATCCACTGTCTGCATAATGTAATCCACGCGGGCACGCAGAGGACTATCCGCCATCAGCTCTACGAATGTCTGGTTTTGTAAGCTAGTAAGCGCCACCACATCTTGCTTAGCAAGGGGGTGCGTACGATGCATGATGCACCTGGCAGAACAGCGTGCAAGACTACTAACCGTTGCTCCATAAGTGTCTGCTTCAAGCGTTATTCCCAGCGCCACATCACAGGTATTGTTGTCGATCATTTTAAGCAACTCTTGCAACCCGGCATCGATGACCCGAACGCCTACATTAGGGTGATTTTGTTTAAAGCGCTTAATGACATCGAGTAAAAAGGTATCGCAAAAAATGGGTTGTGCAGCGACTACGACACTGCCCAATTGGTTATTAGCAATAGCATCCGCGTCTTTTTGAGTATCTCGAATACTCGCCATTAGCCGTAAAACGGACGCGTGGTATAAAAACGCTTCTGACGTTGGCGAAAGCTGATTGCGGGCACGTTTGAACAAAGCAAAACCCAGCTCGTCCTCTAGCCCGATGAGCAAACGACTTACCATTGACTGGCTGATTCCTAACGTTTCTGCAGCAGCTTTCGTGGTGCCATGCTTCATGAATGCATCAAAAGCTTCAATTTCTTTTATTTTCATGGTGTTAATCCCACTCAAAAAGTCTTTTACTCAATAAACAGCGAATAAAAACAACGTTTATAAACAATAAGCTTGCAACTTTGGCTCACCACTAGAACAAAATCGAATACTAAATCGAATTGTTGCAACAAATTTCATACCTGTCTATGTTAAAAGCGCTGGGTTCAAAAATGCTATTAATAAATCCACTCCATGAAAGCTATGCAACAACGATTGCGGAGATAAGTATGAAACTCACCTTAAGCTTAGCGGCAGCAACGCTGCTCGCTGCCTCCACCGCCTATGCTCAGAGCTACCCTTCCGAACCCGTCACACTGGTAGTCCCTTATGGCCCAGGCGGCGCCTCCGATCTGGCCGGTCGGGCGCTAGCGGAGTCGGCTCGCGAATATTTAGGACAGCCTGTCACGGTCGTCAATCAAGCCGGCGCAGGTGGAATGACCGGCGCTCGCGATGTGACACAAGCTGACGCCGATGGTTACACCCTGCTGTTAGCCCGCGTCGGCATGGCTCTATCACCGGCGGTCAACGAAAACAGCAGTGTTGATTGGGATGAGTACACCTTCATCAGCCCGCTTGAAGCCACACCGATGATTCTTGCCGTGGCTGAAGACTCTCCCTATGAAAGTGCTGAGGATTTACTGGAAGGCATCGAAAACGACCCTGGTGCGATGAGCTACGCCGCTTCCGGCGCCACCGCCATTGATGGCTTTACGGTGCAGTCGCTACTGGCTGACGCGAAAATGGATCCGCTGACGGCGGCTACGTTGATTCCCTACCGTGGGGGCGGCGAACTCGCAACGGCATTACTGGGTGGGCATGTTGATTTTCTCGCCATCGCGGCAGCCTCTCTGATGCCGCATATCGAGAGCGGTGACATGCGTCCGTTAATGGTGTTCTCACCAGAGCGCATGGAAGCACTACCGGACGTGCCGACGGCTGAAGAGTTGGGTTATGAGTTGGCTGGCCAGGTGATGGGGTGGAGCGCGCTGTATGGCCCGCCAGATTTACCTGAAGAGGTCATGAATACCTGGGCAGAGGTAATGGAGCAGGTGGCTGAAGATGAAATGTGGCTCAGTCGTGCTGACGATCGTGGCTCAATTTCCACTATTGGCAGCGTCGATATGGAGACCTACGCAAAAGAGCAGTATGAGTTTTATCGCACCTTAGCGGAACAGTTTGGCTATCTAGAGTGAGTCAGCGTTAGGCACCACGTTGTCGTCACTGCATACATCATTTCATCACTGGAGGGGTCATGGGTATAACACGCGGTTTAGTTATTACGGTGCTGTTCGGTATCGTGCTGTTTTTACTGATACCCGCCTATGTGCCCCGCCCGCGCTTTATTCCAGGGTTCGCGCCACCGCCTGATATGTGGCCACGCACGGTATCCATGCTCGGCATGGCACTGGGCATACTGCTCGTCGGGCTTTCTTTTTCACGCAAAACCGAAGCAATCGCTGACCCTGAAGATGCCAGCACCATCCGCGGTGACACGCCACTTGTCACGCTGCTCACCCGCTTCGGCTGGACGGTACTCGCCTTTGCGCTCTTTATCGGTTCAGTGATGCTGCTCGGTTTTTTGCTATCGAGCATTCTGCTGTTAATGGCGATGCTGATATTGACGGGTTATTGGCGCCACAAAGTGGTGGCGGCCATCGTTGCCGTTGCACTCCCACTGGTCCTCTACCTGTTTTTCTCCAGCGCACTCAATACGCGTTTCCCTGTCGGCAGCCTTTTCAAGGCTATCGGTATTTAACTTACCGCGTATAGGACTGACCACTATGCTCAACGACCTGCTGGTTGCCTTCCAGGCGGTTGCCACCATTGAGAACTTTCTGATCATGGCCGCCGGTATTTGGGGCGGCGTGATTATCGGCGCTATTCCAGGCATGACCGGCACCATGGCGGTGACGCTGGCGCTGCCCTTTACTTTTTATATGCAGCCGATTCCGAGCATTTTGTTACTCGTCGCACTGTACAAAGGCTCGACCTACGGCGGTTCGGTATCCGCGATATTGATCAAGACACCAGGCACTGCTTCAGCTGCCTGCACCACCCTTGATGGCTACCCATTGGCCCAACAAGGCAAGGCAGGCAAAGCCCTCAACATGGCGCTCTATTCGTCCTGTACCGGGGACTTTATTTCCAACCTATCGCTGATTTTTATTGCCGCACCACTGGCGCTACTTGCGCTGCGTATTGGGCCACCCGAATACTTTATGTTGATGATTTTCGCACTTACCACCGTCGCTGGGGTGTCAGGGCGTTCGCTGCTGCTTGGGCTTGTATCGGCGTGTTTAGGGCTACTGTTAGCCACCGTGGGCGAAGATATGTACGGCTCGTTCCGCTTTGATCTAACTGTGGATATGCAGAGCGGTCTTGCCGTTGCACCCGTACTCATCGGACTATTTGCGATCCCAGAGCTGCTTAAGATTATTGTCTTTCGTAACAACCAAAGCCATAAGCCCATGCAGCTGGGCGATAACCGCGTAACGCGAGATGAGCTGCGCCAGTCCTTAAAAGCAATGCTCAAAGGCAGCATGATTGGTGTCGTGATGGGGGCCATTCCCGGCATAGGGCCTTCGGCGGCGGCTTTCTCCTCCTACGGGGAAGCACAGCGTAGCTCAAAGAATCGCGAGAACTTTGGTAAGGGCGAACTAGAAGGGATCGCAGCATCAGAGTCCGCTAATAATGGTTGCTGTGGCTCCACCATGATCCCTTTGTTAGCACTTGGCGTGCCGGGCGATGTGATTACGGGCGTGATGCTGGGCGCCTTTATGATTCACGGCATGACCCCAGGCCCTATGCTATTTGAGAACAACCTTCATGAGGTTTACATGCTGTTTATTGGCATGTTGTTCTCTTCTGTTTTGCTGTTTGGTGCTGGTAAAGCAACGATGCGCTTTTTCTCGCATATCTCGCGCATTCCCCCCGGCTTAATGGCGCCGATCGTACTTGCTCTGTGCGTATTCGGTATTTTTTCGATCTCCAACAGTATGTATGACGTCATCGTACTGCTAGCGATGGGCATATTTGGCTTTTTCATGTTCCTGTTCGCCATTCCCGCCGCCCCCTTTTTAATCGCCTTCATTCTTGGCCCGATGCTGGAAGAGAACCTGCGTCGTGCCCTTGCGCTCTCTCGCGGTGATCCAAGCATCCTGGTGTCGTCGCCTATCACCTGGTTATTCGCTTCGCTGGCGATATTCGTGGTGGTAGTGACAATTCGTCAGCAGCTTAAAAAAGCCAAGGTCTGAGCCAAAGATTCCCTTATTGCCAAGGATTTAACGCTATGCAAGCTAGTGCTACGCCTAACGCTCACCCGCAGTTGGAAGCCGCGATATCACACCTCACCGACCTTATCGCTTACGACACAACGAGTGCTTACTCCAACCTCGAGCTTATTCATCACATCGAGAGGTTCTTCGCCAGTCTTGGCGCGGATGTGACGGTGCTGCCCGATGAGAGCGGCGAAAAGGCCAATTTAGTCGCCCGCCTGGGGCCGGCCGACGCAGCTGGCATCGTCCTCTCTGGTCATACGGACGTCGTACCCGCCAACCCGAAGAACTGGCAGAGCGACCCTTTCAAAATGGAGCAACGCGGCAACCGCTTGTTTGGTCGTGGTACCTGCGATATGAAAGGCTTTGCAGCCTGCGTTATGGCGGCGGCACCGGCGTTTGCCAACGGCGAACTACACCGACCTTTCTATTTCTGCTTCTCTCATGATGAGGAAGTAGGCTGCCTGGGTGCCCCCGCCATTGCTCGTCACTTAGCCGAGCTCAAGGTGCCACCAGCTCTGGCGATTATCGGTGAACCCAGCGAAATGAAACTGATCAACGGCCAAAAGGGCAAAATCGCCATGCGGGTGACGGTGCGCGGAGAAGGGGGCCACTCATCGTTCTCCCCTCAACACGTCAATGCGGTGGAGTATGCCTCGCGTATCATCACCATGATCGCCGAGCGATCACGACGATATGAGCAAGAAGGCCCTTTCGACCACGACTTTACCGTTCCCCACGCCACAACACTGACCACTATGATAGAAGGCGGTGTGGCGACCAACGTTACCCCTGATTCCTGCAGCTTTATCTTTGAGCTACGCAGCATTGATCAGGAAGCAGCCGCCACGGACATTCAAGCACTGATCCGCGATATAGAGACTGCCCTACTCCCCGAAATGCAGCGCCAATCAGCCGATTCCGCCATTGAGTGGCAAGAGCTATTTGCCTACCCCGCCATGGGGGACGCCACCGACAGCGATATGTTCAAAAAGCTTGAACCCATTCTTCCCGAGCGTGGCGGCAAGGTATCTTATGGCTCAGAAGGCGGCGTGTTCGAAATCGATGGCGGCATACCCTCAGTGATTGTTGGGCCCGGCTCTATACGCCAAGCCCACAAGCCCGATGAGTTTATTGAAATTGATCAACTGTGCCAGTGCCTAGCGTTCTTAGATGAATTAAACACCTGGATGAAGCGCTAACGCCCACATGAGTGGAGGTGAGTTATTTGGCACACACCCGGTGCATGGTGCCACTTCCACTTTCAAAAGCGTCAATATTCGCTAGCGTGGTCTCAGCGATATTGGTCAGCGCTTCGGCAGTAAAGAAGGCCTGGTGGCCTGTGATCAGTACATTATGGAAGGTCGTTAGGCGCATAAACTGGTCATCGTCAATCACGCCCTGAGAGAGGTCTTCAAAGAACAGCTGCTCCTCCTCTTCGTAGACATCCAACCCTAAGCGGCCAATTTTACCGCTTTTCAAGCCCGCAATTACTGCCTGTGTATCGACCACTCTTCCTCGGCCGGTGTTGATGATCATCACGCCCTCCTTCATTTGCGCGATGGCGTCAGCATCAATCAAATGGTGAGTCTCAGGCGTCAACGGGCAGTGCAGCGAGATAATGTCGGCGCTGGCAAACAGCGTAGCTAGCGGCACGTACTCAACAAAGGGTTTCGCATCCGGGCTGGGAAACGGGTCGCTGGCAACGATACGACAACCAAAGCCGTGCATAATATCAGCAAAAATCAGCCCAATATGTCCCGTGCCAATAACGCCCACCGTTTTACCATGCAGGTCAAAGCCTAGCAGTCCATCCAGAGCAAAATTGCCCTCCCGCACCCGGTTGTAGGCGCGATAGGTCATGCGATTAAGGCTCAGCACTAGGGCGACCGCGTGTTCTGCCACTGCGTGGGGGGAGTAGGCAGGCACCCGTACCACCGTGATGCCTAAGCGTTCGGCGGCAGCCAAATCAACGTGGTTGAAGCCCGCTGAACGCAGCGCCACTAACCTTGTGCCACCGTTATGCAGTTGCTCTAACACGGTGGCATCAAGGCAGTCATTAACAAAGGCGCAAACCGCATCAAAGCCGTTGGCCAAAGGGGCCGTATCAGCCGTTAGACGCGCCTCTAAAAAGCTCAAGGAGTGACGCTCCGCCGCGTTGGCGCGAGTAATAAAAGTGCGATCGTAGGGTTTAGCGCTGAATACGGCGAGGCGCATTGGCGTTACTCATTAAGCGGTTTAAGCGGCTCCCATTCCGAACGATTGGCCAGAAACTCAGGCCTTGGTCGATTACCGCAGTAAGGGTCGTGTAGCGTGTTTTCAACGCTATTGTAAACAAAGAACAGATTACTTCTCGGCCAGCAAGACATATTTATGTTCGAGCCGTGCATGGTATTGCATTCAAAGATCACCAGCGAACCGGCAGGCCCCTTGGGAGCTTCGATATCGTTTTCTAGCATTATCTCGCGAAGGCTACTGGCTGGGGGCACGCCCACCTCTTGGCTTTTCAGCGACTCTTTATAGTTATTTTCCGGAGTTCGTCCGACACACGGAACAAAATAATGATGCGAGCCAGGGATCAACATTAATGGGCCGTTAAATTCACCGTTGTCAGTGAGTACGATGGAGCAACTTAACGCACGCATACGTGGCATGCCGTCTTCGCTATGCCATGTTTCAAAGTCGGAGTGCCACTCAAACCCTTTGCCTTTAAAACCTGGTTTATAGTTAATCCGTGACTGATGAATATATACATCGCTGCCAAGAAGTTGCTTAACAATCGCCAATAGCTTGGGATCCTGGGTCAAGCGCTGAAAGCGTTTTGAAACATCGTGGATGCCGAAAATAGTACGAATCTCTTCACGCCCAGGTTCAAGAATAGTGCCTTCTGAAAGTTTCAGATCAGCATCGTCTTCATATTCGCGCAGTTCTTTAAGAAAAACCTGCATGTCATCAGCGTCAAAAAATCCTTCAAACGATAGAAATCCCTTTCTTTCGTACTCATCAATTTCTGATTTGCTTAAGGGGCCATTCGCAAGCTGTGAGTCATCGCCGTATACCACCGGATCGATGCGTTCAAACATTCCCAACTTTCGTTCCAAGCGAGTAGGGAATAAGTCTTGTGTATCGTTCATGGCAAACTCCTCCGTTAGTATCCATGTCAAGTAACGCTTTTAGGGGCTACTTATAAAACGTAGACGCCAAAACGCACCACAGCAATAACGCTATGTCAGCCGGCTCATCGTGCCAGCAATCATCGTTTTTAAATTCATGTTTTTAAAACAAGAGACGGAAAGCGAGGAGCGGGAGTCGAAAGGCAGTATAGGAAGCGAGAGGGTAGCAGGGGCTAAAAAAAGAAAGCCGCTCCAATGGAGCGGCAAAAAGACCGTGACTAGCAATGAGAGGGAGAAACCATGACAGGAAACTGGCGGTTTCTGTCCTGGTTGCCAGCGTCTCATCAAACGCTGACAACCACAATGTAATAGTTCTCATTTACCGCGTCAATACAAATACGAATATTTTTTATTACCACTTGCTGATAGCAAAGATCGCACCCGCAGGAGATGAATAAGAAACTGGAACCCATAAAAAAGAAAGCCGCTCCATTGGAGCGGCAAAAAGACCGTGACTAGCAATGAGAGGGAGAAACCATGACAGTAAACTGGCGCTGATTCTGAAATCAACAGCTGTCCTGGTTGTCAGCGTCTCATCAAACGCTGACAACCACACTGTAATGGTTCTCATTTACCCCGTCAACACAAATGCGAATATTTTTTATTTAACTTTACAGCCTCGCCGTCAACTAACCAGCTGCAGCCAAAAAGGCAGGGTGAGCATGGCCAATAGGGTTTGGCCCGTAATGATCGCCGCCATCAACTCGGCATCGCCACCTAGTTGGCGGGCTAGGATATACGCAGAGGTGGCGGTGGGCAGTGCTGCAAACAGTAGCGCTACGTCGCGGCTTACGGGATCCAGCTGCAAGATCCAGGTGAATGCCAATACCAGCGCGGGCATGAGCAGCAGTTTAACGCCATTGGTGGCCAGCACGCCGCGGTCAATGCGTAGCAGTGCCGCTGGGCGCAGCGCCACACCCACGGCCACCAACCCCAACGGCAGCGCCGCACGCCCCAGTAGCTCTACCGTATCTTGACTCCAGCCGGGCAAACCAACGCCCGTAAGGTTCAGACCAATGCCCGCCAAGCAGGCAAGGATCAATGGGTTTTTAATCAGCGCCATCGCACTTTTACCTACGCTAGCACCGCCGAGTGTGCCAGCGGCGACAAAGCTGGCCACACACATCACGTTAACTACTGGCACCATTAGTGCCACGGCGACGGCTGCGGTGGTCGCTCCTAAGCTGCCGTGTAGCGCGGCGGCGCCAGCAACGCCCACATAGGTATTAAAACGTACCGCGCCTTGAAATACCGACGTAAACGCCGCAGGCGTTAGCTGTAGCCAGCCACGTAAACGCCAGAGCAGCAAGCCAAACAGCGCCATCGCGCCCAGCAGCACCAGCGCCAAGCGGCCGACCGGCACTCGGCTTACATCCGCAGTGGCCAAGGTGCTTACCAGCATGGCGGGAAACAGCACAAAGTAGATCAGCCGCTCCATCTGCGGCCAAAAGGTGTCGCTGGGCCAGCGCCAATAGCCAAGCACGGCGCCCAGTAAGATCAACAGAAATAGTGGGCCTAAAGCGCCAGTGATACTCTCCATTTATGTCCCTTTTGCCTGCGACATCCCAGCACAGCGATATCGGTGCGATTACTGTTACCATGGCAATGATTCCCCGCCCCACGGCTTGCGTAGCGATTATTCTGCCATGAAGATGACATCAAAACCTGCACACTCAGCGGGCTTTCCTGCCTTAAGGGTACTGATATTGGTCACTGGCTTGGCGCTAGCGGCCTGCGCGTGGTATGCCTTTTCACATTGGCTACACCGCGACAGTGATGTGACATGGTTTCCGCCCACATCAAGCTGCAACCTGCATGCCGCGCCCTGCTCCGCCACCTTGGGCGATAAGGGCCGCATCACGTTCGCGGTTCAGGCAAATGGGCGAATCGATGCACTAGAGATATTACCACTGGAAGTGGAAGTCGATGGTGTAACGGCCACCCAGGTCGAGGTAGATTTTATTGGTCGAGATATGGATTTGGGGCTACACCGTTTTGCCCTTAGCGCAGGTGCACCCGGCCATTTTCAAGGTCACGGCCAAGTAGGGATTTGCACTCAAAGCGTTATGCCTTGGCGTGCACGTGTCATACTGGAAACCGCAGAAGGCAAGGTAGGCAGTTGGTTCGATTTTGACGTAATTCGGAGTTAACGCATATGGCAAGGAAACCCTTATGGCTAGGCACCGGTTTAGTCGCGGCTTTACTGGTGGTCAGCGGTATAGGCCTCTATCAGTATGCCTTCGCCCCCAAAGAGGGCGAACCGGTAGGAGGCCCAGTTGAACTGCCCTCTACCCAGGGTGATTTCTCGTTAACCCAGTTAGATGAAGATCAAGTCGCGATACTCTCCTTTGGCTACACCTACTGTCCCGACATTTGTCCCATGACCCAATCGGTTAAGCGTCAAGCCCTGGCCCAGCTCTCTGAGGAGCAGCGCGAGCGTGTAGTGCCGGTGATGGTCACCGTTGACCCCGAACGCGACACCATCGCGCGCATGCAGGAGTACATGGGCTTTTTCGGCGAGGAGTTTATCGGCGCGGTGGGCAGTCAGGAACAGCTTGAGGATGTCGCCTCACGCTATGGGGTGATATGGCGGAAAGTCGAAGCGCCGGATTCAGCAATGGACTACACCATTGATCACAGCGCTTCGCTCTTTTTGGTTAATCGCGAGGGCGATATTCTTCAGCGAGTGCTCTACTCACCGACCCCGCACGGTTTAGTTTCCGCATTAGAGAGCGAACTAGACGGTTAAGCGAAGTCTCTTCTTAATCGGCTTGTTCAGGTGCCGCCTGTAAACGATCCAGCATCGCCAGCAGCGCGCCAATTTGGGTACCGCTACGGGTATCGTGCTGGGGGCTTAACTGCCAGGTACTTTCAGCAAACCCCCACCAATCCCAGCAGCCCTGGGGGTTCGCCATACTGCTTTCTGCCTGAGGATAGAGCACGATTTGCTGATGCGCTGCCGCCCAGGCATTAAGCCCGGTGTAGCGTATGAACGTATCGCCAATGGCCTCTGCGTTCATTTGGCAGCCGTGCAGCGCCAGCGTTACCGGGCACTCCCCCGCATCACAGCCTTCAGGTATAAACACATAGCCGGTGTCCGCTAGGCCCTTGACCGCAAACTCTGACTGATCAAACGCGACTAGTTCGCCCCCTTGCTCATCCTCTGGCTCACGACTAGACTCGCCAGCGTCCGAGGCTGCTCGTTCGGGGTAGAGCCAATCCAGCATTTCTCCAGCAATATCGTCATCGCAGGATAACAGGAAACTACCGCCACCCTGTCGGCAATCGCCCCACTCCTGGGGCCCGGGAGCCGCTTCACTGGGTAAGCGTATCGGCCAGCCATGTCCCGCATTTTCACTGCGCGCAACGCGTAGCTGATCAGGCGAAGCAAGCCACTGCTGCCACTGCTCAGCAAGCAGGTCGCCAAGCTGTGGCTCAACCACTTCATCCTCTTCACCGTGCCATAAGTAGGCCCTGAGCTGGCTAAGCGCCTCAGTGCTGCCAACCTGTTCAAGCTCAATATAGCGCTGGTGGCGAGCCTCCAATTCATCCAGCGAAGGCACGCCACGGCGGGTCATCATGCATTGATTAAGCGCCAAACTCAGCGAGCCCTGCGCGCAACTCCAGGGCCCTGCTGCCAGTACACCTAGGCCACTAAACCGCTCGGGCCAAGCCACCGCTAGCTGGGTCGCCATATAACCGCCCGACGATACTCCCACTACGCTGGCCTGCTCACTCGCAGCACTCAGGGCGGGCAAATCCTCAGGCTCACTGTCCGTCTCTGCCTGCGCTAGCAGCGGCGTGCATAGACCTAAGCAAACCAGTGCCTGAGCGAGAGAATGCAGGTTAGAAGAGGGGGTTGAAGTCATCCCTTATTCGACGCCTAGCAGTTCAACGCGGAAGGTCAGTACTTCGTTAGGCCCGATCGGCCCTTGACCATTTTTGCCGTAAGCAATATCCGCAGGGATATAGAGCATCCAGCTATCGCCAACGCTCATCATCTGCAGCGCTTCCTGCCAGCCTTCGATCACCTGATTAGTCTGGAAGCTGACGGACTCACCGCGCTCAAAAGAGCTATCGAAAACGGTGCCATCCAGCAGCATGCCTTCGTAATTCACTTCGACGGTATCTTCAGGGCCAGGCGTGGCACCATCGCCAGATTCAAGCACTTCATACTGCAGGCCAGAGTCAGTCACGGTCACTTCTTCGCGCTCAGCGTTCTCGGCTAGGAAAGCTTCGCCCTCTTCGAGGTTTTTCTGTGCCATCTCTTCAGCTTCCGCTTCACGCGCTTGCATGGATTGCTCTTGGAACGCCATCAACGCTTCGGTCATCTCTTCTTCACTGAGCGCCAGGTCATTACCTTCAAACACATCGCTCATGCCGTCGTGGAACGCATCCAAGTCGAGGTCTTCGATGTCTGCCTGCATGCTTTCACCCAGGGTCACACCCAGGCTGTAAGCCAAGCGCTGTTCATCGGTTTCGGGCGCTGCCGCGGCAAAAGGGGCAACCAAAAGCAAACCTGTCAGAGCTGTAGTAGAGAGCAGTTGTTTCATGAAAGATCCTTTTTATAGCGGCGCCGTACGCCGATCAGTGTCATATAAAGACTAACACCCACCGCCCCGAGCTGCATCTTCGGGGAGGTGGGCGCCAATAAGACCACAAAATGGGAGAGAGGTTTAGCGGATTTAGACCACCAGCGTGGGGCAGTGTGCTGCACCCGCCACCCGTTGAGAAACGCTGCCTAGCAGCGGGTTCTTCTCGCCATTGGTGCCCTGGGCACCAATCACGATCAGATCGCACTCCCGCTTACGGGCAAAGCGCACAATAATGCGCGAGGGTCGCCCGCCCTTCACAAAAGCGCGCACGCGAGCACTGTCAGCGCCCAGCTCAATCGCATGAGATTTTGCGTGCACAGCGATCTCGGTGGCGTACTCTTTTAGCGCATCGTCGGGAATATCCAACTGGTTGGGCCGCACCATAGAGAGCGAGGCCTCCAGCAAGCTGTGGTGTTTAAACACACACAGCAAATAGAGCTCAGCGCCGGTTAGCATATGCAGACCCACCGCTTTTTCCAGCGCCCTTAAGGCGCCTTTTGAACCATCCACCGGGACTAAAATGCGATTAAACATTCGCGTACTCCTTGTGGCTGTTTAGCGGAAGGCGACATCGCGCAGGAACAGCGCAATTTGTGGGAACATGATCAGCAGTGCAGCCGCTAAAATCAGCATGAAAATAAACGGTGGGGTGCCTTTGATCACATCCCAATAGGGGCGCTTGAAAATCGCAATAGCGGTGAAAATATCGCACCCAAAGGGCGGAGTTGCCGAACCTATCGCCACCTGCAAGGTAATCAAAATACCCACCAACACAGGATCCAGGCCTGTCGCCGCAATGGCGGGTGCGAAAATGGGCGTTAGCACCAGAATGACCACGATCGGATCCACAAACATACAGGCCACAAAGAAAGAGATACAGATGGCAATCAATACGCCCGTGGGGCCAGCTTCATTGACACCCACCGCCTCCAGAATCATTTGCGGAATCTGAGCAAACGAAATGATCCACGAGAAGCCATTACCCACCGCGACCAGGATAAAGACAACGGCGGTAATCAAGCCGGTAGATTTGGCGATGGCATAAATGTCGTTCATCTTAAGTGAGCGGAAGACCACAAACTCAAGCAAAATGGCATACAGCACACAGGCTGCCGCGGCTTCAGTCGGGCTGAAGATACCGCCGTAAATACCACCGACAATAATGACCGGAAAGCCAAGCGGCCAAAGAGCCTGCTGAACCGCTACTGCGCGCTCTTTCCAGCTCGATTTTGCTTCAGTAGGTACATCTTTCACGATGGCGTAGATAATGCAGTAAATCGAGAACATAACCAGGATCATTAACCCTGGCCCAATCCCGGCAATAAATAGCTCGCCGATAGAGGTGCCCGAGATAACCCCGTAAATGATCATGCCGATACTGGGCGGAATCAAAAACGCAATATCGCTGGAATTGATAATCAGCGCCAGCGTGAAAGAGTCTGAGTAGCCCGCTTTAAGCATTTTTGGACGCAGCGGCGAGCCAACAGCGACCACGGTTGCCTGGGTAGAACCGGATACAGCACCGAACAGCGTACACGAAGCTGCCGTGCTCACCGCCAAGCCACCTTTAATGTGGCCGATAAACGCCATCACCATATCAATCAATCGGTTAGCGGACTGCCCGCGGGTCATGATATCAGCGGCAAGGATAAACATGGGAACCGCAATAAGTGAGGCTGGGCGTATACCCGCCATCATCTGCTGGATCAGCGTATCCATCTGGCCGAAGCCGTTAAACATCATATAGAAGCCGATTACTGCAGCGGTAATCAGCGGAATCATCATTGGAAAGCCCAGCAGCAGCAGGGCAATCATGGTGGTGACCATTATTGTCGTCATAGCTGTTCCCCTAGGGTGCAATGCCCCGCGTTAGACTTCTGTTTCGGTGTCTTTATATCCATCCACCACGCCCGTCGAGAGATAGACATCGTGGGACGTGAAGTTTTTAACCGCGGTCAGCAAGTATTGAATACCGGTGATTAAAAAGCCCATCGGCACCCATAGGTAAATGATCCACACCGGCAAGCCCAAGGAGGGCAACACCCTGCCTTTGCTATGCAGATCCAGGATATAAACGATCGAATAGTAGAGCAGGAAAAACATCACTAGCGATGTGAACAGCGCGATGCAGATCATTAGCGCTCTGCGCCCACCTACCGGCAGCGCATCATAGATAGCCGACATGCGAATATGACGACCATGACGGGCTGCATAGCCAATACCCGCAAAGGTAATCATGATGATCAAAATGCGGTTTAGCTCACCGGAGAACATGATGCTGTTGCCAAATACAAAGCGGGCAACCACGTTGGTGACCGTATTCAGCGCCATTAGCAAAACACCCATCGCGAGAATCACGGCTTCTATTTTGCTAATTGCAGTGTCGATCACGCCTAGTACCCCCGGCAAGCCGGAACGGTAACTCTTTTCCATCTCGTCATCGGTCATGGCCGGACTCCTTTTGAACGGCTCTAACGGCAACAGTTACGTGCCGTAGGCACAATAAACACAGCGTTATTCCAGAGCTATCTCAATCCAAGCTATCTCGTCAAAACCTGCCTATTTCCCAACTTGCCTAAACCAGAACTGCTAGACAAGTCTTACCTCGTGCAAGGCGAGGAGTTAACTAAAGCGTAACGGCTTGCGGCCGCCGATGATTCAACGCTAGATGTACGTAACCCAACGGTAACGATGTCAAACCCCAGCCCGAGTAGCCTCTGCCTAACCGCCGCAAAACAAAAAGGGGCAGCCTTATGCTGCCCCTTGATCAATCAACCATTCGCCAATGCGGCTTTAAGGATGATTACTCGTTTGTTACGGCTTCAAGGTCAGCTTTAAACTGCTCGAGCAGCTCTTGACCACCTTCACCGGTCATTTCCAGGAAGGCTTCTTCAACCTGCGGGGCACGCTCACGGAAAGCTTGAATTTGCTCTTCGTCGAGACGTGTCACCGTCACTTCATCAGATGCTTCCTGAATTTTCGCTAATGATTCTTCAGCCAAGCCTTTGATATGCTCAATAGTGTGGTCATAGGCAGCTTCAGAGGCTTCATTCACCAACGTTTGATCTTCTTCAGACAAACCTTCGTAGAAGTCCTGGTTGGCCATCATCGCAGTAGTGAACCAGCCGTGACCGGTAAACGTCAGGTGCGGAGACACTTCATACAAACCGCCAGACTCAATCCAGAAAATCGGGTTCTCTTGACCATCAATGATGCCGGTCTGCAGACCACCGTAGACTTCACCCCAAGGCAACGGCGTCGGCGTTGCACCAAAGGCGTCGTAGGTCTCCGACAACAGCGGGTTGGTCATGGTACGGATTTTCTTATTATCCATATCTTCCGGTGAGCTAATAGGCTCGTCGGTCGTCACGACCATTTCGCCTTCCGGATACATCTTCAGCAGCTCTAGGCCTTGCTCGGCGTAAAGCTCAGGAAACATCTCGTTGATAGCCTTACTTTCGTCGAAGAACGTCAGTACGGTCTCTTCGTCGGTCGGTAGCAGGTAAGGAATAAAGAAGATTTGTGCTTCCGGAATAAGCGCACCGGTAAAGCCAGGCGACTGGTTTACAAACTGCAGGATACCGTTCTGAGTCTGCTCCATAATGTCGTCAGACTCACCCAGCTCACCAAAGCGGTAAACCTGCACGGTGTGGTCTGAGTTATCTTCAATATACTCTTTAAAAGCATAGGCAAAGACATCTTGAACGTCGCCTTCATACTCCTCGTGAGCATAGCGCCAGTTGTCTGCTTGAGCAGCGGCGCTTAGACCAAACAGCAGTGCACCCACACTTGCCGTGGTCATTAACTTTGTAGTTACAGAACGTGTAGAAACGAATTTGCTTGCCTTCATGCGGTGTTCCCCTTGCAGTGGTAAGCGCGCTTTACGAGTGCGCAAGAACCTGGATAAGCCTCGCGTATCTCAACACGACACTGTTGTTCGCTAACCGGTGTTCGCAAACCGGCAATGGTGCTGCTCTATACTGCGTTCTAGCGGGCGAATAGCGCTAGGTATTTCAAATACAGCTTAATTTCAGGCTAGCGCGCTCCTTGGTGAGGGTCAAGCTGGCAAGTAAGCGTTTGTAGCGAATCAAGCCACTCATTTTGCTCCTTTATACCCCCCTCGCCTTGATGGGAACACCGTCCTAAAAAAAGCTGTTTTAGCAGCCATTTAGCTGCATTTGGCGACTTTTCGACAACGTTGACCACACGTTCCTCATCGCTGGGCGGAGCCAAAGCCCACGCTTGCCAACGTTGAAGATTCTCACGCTCTGCCATCAGCTCGGCCTGTTTGATGGTCTCGCGCAGCGCTTTCACGGACTCGCTTTCTGCGGCTGAGGCTTTTAAGTCTTGGCGTAACCCACGCAATACCTCCGTTACATGGCACTGCCAAAGGTGACGCTGCTCACGCTGGTAAGCCAGCGCTCTAGGCTCGGCTTCCAGACCGCAAGAGTAGAGCCAGCAATGAAACAGCATCTCGCACACATCCAGCCCGGCCTCCTCTTGAAGCTTCAGGCAGGCCGCTTCAACGCCGGGTCTAGCGTAGAGCGTCAGTGCAAAATCCCATAACGGTGTCTGCTGTAGGCGCTGCAATCGGGTAGAATCAAGCGTAATAGAATCTCGCATCAAATGACCCACTTTCTTCGGGAGAAGGCATGATCGCACTGCGCCAAGTCGCCCTGCAACGCGGCACGCAAACGCTACTCGACAACGCGGACATTACCCTTAATAACGGGGTAAAGGCCGGGATTATCGGGGCAAACGGCGCCGGTAAATCGAGCCTATTCAAACTGCTGCTCGGCGAGCTTGCGCCCGACCAGGGCGATGTCGAGATGAGTGGCGGCCAGCGCATTGCGCATATGGCCCAGGAAGTTGACGCCCTCGACCGCCCGATTATCGAGTATGTACTCGATGGCGACTTGGCGCTACGCCAAGCAGAAGCTGACTTATTGGCCGCCCAGGAAGCCGGGCAAGCCCACCGCGAAGCCGAACTGCACGGTTTGATTGAAACCCTGGATGGCTACCGTGCCGAGTCGCGTGCGGCGCAGTTGCTGGTGGGGCTGGGCTTCGTCCAGGCTGACCTCGCCCGCCCGCTCTCGGCGTTTTCCGGCGGCTGGCGGATGCGGGTCAATCTTGCTCGTACGCTGTTTATGCCTTCCGATCTACTGCTGCTGGATGAGCCTACCAACCACCTGGATCTAGATGCCCTGCTGTGGCTGGAGCAGTGGCTAACCCGCTATCCTGGCACCCTGCTGCTGATTTCCCACGACCGTGACTTTTTAGATGCCGTATGCGATCACATCGTGCATATGCACCACCAAACCCTGGAGCTATACCGCGGCAATTACTCCCAGTTCGAGCGCACTCGCGCCGAAAAGCTTGCTCTGCAGCAGGCTGAAGCCGCCAAACAGCAGGCTCGCCGGGAAGAGATCGAACGCTTTATCGCCCGCTTTAAAGCCAAGGCGACCAAGGCCAAGCAAGCACAAAGCCGGGTAAAAATGCTCGAGCGCATGGAAGATATCGCCGTCGCCCATGTGGACTCCCCCTTCCACTTTACGCTGCCCGCCGCCGATAAAACCTCGCATCCTCTGCTGGTGCTTGACCAGGCGCAGCTAGGCTATCGCGGTAAAAAGGGCGACGGCAGTGACGACAACATCCAGCTAGACAAGGTCAACGTCACCCTGCTGCCCGGTAGCCGCATTGGCTTGCTAGGCCCCAACGGGGCAGGTAAATCAACGCTGATTAAGTCGCTCACCGGGGAGCTTGAGCTGCTTAACGGCAAGCGCGTACCCGGCGAGCATTTGGCGATTGGGTATTTTGCTCAGCATCAGCTTGAGAGCCTGGATGTTTCATCGACGCCCTTTGTGCATATCCAGCGACTCTCACCCACCGCCAGCGATCAGGATATCCGCAACTTCCTGGGCGGCTTTGGCTTTAAGGGCGATGACGCCTTCGGCACAGTCGCCAACTACTCTGGAGGTGAGAAAGCCCGCCTGGCGCTGGCCCTCGTCGCTTGGCAAAAACCCAACCTGCTACTGCTCGATGAGCCCACCAACCACCTGGACTTAGAGATGCGCGAGGCGCTGACCCAAGCGCTGGCAAGCTTCGAAGGCACGGTTATTCTGGTCTCCCACGACCGTCACTTACTGCGCGCCACGGTCGATGAGTTCTGGCGGGTGGCGGATCACCGTGTCGAGCCCTTCGATGGTGATTTGGAAGATTACCGGGCTTGGCTTAAAGCGCGCCTGGAAGAGAGCCGTCGGGATTCCCGCGGTGAAAAAGCCGAGCGCCAGAACCAGCAGCCTAGCGGCGACAGCCGAGAAGCACGCAAAGCATCCCGCAAAGCGGCTGCCGAACTGCGCGAGAAGCTGCGCCCACTGAAAAAGCAGCGCGACCAGGCAGAAAAAGCCATGGAGAAGGCCCAACACGAGCTTGATAAGGTTGAACAAGTGCTGGCAGACCCAGAGCTCTACACAGACAGCAGCCGCAAAGCCGAACTGACCAAGACGCTGAGTCAGCAGGCGGAGATTAAAGCGCGCCTGGATGAATCAGAGCGGCAGTGGCTGAGCGCCGAAGAGGCGTTGGAGACAATGGAAGCAGAGCTGCTCGCCAGTGAAGAGACGGCTAGCTAGCGGAAAGCGAATACTCAACAACAGGGCTAGCTTTCCAACAAAAACGTTACCGGGCCGTCGTTAATTAGCGCCACCTGCATATCGGCGCCAAATTCACCGGTGGCGACGTGCGGCCAAGCAGTGCGGGTCTGGGTAACCAGCAAGTTGAATAGCTCTTCACCCTGGGCGGGAGGAGCGGCGCTGGAGAAGCCCGGCCGCAGCCCCTTACGGGTATCCGCCGCCAGGGTGAACTGGGAGACGAGCAACAGACCACCGTTCACCTGCTGCAGGTTGTGATTCATTTTACCTTCGGCGTCGCTGAATACCCTGTAGTGGAGGAGCTTGTGCAGCAGTTTTTCCACGCTAGTCCCGTCATCGTGCTTCTCCACTCCTATCAGCGCCAGCAGTCCATGGTCGATACTGCCGACGATTTCGCCCTCCACTTCCACGCTGGCGCGCTTCACGCGCTGAATGAGTGCCTTCAAAACGTCTCTCTCCCCACTAGCAAACGGCCATTATAACGACCGCTCGTTAATTTTTCCCTAGCAGGGCATCGCGAAACGCTTCCCCCAGAGTTACCAAGCACGGCAGAGCATTAGATCGCAGTGCGGTTCACACAGCAGCATCTCGGTTAGCTGGCTGGTGTGATGGGGCTGACCGCGACTACCGATCATCACGAGATCGGGCGTGTGGCGCTTCATATATGCTTGCAGCACATCACAGGGCGCGCCTTGTTCTAACACCAACTCCACATCAGGCACTCCTTCTAACTCGCGCATCAGGCTATCGACTTCGTTACTCAACTGCTCGCGCAGGCGCTGCACTTCATGTTCACGCCAGTGAGCGTAATAGGCTTGCGAACCCAGCTCGCGCTCGCCGGGCAGTGTCCAGGCGTGCAACAGTGTCAGCGTGGCTTCAGGGAAGCGAATCAGCGCCTCTTTCAAGGTATGCCGCGCCGTCAGTGAAAAATCGATGGGCACCAAAATATGCTGCCAGGGCTGGGTCGGCTGGTGAGAAGAGACCACCACAGGGCATGGTGCACTGCGCAGCACGCGCATTACCGTGGTACCCGCCAGCAGGTCTTTTTGCCCGCGCTTGCGATGCATGCCCAGCACAATCAGCTCGGCGTTGCGCTCATGAGCTTCGCGGACGATTTCAACATGAGGCGAGCCGGTCACGGTCTGGATCAGCGTTTTCGGCGCCTCTAGGGCGTAGTCTTCGCGTAGATCCGTCAACATGGTGGTGATGTCTTCCACTACCGCGCTCTCGACATCCAGCAGCACACGCCTGGGTAGGTAAGGATCCAACACGTGCAGCACGTCTAGCTGAACACCCTGGGCATAGGCCAAACGTAACGCCCGAGCAAAAGCGGCGCGATTATCAGCGGAAAGATCGGTGGCAAACAGAATGGTGCGAGGCATGGCGAAACGCTCCTCGGCTGAGCAGCTCAGCCTTACAAGCCGTTAAGCAAACACTCCTTAGCATGGTGTGCAATGTCCATTCTCGCAAGCACTGTTGCCCAAATGCCACTGGCTACAGCTAGCATCACCACCAAGCGTGAAAATGGTGCACCGGACCGCGTCCTTTCCCCACGTTTAAGCGCACGCTCGCCTCCAGGGCTGCATGCAGCCACTGCTTGGCATCACTGATAGCGGCTACCGGGGCATCCCCTTCGGCATCCACGGGTAGCTTCGCCAAGCAGGCGGCGATCGCTGAGGAGAGAGCACAGCCGGTACCGTGCAAATTGTCGGTATCGATTCGCGAGGCGGGCAACCACTCATGACCATTGGGGGTTGCCAGCAAGTCTGGGCAGGTTTCCCCGCGCAGATGGCCGCCTTTCAGCACCACATAGGGCGCGCCCAATTGCGTTAACCCCGGCAGCATCGCTTCCATGGCGTCTAAACTGGTGGGCGACGGCGTGTCGAGCAATACCGCGGCTTCCGGCAGATTGGGGGTAATCACATCGGCTAGCGGCACTAGAATATCGCGCACTGCATGAATACCGGCGTCGTCGACCAGAACATCCCCGCTCTTGGCGACCATCACAGGGTCGAGCACAATCCAGCGTGGGCGGCGCTGACGCAGCACATCAGCAATAACCTCGGCGACTTCACGGCTCGCCACCATGCCAATTTTAACCGCGTCTATCACCACATCATCCAGCAGGTGTTCCAACTGCTCGCGTATGGCCTGGGGCGAAACGGGGTACACCGAGGCCACCCTGCAGGTATTCTGGGCAATCACCGCGGTAATCACGTTGGTGCCGTAAACGCCAAGGGCTGAAAAGGTTTTTAGATCTCCCTGCAGCCCGGCGCCCCCCGAAGGATCGGAGCCGGCGATGGTAAGCACATTGCGAAGACGGGAATGGGTAGACATGGGGCTCCTTCACGGCAAAAACGTCACTGTACTCCTAGGATACCCAAGCTGCGCGCCTTATGCTGCCGAAAACGTACATGCCAAACACACAAAAGCCGCCCGAAGGCGGCTCGTTAGTGTGCATCAAGCACGGCAAACTATTGCGCGGTGTCACCTTCCGGGTTGCGGGCGTTGTAATACGCCTGCTCGGAGATGGCGTGGTAATCCTCGACCTTCTCCTGGAACGCTTGATAGGAGTCATAGATACGCGTAGCTAATTCGCTCGATTCAGCCAGCTCGGCGACCACATCTTGAGAGTGCTCACGCGCCTGGGCCAGTACGTCATCGGGAATGCGGCGTAGCTCAACATCGTGCTCGTTCACCAGGGTTTCCAGCGCATCGTTGTTACGTGCGGTGTACTCATCCAGTACGCTCTGGTTAATGTCGCTAATAGCGGTACGCAGGATCGCCTGCAAATCCGCTGGCAGCTCCGCGAAAGCCTCTTCGTTGACAATCGCCTCAAACATGACCGTCGGCTCGTGCCAGCCTGGGTAGTAATAATAGTCGGCGGCTTGATGTAGTCCGAATGCCAGGTCGTTGTAAGGGCCAATCCACTCTGTTGCGTCAATCGCACCGGATTGCAGCGAAGTAAAGATCTCGCCGCCCGGCATATTCACAATCGCGACACCCATGCGGCTCATCACTTCGCCACCCAGGCCCGGCATACGCATTTTCAGTCCGTCGAGGTCGGCAACCGAATTGATCTCTTTGTTGTACCAGCCACCCATCTGCACGCCTGAGGCACCCGCCACCATGACGTCAACGCCGAAGTCATCGTAGAGCTCGTTCCACAGCTCCATACCGCCGCCATAGCTTAGCCAAGCGTTCATCTCTTGTGCATTCATGCCAAACGGCACGGCAGCAAAGAACTGCGCAGCAGGCGCTTTGCCTTTCCAGTAGTAGGAGGCGGAGTGGCCTAGCTCAGCGGTACCGTCAGAAACGGCGTCAAACACCTCAAACCCCGGCACCAACTGGCCAGCACCGAAGACTTCAATGGTCAGGCGGCCATCCGACATTTCATCGACCAGCTGGGATAACCGCTCGGGCCCCTGACCAACACCTGGGAAATTTTTCGGCCAGGAGGTGACCATTTTCCAACGGAATTCTTCCTCTTGCGCCTGGGCGTGATTATCAACGCTAGAAACTGCCAACAAACTGGCGGAAAGTGCTGTCGTCATGGCGATGGCGGTAGGGAGTGTCTTGGCTTTCATACAATAACCCTCTTACTTTCTATTATTACTATTATGAGTAGGGAATACTCCGCCTAGCGTAGAACACTAGGCGGTTTACTTCAGGCCATTAATGGCTATTTACTGCTTATTAATTAGGTTGCCACTTCTTAACGTTGATAGCAGCGATGTTTTTCAACTAACCCTTTATTAGCCAAACTGCGCTGGCAGCCACGTTGCCAACTGCGGGAAGAACGTTAGCATCAGCAACATACCCAGTTGCATTAGGATAAACGGGATAACGCCACGGTAAATAGCCGAGGTAGATACAGATGGCGGCGCTACGCCACGCAGATAGAACAGCGCAAAGCCGAACGGCGGCGTTAAGAACGACGTTTGTAGGTTAATCGCGATCATGATGCCCAGCCAAATCGGGTCAAGGCCCATGGCAAGCAAGATCGGCCCGACAATGGGCACCACCACAAAGGTGATTTCGATAAAGTCGAGAATAAAGCCGAGCAAAAAGATCACCAGCATAACGATGATCGTCGCGCCGACCACCCCACCAGGCATACCCTCGAACAGTTCGGTCACCATGTGTTCGCCGCCGTAAGCGCGAAACACCAGCGAAAACAGCGCTGCACCGATCAGGATCAAAAACACCATGGTAGTCACGTGAGTGGTCGAACGCAGCACGTCCTTCAACGTCGCCCAATCGAGCTGACGATAAGCCAGCGCCAGTACTAAAGCGCCGAAGGCGCCTACCGCTGAGGCCTCGGTCGGCGTGGCAAAACCACTAAGAATCGAGCCCAGTACCGCCACAATCAGCACCACCGGTGGCACCAGCCCTTTGAGCAGCAGCATGCCAATCCCTGAGGTATGACCAAGCTCGGCCATCAACTCTTCACGGTCGGCAGCAGGCGCCATATGCGGACGCAACCAGGCCACCAGGGCCACATAGACCATATACATCACGACCAGAAGTAGCCCAGGCACCAGCGCGCCCATAAATAGGTCGCCCACGGAGACCGTTTTAGGGCTGAAGATCCCCATATCCAACTGCGCTTGCTGATACGCCGATGACAGCACATCACCAAGCAGTACCAAGGCAATGGAAGGCGGAATAATCTGCCCCAGTGTGCCGGTGGCGCAGATGGTGCCGGTTGCCAACGAGGTGCTGTAGCCACGCTTTAGCATGGTGGGAAGCGACATCAGCCCCATGGTGACCACCGTGGCCCCCACAATACCGGTAGAGGCAGCCATCAGCATACCCACCAGGGTCACCGAAATACCCAGGCCACCGCGCATGGCACCAAACAGCAGGGCCATGGCATCCAGCAGCGTCTCAGCCACTTTGGATTTTTCCAGCAACACGCCCATCAAGACAAATAGCGGCACCGCCAACAGCGTTTGGTTGGTCATTATGCCGTAGAGCCGGTTGGGCAAAGCGGCAAGATAGCCACTATCAAAGTTAGCGTCGATACCGATGGCTTCCAAGCCGAGTCCCATTCCGGCAAACAGCAGCGCCGTGCCCGCCAGCGAAAGCGCCACGGGAAAGCCGAACATCAACACAATACAGATAACGGCAAATAAAATAACTGGCATAAATTCCAGCATCAAACACGCTCCTCAAGGTGATTGCCACCGGCAGCTCCCGGCGTTATCCGCCCGGTCATCACGTAACCATTGCGCACAATTTCAATCACGCCTTGCACGATCATCAGCACGGCAAACAACGGTATCAAGGTTTTCAGAGCGTAGACTGCCGGAATACCGCCGTAATCGGAGGAGGTTTCCAGAATACGCCAGGAGTTGAAAACGTAGCCCAGACTGGAAGCGATGATAAAGACCATCACTGGAATCAATAGGGTAATAATGCCCACAACATTGATTAACGCCTGGCGGCGCGGGGTCATGCCTCGATAGAAGATATCCACCCGCACGTGGCCGTCGTGGCGAAACGTATAGGCGGCAGCGAGCATAAACACGCTGGCGTGCATATACATCACTAGTTCTTGCATGAAGATGCTATTCACACTGAAGGCATAGCGAAGCAGTACAATCGCGAACTGAATCAACATCATAAGGATGATCAGCCACGCAAGGGTACGCCCGAACCATTCGGAAGCGCGGTCCAGCGCACCAATAAAAGCAGGTAGTTGTGTTGTGTCCGACATGGGAGTGTCTCGCGTAAAACGGCTAAGGGGATCAGCGTCCCAGACAATAGCGCATATACGCGGACAATGCAGCGCTCACGGAGTGCACAGCGTGCTTATTATTAAACGCTTGAACGAATTGCCGCTAAACAGGCCTCGGGCAAGGGTAAATCGACAGCAATCGGCAGGTGGTCAGAGAAGAGATGATCCAGCACCCGCACTTCGGCGGCCTCTAACGACTGCGACAACAAGATATGATCCAACGCATGGCGCGGCTGCCAGGAGGGGTAACTGAACAGGGGTTTAACCGGGTGCAGCGGTAGCGACGCACTAAAACGCTCGTGAGCGTGCAGTTGGTCAGGGGTGCAGTTGAGATCCCCCATCACCACCACGTGGCGCAGTGGTTGAATGATATCGCTTAAGTAGTTGAGCTGACGCACCCGGCCGCGGTGGCTTAGCGCCAGGTGGGCAACAAAGATATGCAGCGCATCAGGCCCTTCGCCAAAGCGGGCGTGAATCGCACCGCGCCCCGGCATTGCCCCCGGCAAACGGTGCTCTTCTATTTGGCTGGGTACCAAGCGCGAGAGTAAACCGTTACTGTGCTGGGCAATGTGGCCCAGATTGCGATTGAGCTGCTGAACATGATGGGGAAACCCCGCTTGGGCAGCGAGATACTCCACCTGATTGACGCGGCTTGAGCGAAAACTACCGCCATCGACCTCTTGCAGCCCCACCACGTCAAACTTGCTCAGCACTTCGCCCATCACGTCCAGCCGCTTCTGGCGACGCGGGTTGGGCAGTAGGTGCTGCCAACTGCGCGTAAGATAGTGATGGTACGCCGAGGTCTGGATGCCCACCTGCAAATTAAAGGTCAGCAAACGCAAGTGCCCATCTTCAAACAGCGTCGAGCGTGAGCCATTGATGGCTGTTGTGTCACGCTCCCTCGCTTCACGCAACACGGTTACTCTGCGCGCTCTTCACGCACCTGCTCAACCAACGCTTCAGCGACTTTCGGCATGTTTTCCAGGCTACCGGCTGAGCTCGGCGTCACCAGAAAACGGCCATCAATCACCAGGGCAGGCACACCCATTAACTTCATTTTGCGCATACGGTTATTGGCATCATTCACTGCGCTACGCACACCAAAGTCAGTCAGCGCTTGCTTGGCCTCTTCTTCGCTGACGCCGTAGTTGGCAAAGAAAGCAGCAATCTCATCGGGCTCTGTGAGCGACTGATTTTCCTGATGGATGGCGTTAAAGAAGTCGGCGTGTAGCTCCTCTTCAATACCCAGCGACTCAGCTGCATAGAATGCTGTAGCGTGGGTATTCCAATCCCCACCCATGGTGGCAGGCATTTTGACGACACTAACGTCATCGTCCAGGGTCTCGTACCACTCATTAATCGGCGTTTGCAGGCGGTAGCAGTGCGGGCAGCCAAACCAAAATACTTCGGTGACTTCAATTTGCCCGTCATCAACCTGGGTTTCTACCGGCGTTTCAAGCAGCTCATAATGTTGGCCTTCAACCACTTCCTGGGCACTCACGGCCGCAGAAAGACCCAAACCGGCCAGTGCGACCATTAACGTTTTAAACATCGCTCGCGTTTTAGACATTGTAAAAGTTTCTCCATGGGTAAGCGAAGGGTGAGACCGTAGATACATTAGCGGGTTCCCTCAGCTAGCTAACGTTGCCAAGAACGTTGCCCAGTGAGGGCCCGCAAACGGCATAAGGAAGTGTTTAGGCTGTCGATTTCAGGCTTGAAACGCGCTTATTTAAAACGTTAGTTCAAACCCAATACGTAGTTGGCCACTGCTTCCATATCGTTGTCGCTCATTTTTGAAGCGATGTCGCCCATGATGTTATTGGGGCTATTGTTACGATCACCTGAGGCGAATGCCTGCAGCGTTGAGACCGTGTACTGAGCGTGCTGCCCAGACAGACCGGGGTAAACGGCGCTGCCGATACCGGCACCCGTTGGCGTATGGCAGGCTGAACAGGCGGGAATGCCCTTGGACATATCACCAGCGCGGTAAAGCTCTTCACCGCGAGCCAGCAACTCAGCGTCTTCGTCGCTGGTCTGGCCCAGATTGGCATCCTGGCGCGCAAAGTGTGCTGCCACATCCCAGGCGTCTTGATCAGAGTAGTCATCTACCTGACCGGCCATTTGGGGAACCATGCGGTTGCCGTCGCGGATATCCATAATCTGCTTCGCCAGATAGGACATCTGCTGACCCGCCAGGTTAGGGAAAGCGCCCGATGGGCTAATGCCCTGCTGCCCATGACAAGCGGCACAGGTTTGGGCCATTTCCTGGCCAGCGGATGCGTCAGCATCAGCTTGATAGTCTGTTTGAGCGTGGGCGATGCCAACGGCGCCCATGGTAATTGCTAGGCTTGCCAGTAACTTTCTCATTGCTATTCCACTATGCCGTTTTATGTTTGACTGGTACGCACCCTGGGCGCTTCCCAGGTTTCACAAGTTACCAGGGTTAGCTCCGCCAATACCAACCTTCGCTAATACCAACAACGTATCGCGATGGTACACTAGCGCCCCAGGTCGCAGATATAAACCGCTTGCATTATAACGAATCACCCCAGCGGCGGGAATGCAAGTACTGGACTGCTTTAGGGGTAATTCGTCGCGGTACTGCTCTCAATTCTCTATCATGAGTCGCTATCATGCGTTCTACTTTACCGAAGCGATAGAGAGGTGATAGTGCGCAGAGTAGGCCGCTTTTATGTTCGTTTTTCAGGATCAACCCAATGACTACCCCCCATGATAGCCCAGTCCCTCGGCTGAACTACCCGACGGCAAGTTTTCTTATCAGCGCCCCCACCCTGGCCCTGTGCCCGGATGATACCGGCGCAGAAGTAGCCTTTGCCGGGCGTTCAAACGCGGGCAAATCCAGTGCTATCAACGCATTAACGCAACAAAATGCGTTAGCGCGCACCTCGCGCACACCGGGGCGCACCCAGCTGATCAATTTTTTCAGCGTTATGAACGACGAGTCGCGGCGTTTGGTCGACCTACCCGGCTACGGTTACGCCAAGGTGCCGGAGGCGGTCAAGCTAGAGTGGCAAAAGCACCTAGCCGAGTACCTGCGCAACCGTTTCAGTCTACGCGGCTTAGTACTGCTAATGGACGTGCGCCACCCGCTCACCGAGTTCGACCAAATGATGCTCGATTATGCTGACCAGCGCGGAATGCCGGTGCATATTTTGCTCACCAAAGCCGACAAACTGAAAAAAGGCCCTGCCAGCGCTGCGTTGCAAAAAGTGCGCTCACGCTTGAAAGAGTGGGAAGACCTCGTCTCTGTTCAGCTGTTCTCTTCACTCAAGCGCGACGGCGTCGATACGCTGTCCCAGAAACTCAATCAGTGGCTGTATACACCGCCAGAATGATGCGCCTCTAACTTCTCGAGAATGCTGGGCAGCTCTTTAATATGGGCAATACGATGCACGCGCGTGGGGAGCGGTTGATCCTCTGTTTCAGAAATCCATACCGCGTGCATGCCCAACTGCTGGGCGGGTAACACGTCCTCCTGCCACGAATCGCCCACGTGCATAGCGCACTCGGGGGCGACGTTTAAGCGCGACAGCGCGGTGAGGAACGGCATCGGATCAGGCTTGGGCGCCAGTAACTCGCCCGCGGCAATGGCCACCGGAAAGTAGCCAGCCAGCGGCTGACGTTGAAGATGAATATTACCGTTGGTGATCGCCGCCAACTGATAGCGCTCTGCCAGGGCAGCCAGCAGTCCGGCCGCTTCTGGATGGGGCGTGACCTGCACGCGCAGGCGGTGAAACTCATTCATCGCTGCTGCTGCCCACATCAACGCAGCACTGCGGTGCAGACCTGCGTGTTCTAACTGGGCCTCCAGTGAGCGCAAACGTAGCCAAGTGAAGTCGCCGCGCCGTTCGGGCACCTCTTTTGCCAACTGTTGACGGCGCTGCAGATAATCCAGCCCGCCGCTTTCGTGGGATAACGCCAGCGCTGTTTCCTGGCGTGCCGCTCGCCATGCCTCAAGTGCCTCCAGTAGCCAGCGGTAGTGGCCCTCTTCGGTACGCGCCATGACTCCGTGGTTGTCCCATAGGGTGTCGTCCAAATCGAAGGTAATGGCCTGCAGCATCGTCATGGTTTGCTCCTGGGGCTATTCTTACTGTCGTTGGGGCCTCGTTTAGCACGGGGGTGCGCTGCGTCGTAGCTGGTCGCCAGATGCTGCCAATCAAGCCGGGTGTAGATTTGCGTGGTCGATAGATTGGCGTGCCCCAATAGCTCTTGCACGGCGCGCAGATCCTGGCTCGACTCCAACAGGTGACTGGCAAAGGAGTGCCGCAAACGGTGCGGGTGCAGGTGTTCGGGCAAGCCACGGGCAATCGACAGCTGAGCTAAACGCTTTTGAATGGCACGATGGCCCAAGCGCTGCCCGCGCTGGCCCACAAATAGCGCCTGCTCAGTAATAGGTGCCAGCGCTGAGCGACATCCCAGCCACTCAGCCAGCGCCTGCTGGGCGCGGCGCCCTACCGGCACCTGACGCGGCTTGCCGCCTTTGCCGATCACCCTTACCCGGCTATTCTGCAAATCGCCCAAATCAAGCGCCGCCAGCTCCGCTAAGCGCAGGCCACTGGAGTAAAACAGTTCAAGAATAGCCTGATCTCGCACGCCCAGCGGCGAGCCATCGTGGGGGGTATCGAGAAAGCGCGCCAGGGCGTCGACATCCACCGGGCGCGGCAGGTGGCTGGGCTGTTTGGGCGTACGCAGTAGTCCCACCGGGTTATCGACCAGCACACCCTGCTTGACCAGGTAATCGGCGAAGCGGGAAAGTGCCGCCCGCCGCCGGGCCAGGCTTCTAGGCGCCAGCCCCCGGCTACGCTCCGACCCCAGAAAAGCCCGCAGCAGGGCGGTGTCTAACGCTGCAGGATTTGTCACATCGCGTCGCTCGGTGAAGTTACACAGTGCGGCCAAATCATGCTGATAAGCCGCCACCGTGGCAGGGCTAGCATGGGACGCCAGCGCTGCTAAAAAAGCCTCAATGCGCTTGGCTATCGTTATTTCCGTTGGGAGAGCTTCAGCCATAGTCGCCCAGGCGCACCAGCAGGCGCGCGACGATATCGCCCAAGTACTCAGTGAACAGCGTATCCATGCTGGCCCGATAAGCATCGGGGCTGGGGCTGGCCAGTAGCAAATAACCCAAAGGATCACCCGCCGAGAGCCGTGAAATCGCACAGGAACCGGCTTTGCGCGGCGCTTTGACATGGGGCAGCAAGCACTTCCAGTCGCTGACGCTAAGCTTCACACAACGGCTGGTGCGGCCATCCAGCAGCGCCGACAGCCGCGTGCTGGCATGTTGATCAAGCACGTGCCGTGGCGGTTGAGGCGGCGTCGGTTCACTATCGCTTAACGTGGCCGGACACCACAGCGCCATGGCCGGGGTTTCAAAGCGCTCGCTAAGCTGAGTGGCCAATGCTTGCGCCAGCGCATCGCGATCCGGCGCTTCCACCAGGGCTATCAACGTTTCCCGCAGCCGGCGGTACTGGGACTCGTTATGGCGAGCGGTTTCCAGCAGGTGCTCCAGGCGGCCCTCGGCGGTTTCCGCGCGCTTACGCAGATCTAACACCAGGCGCTCGAGCAGTGACACCGACCCGTCGATATGCGGATGGGGAACCTGCAGTTGCTGCAGAAGCCCTTCCCGGCCGACGAAAAAATCGGGATGGCGCGCCAGCCAGAACGCCACTTGATCAGGCTCGAGCGTTTTGCGGGGTTCGGGGGCTTGTGACATCGCCGTTCTCCTCGAATTAATGGGTATACGGATTAAATGGTGGATGGAACCTTTCTGCATATCCACCTCTTAATCCTCTCAGAATGTTGCAGTCAACTATTTGGTCCGGATACCCGTATCGAGCGCATGGGCCTTGAACGCTGCATTGGAGACATCGCGCATGACGTGGACGCTGGCTTTACACTTTGCGTTGAGGCAGATTGTCCGTGATGAAACGGGTAACCTCCTGCACAAGCTCGAGATCCTCAGGGGCTGTACCTCCGAACCCGCCATGTGGCATCGCCTCGAAGACGTGTAGCTCTGCCGGTACTCCCGCCTGGCGCAGCTTGCGGTGGAGGCGTACCGTATTGGAGAGAAAGAGGTCACGGGTTCCGCTCTGCAGGAACATTGGCGGCATGTCGGTCGTCATCTTTCCGAACAATGGCGAGACATAGGGATGTGTCAGGTCCGCGTCGCCCGCATAGAGCAAGTTGCATGACATCAGGGAATTCGGCAGCACGACATCGATGGTCCGGTTGGTCTGGAAGCTGTCTCCCGACTCCGTCAGATCGACTTCCGGGGATAGAAGGACGACGGCGGCCGGCAGAGGCAGCCCCTCGTCCCGCACGCGCAGGATCGTGGCCATCGCGAGGTTGCCGCCGGCCGAGCGTCCGCAAAGGATAACATGACCAGCACCGTACGCTTCGACCGCGTGTCCGTAGACTGCCATGCAATCCTCCAGAGCGTCCGGATAGGGGTGATCCGGGGGCATCCGGTAGTCAACACCGAAGCACACCATGCCATGCCGGTCCGCCTGCATCCGCGCACTTTGGCGGCAGGCTTCTCCACCACCAAAGACCAGCGCGCCGCCGTGGAGATCGATGCAGACATAGCCTTCGTGTCGAAGAGCGTGCGGCGTCGCGATATGCACGGTTGCTGGGCCAATGTACTGAGTCTCGATCTCGGCTTCCACCTCGCCCGCGAGCCCCCTGACCGCCTCCGCGTAGTGCACGTCGGCGGCTTCCTGCATCTGTCTCCAGCCGTCATGATCTTGCGGTGCAGGAGAGGGATAGAGCGCATTCAGTGGCGTGCCGTCGTGGCGTACGGCGGCTTGCAGCATCCCTCGCGCCTCGGCGCTGATCGATGCGGGGACGGGGATCAAACGCTCGTGGATGCGGACACCCTGCACCTCAGTCTCCTTGGTTTCCGGCATATCTATTTTCCTATCATTTCGAGGCTTCCAGGAAAACTGGTGGACGGGCCATCCATAATCATCGCACAGCGTCGGGTTATCAAGCCTCTGGAATGTAGGGCCAGGACTCCCAATCAACCAGATAACCCGGATACCCGAATTAATTAAGTGCTACGCGGCCATCGAAGACGCGTGTAGCTGGCCCCACCATCGTTAGCGCCCCTTCAGGGTCAGGCCACTCAATGCTGAGCTCTCCACCGGGTAAATGGACTTTTACGGGGCTTTTCAGCAGCCCCTGGCGAATACCGCTGGCCACTGCAGCGCAGGCACCAGTACCGCAGGCCAGCGTTTCGCCACTGCCGCGCTCATACACGCGCAAACGAATCTCACTGGGCGAGAGTACCTGCATAAAGCCCACGTTAACACGCTTGGGAAAGCGGGGATGCGCCTCGACCAATGGCCCGAGGCGTTCCACCGGGGCGCTATCAACGCTCTCAACCTGCATCACAGCATGTGGGTTGCCCATAGAGACCACGCCGATCTGCAGCGTTTCATCACCCACTTGTAACTGATGCAGGGGTTGATCCCCAGGGGCATCGAACGGCAGCGCCAAAGGGCTAAACCGCGGGCGACCCATATCCACTCGCACCATGCCGTCGTGCTGCACGGTCAGCACTAACGGGCCCCCGGCGGTTTCTACGTGGATTTCATGCTTGTGGGTCAATCGCTGATCGCGCACGAAGCGGGCAAAGCAGCGTGCGCCGTTGCCACAATTTTCCACTTCACTGCCGTCAGCATTGTAAATGCGGTAGCGAAAATCCATCTCTGGATCCCGGGGCGGTTCGACGAGCAACAACTGATCAAAGCCAATGCCGAAACGTCGGTCTGCCAGTGCACGAATCTGAGCTTCGTCCAACCGGGCGCGCTGAGTGACCAGGTCCACCATGACAAAGTCATTACCCAGGCCATGCATTTTGGTGAAGTGTAACAGCATCAACGCCCCCCTTCGGGCAGCAGCGCTTCACCCGCCCACAGACTGGCAACGGTTTCCCGCGCGCGCACCACATGGCAGCTGTCGCCATCAACCATTAGCTCAGCGGCGCGAGGGCGACTGTTGTAGTTCGACGCCATGACAAAGCCGTAGGCCCCCGCCGAACGCACTGCAAGCAGATCACCTTCGTCAATCGCCAGCTCGCGCTCCTTACCCAGGAAGTCACCCGTTTCACACACTGGGCCCACTACGTCGTAAAGGGCGCTTTCGCGTGTTTGACGAGTATCCACCGGCACAATCGCCTGCCAGGCCTGGTACAGCGCCGGGCGAATCAGGTCGTTCATGGCCGCATCGACAATGGCGAAGTTCTTGGTCTCTCCAGGCTTGAGAAACTCTACCCGAGTGAGCATGACACCCGCATTGGCGGCGATGGAGCGACCGGGTTCAAACAGTAACGTAAGCGCTTCGCCACCTTCCCAACGCGAAAGCCGCGCCAACAGTTGGCTAGCGTAATCAAACGGCTGGGGCGGTTTTTCATCGCGGTAAGGCACGCCTAAACCGCCACCTAAATCAAGGTGCTCGATTTCGATGCCCCGCTCACGCAGCCGCTCCATAAGCACCAGTAAGCGATCAAGGGCATCCAGGAAGGGTGCGGTTTCAGTTAGCTGTGAACCGATGTGACAGTCGAGCCCCTTCACCTGCAAATTGGGCAGGCTTGCGGCTAGTTCGTAAACCGCCAGCGCTTCATCCACCGGGATGCCGAACTTATTATCCTTCAAACCAGTGGAGATATACGGATGAGTACCCGCATCCACGTCTGGGTTGACCCGCAACGAGACCGGGGCAATTTTCCCCAACTCACCGGCGACACGATTCAAGCGCTCAAGTTCGGGGCGTGACTCAACGTTAAAGCACTTAATGCCCACGTCCAGCGCACGAACCATTTCATGGGGCTGCTTGGCAACGCCCGAAAACACTACTTTCGCCGGGTCGCCACCGGCTTTTAGCACCCGTTCAAGCTCGCCAATGGAAACAATATCGAACCCCGCGCCCAGCTTGGCCAACAGGCCCAGCACCGCCAGGTTGGAGTTGGCTTTCACCGCGTAACAAATCAGGTGCGGATGGCCACCCAGTGCTTCGGTATAGGCGCGAAAGTGACGTTCAAACGTCGCTTTTGAGTAGACGTAGCAGGGCGTGCCGTACTCGTCAGCAATGCGTGACAAAGGCACGTCTTCGGCGTACAGCACGCCATCGCGGTAATTAAAATAGTCCATGGTGCTCTCCCCTTCTCCTGGGCCTGCAGCTATCTATTCAGACGCCTGGGCAGATTGCTCGTCAGCGGGTGCATCTTCCGGCAGATAAAGCGGCCCTTTTTGCCCACAGCCAACAACCGCGGTTAACAGCAGCGCCGAAAGGGCCATGATTGCCAGCGTTTTCATGCGCCCGCCTTGAGCGCACTCAGCGCCTCACGCGCTCGCTGTGCAGCTGCCCGCACCTGGTTGGGTGCTGTGCCACCAATATGGTTCCGGGCGGCTACCGAGCCTTCCAGGGTCAACACCTCGAACACATCCTGCTCGATGGTATCGGAGAACTGTTTGAGCTCATCCAGGCTCATCTCAGACAGGTCTTTTTCGCTTTTAAGGCCATAGGCCACCGACTGTCCGACGATTTCGTGGGCGTCGCGGAAGGCCACGCCTTTGCGCACCAAGTAGTCGGCCAAGTCCGTCGCGGTAGAGAAACCACGCCGCGCCGCTTCATACATGCTGGCTTTCTTGGGCTCAATGGCGGGCACCATATCGGCAAACGCTTTTAAGCAGTCGCGCACGGTATCCACTGCATCGAACAGCGGCTCTTTATCTTCCTGATTGTCTTTGTTGTAAGCCAACGGCTGCGATTTCATCAGCGTTAGCAACGACATCAGGTGGCCGTACACGCGCCCGGTTTTGCCGCGTACCAGCTCAGGCACGTCGGGGTTTTTCTTCTGCGGCATGATCGAAGAGCCGGTGCAGAAGCGGTCGGGCAGGTCGATAAAGTTGAACTGGGCGCTGGTCCATAGCACCAGTTCTTCGCTCATGCGCGACAGGTGCATTAGTAGGATGCTGGCAAAGCTGGTGAATTCGATAGCGAAGTCACGATCCGAGACCGCGTCCAGAGAGTTCTCCGTTGGACGGTCAAAGCCTAGAAGCTCTGCCGTAACGTGGCGGTCAATCGGGTACGTCGTCCCTGCCAGCGCAGCGGCGCCCAATGGCATGACGTTGACGCGCTTGCGGCAGTCCAGCAGGCGCTCGTGATCCCGGGCCAGCATCTCTTGCCAAGCCAGAATATGGTGGCCAAAGGTGACCGGCTGGGCGGTTTGCAGGTGGGTAAAACCGGGCATAATGGTCTCGGCTTCACGATCAGCCAGTTCGATCATGCCTTCACGCAGACGCTTGAGCTCCACTTCGATAACATCGATCTCATCGCGCATAAACAGGCGAATATCGGTGGCGACCTGGTCGTTGCGCGAGCGCCCGGTGTGGAGTTTTTTGCCGGTAATACCGATCTTTTCGGTCAGCCGCGCTTCGATGTTCATATGCACATCTTCCAGCGGCACCGACCAGTTAAACTCGCCGCGCTCGATTTCGCCCTGAATCTCGTTCAGGCCATTAATAATCGCATCACGCTCGTCATCGGTGAGCACGCCTACCCGAGCCAGCATAGTAGCGTGGGCGATGGAGCCCTGGATGTCCTGGGGGGCCAGGCGTTGGTCGAAATTAACTGACGCGGTGAAGCGTGCAACAAAGGCATCGGTGGGCTCGCTAAAGCGACCGCCCCAAGACTGATTCGTGGCTTGGCTCATCGAAGATATATCCTGCTGACAAAACAAAGGAGTCGTTAGCAGAAAGTGTACCAGAGTCGCCCCGGTCAGCGGCACGCCGTTTTTATTTCTGTGGCGGCTAAGAGCGTGACGTTACGACGGCAGGTGGTTTGTGGAGAAATTCGTGCAGGGCACTTAGGGGCATGGGGCGGGCAAAGTAGTAGCCCTGATAGTAGTCACAGTGACGCTGTTGCAGGTAGCCAAACAGCTCTGCCGTTTCTACGCCTTCGACCAGCACTTCGAGCCCCATTTTCCCCGCCATGGCGACCACGCCGTCGATAATCGCGGCATCGTAGCGGTCTGAAATCACATCGCGCACAAAGGATCGGTCAATCTTGATGCGATTAATCGGCAGGCGCTTTAAATAGCTTAGGCTAGAGAAGCCGGTGCCAAAATCGTCTAGTGCAATCAGGACTCCCAGCGCTCGCAAATTCTTTAACGCCTGGATCGCTTGTTCGGCGCTATCCATCAGCACTCCCTCGGTAAGCTCCAGCTCTAACAACGCTGGCGTTAGACCGCTGCTCACCAGCACCTGCTCAATGGAGGTGAGGAAGCCAGGGCGTTGAAACTGCATAGGCGAAATATTGACCGCCATGGTGATCTCGCCCAACCCCAGGCCATTGAGCTGCTGGGCATCGCGACAGGCGGTAGCCAACACCCACTCGCTAATGGGAATGATCTGACCCGTATCCTCGGCAAGGCTAATAAAATCAGACGGTGGGATATTGCCGCGCTCAGGGTGCTGCCAGCGGATCAGCGCTTCAACCCCCACCACGCGACCGCTTGGCGCGTGAATCTGCGGCTGGTAATGAAGCTCGAACTGCTGCTGCTCAATGGCTTGCTGTAGCGCGCTGCGTAAGCTAACCCGTTCGCTCACCTTGCGATTCAAGTCTTCCGTATACCAGTGGTAGGTATTACGCCCGCGCCGTTTGGCTTTATACATTGCCAAATCCGCCCGCTGAATAAGCTGGCGAGGGTTGTCCATGCTGCCGTCATTGATGGCAATGCCGATACTGGCGGTGATGCGCAGCTCGCTGTCGCGGTACCAGTAGGGCGGCGAAAGCCCCTGGAGAACCCGCTCGACCACTTGTATCACATCGTCCTGATGGGCTAGATCCGGCAACAGCACCACAAACTCATCGCTACCAAAACGCGCAACGGTGTCCCAGGGGCGCAGCTCATTTTCCAGCCGCTTGGCAACCTCCACCAGAATAAAGTCACCCACTTCATGACCTAAGGTATCGTTGATCGGCTTAAAATCGTCCAGGTCAATAAACAGCACGGCTATATAGCGATGGTAGCGGCGCGCCATCACGCCCCCCTCTTCCAAGCGCTGACCAAGTAACAAGCGGTTGGGCAGCCCGGTCAAGGCGTCGTGATGGGCGTTATGGTCGAGTTGAGCCTGATATTCACGCTGTTCAGAGATATCATTCTGTACGCCGACAAAGTGGGTCACTTGGCCGTTCTCATCGCGTACAGGTGAAATGTGCAAGTCGTTCCAAAAAACCGTGCCGTCATGCCGATAGTTACGGATGACCACGTGTACTTCACGCTGCTCGGCAATCCCTACCTGTAGCTGCTTGACGGTGGCGGGGTCGGTTTCTTCCCCCTGTAGGAAACGGCAGTTACGCCCCAGTGCCTGGTTGCGCGAATAGCCGGTAATGCGCTCAAAGGCAGCGTTGACGTAAACCAGAGGCAGATCGCTGCTCTGAGCATCGACAATAAGAACACCATTGGTGCTTGATTCAACGCTACGCTCCAATAATTTTAGCTGTTGTTCGCTAGCTTTACGCCGCGTAATCACCCGGGCGATTACGTAAATCACGTCCTCCCCCAACGACGGCGAAATTTCTAACCAGTGCTGCTTGCCGGTTGCGGAAACAGCGCGCACCTCAAAAGGAATGACCTTTTCGCCTTGATGCACTCGCTGTAACGCCCGTTCGATCACCGGGTGGTCAAGGGGGTTAATGACAACACCACAGGAACGCCCAATTAATTTTTCGGACGAGTACCCCAGCAGCGTCTCGAAGGCTGGATTGATTTGCAGCAGCGTGCCTGCAAAGTCGATACAGCAGAACAGATCCCGTGAAAGCAGGAAAAACTGGTCAAGCTGGCCGCGGGGTAACACTAAGGACATAAAATTTCCTAGGGACGGATAAAACACGTTACGGGAGCATAATCAGTTCCGTTATTTTTACTGTGGCGCTCGGTGCTTTATGATGACACTTATCATAGCTTGACTCGCCGTGTCTGCGGTATAGGGAGAATAACGTGCTATCAATCACCAAACTGCGCATTGCCACGCGTAAAAGCCAACTGGCCATGTGGCAGGCTGAGTACGTTCGCGACCGCTTAATGGCGGCTCACAACGGCCTTGAGGTCGAGCTTGTAGCTCTGTCTACCAAGGGCGACAAAATTCTCGATACACCGCTTTCAAAAATTGGCGGTAAAGGGCTGTTCGTTAAAGAGCTGGAAGACGCCATGCTCGATGGCCGTGCCGATATTGCCGTCCACTCGATGAAAGATGTACCCATGCTCTTCCCCGAAGGGCTGGGCCTGTCGGTCATCCTAGAAGGGGCCGACCCTACCGATGCGTTTGTATCCAACCACTACTCTAGCATTGATGAGCTTCCCGAAGGGGCACGAATTGGCACCGCCAGCTTACGCCGTGGCCTGCAGATGCGTGAAGCCCGCCCCGATCTGCAAATTCTCAACTTGCGCGGCAACGTACAAACGCGGCTAGGTAAATTAGACGCGGGCGAATTTGACGCCATCATCCTGGCGACCTCGGGCCTTAAGCGGTTGGGCTTGGATGAGCGGATTGCCCAGGCACTGCCGCCGGAAGTGTGCCTGCCCGCCTGCGGCCAAGGAGCCCTAGGCATTGAGTGCCGCCTGCATGACCCCGAGCTGATTGCCTTGCTAGCCCCGCTGGATGACGCGGATACCGCGACGCGTGTGCGCGCCGAACGGGCCATGAACACGCGCTTAGAGGGCGGCTGCCAAGTGCCTATTGCGGGCCACGCGGTGCTGGATATTGAAAATGAAACCCTTTGGCTACGCGGCTTAGTGGGCAACCCAGAGGGCACCGAAGTGCTGCGCGCCGAAGGCCGTGGCTCGATGCATGAGCCCGAAGCGCTGGGCATTCGCATTGCCGAAGAGCTGCTCGACCAAGGCGCTGGCGATATTCTGGCTGAGGTTTACGGCCGCGCCATATGAGCCAACCGGTACTGATCTGCCGCCCTGGCGAGCGAGGTGAAGCACTGGCCGCTGCTCTGCGCGAGCGGGGCGAGAGCGTTGAATCACTCAATGTGATGCAACTCGAAGCCTTGCCAGAAACCCCTGAAATGCGGCGTATCTGGCTGGATATTGATCAGTACCATAAGATAATAGTCATCAGCCCCTTTGCGGCCACTTGCTTGAGTGAAGCGCTGGATCGCTTCTGGCCACAGCTGCCCATTGGTATTGACTACTACAGCGTTGGCAGCGCCACCGCGGCCACGCTTTATGATCAGTTGGGCGTACGTGTGCATGTGCCTTCGCCCAATGCAGGTGAAGATACCAGCGAAGCACTGCTTGCGCTTGCCTCGCTTCAGCAGTTAGGGCACCAGCGCATTCTACTGGTGGCGGGCGAAGGTGGCCGCCCGCTGCTCGCTGAAACGCTTGCCGAGCGGGGGGCGCAGGTGACTCGTGTAGCGGTGTATCGACGCACATTTCACCCCCTTGAACCCGCTCTGCAAACGCGCCTTTTTTCAGGTAATTACCGGGCGTTGATCGTCACCAGCAGCGAACTGCTGGAACATCTGGCAAAATGGTGCAATCAGGCGGCCTTGAACCAACCGCTAATCGTTTCCAGTCGCCGTTTGGCTACACTGGCTGGCATACTGGGTTTTTGTGACCTCAAGGTGGCGTCCGGAGCTACGCCAGCTGCGTTGATAGCGGCGTTGGAGACCTGCGACCCACAGGGTGCCGATGTCGATCAAGGAACTTACTAAGGGCTAGCGACACATGAGCAAACAAGTAAACGATCAGGACGATGTACAACCGACGTCCTCCGATGCCTCTCAAGGCGTCCCTAAAACGACCGACAAAGCAGCTTCCACGACCGACGCGACTGAGCCCAGCAAGCCGAACACACCGCCGAGCTCAACAACACCTGCTCAGAGTGGCGCTAAAAATAGCCGGTCGCGGCGACGTGGAAAGGGCTCGCCCACTGCGAGTTCAACCGCTGCTAGCAGCACTACCAGCACGGCTAAATCGGCAGATACCACATCCAGCAACGCAGCCTCACCTTCCCAGAGTGCCGCTCAACCCAGCCCATCTTCCTCAAGCGGGTCGGCTTCTAGTTCGCCATCGTCAAGCGCCGCCTCGTCAAAGCCGACCAGCGGCAAGTCATCGGCGGGCACTACGCCGCCCACCGGCCACAAAGGCAGCGGTAACGGCCAAAGCGGTGGGGGCAAAAGCGGAGGCAGTAAAAGCGGCGGCCTCGCGATTGCCCTGGTGATTATCCTGGCGATTGCCTTGGCATTTATCGCTTGGCAGGGCTGGCTGCGCCTGGAGAGCCAGCAGCAACGCCTCGACGAAGTCGCACAGCAGGCTGAGGGGAGCGCCTCACAGCAAACGGTTAGCGACCTCGAGTCACGCCTTGATAGCGGCGAAGCCGAGCGCGATGAAGCGCTGCAAAGCACACTGGGTGACCTGCGTGATGAATTTGACAGCTACCGCAGCGACGTCGATGAGACCCTGGGCCAAGTGCTGGACCAGCTCTCTCAAGAGCAGGACACCGACGAGCGCGAGTGGTTGCATGCCGAAGCCGCCTACCTGCTGCGTCTGGCCAATCAGCGTTTACAGCTGGAAGGCGACGTTGATGGCGCAGCTGCGCTGCTGCGTACCGCCGATGCGCGCCTAGTAGATGCTGACAACCCGGCGTTGACACCCGTACGCGCAGCGATTGCCAATGAGCTAGCCGCTCTGGATGCCGTGCCCCAGGTTGACCGTACAGGCCTCTACTTAGCGCTCAATGCCCAGCAGGAACGCATCTCCTCTCTGCGACTCTCTCAAGAAATTGAGGAGCAAGCGGTAACCTCCAGCATCGAGCAGCCGCCGACCGGCACTTTCCAGCGCCAGCTGGCGCGCTTCGGTGAAGAGCTCAAAGACCTGGTGGTGGTTCGCCATCACGATGAAGCGCTGGAAGCGCTGATTACCCCAGAGCAAGAGTCTTACCTACGCCAAAGTCTGCGCTTAGTGCTGGAGCAGACGCAGTTGGCCCTGCTCAACGAAGAGAAAGAGCTTTATGACGCGAGTATCGACAAAGCGCTACAGCTGCTGAACGACTACTACGACACCACTCGTGAAGAGACCCAAAGCGTTATTACGCGCCTTCAAGAGCTCAAGGAAGCAGAGGTAAAACCCGAGCTGCCCGATATCAGCGCTTCACAGCAGGAGCTCGCACGCTTTATCGACAACCGCTATAAGACGCGTGGCCAAAGCGGAGGTGATTCATGAGAAAGCTTGTTCTCCTCATTGTCGCAGGCCTCGCCGTCGGGGCCCTGTTTGGGCACCTGATGATGTCGGTGCCCGGCTATTGGCTAATCCGCGTGGGCGACTCATCCATCCAGACATCGTTTTGGTTTGGTCTGGTGCTGCTGTTTGCCGCCTTTATCGTCCTACACTTTGTACTGCGTTTGCTCAGCGGCATTATTCGCCCTATGGGGCGTTTTCGTAGCTGGAACAGCCGCGCACGTAACCGTCGCGCCATGCAGCGCACCGTGCGTGGCCTGGTAGCACTGACCGAAGGGCGCTGGAAAAAAGCCGAAAAAACCCTGGTTAATGCCGCCGATGATTCCAGCACACCGCTGGTCAACTACCTATCCGCAGCGCTGGCGGCCCATTACCAGGGCCACCACGTGAAATCCCAGGAGCACCTGAATCAGGCGCAGCTAACCACCGACGGAGCCGATACGGCCGTTGGCTTGATGCAGGCGCAAATGATGATTGAGCGTCAGCAGCCGGAAGAAGCGCTGGCGATTCTTAATCGCCTGGATAAGAAGCTCTCCAACCACCCGCAGGTGCTCAAGCTACTCAAACAGGTGCATTTAAGCGTCAACGATTGGGAAGGCTTACGGCGTTTGATTCCACGCTTGGCGGCGCAGAAGCTCATTACCCAGCAAGAGCGTGAGCAGTTGGAGTTTAAAGCCTACCGCGAGCTGATCGTGTTTGAAGCGCAAAACCCCACCAACATTGAGCGGGTGCGTGGCCTTTGGGCTGATATGCCCGACTACCTGCGCGGCAACACCGAGCTGATCGTGCTGTACAGCGAAGCGCTGATTCAAGCCAACGAAGAGCCCATTGCCGAGCGCTTGCTCAACCACTCGCTGGATCACCACTGGGACGCACGCTTGGTAAAACGCTACGGCCTGCTGAATGTGAACGCCGGTCGCCAACTAGTTAAAGCCGAGAAGTGGCTGCAGGAGCGCCCCAACGACCCCGAGCTGCTGCTCGCCTGCGGTCGCCTCTCGCTGCGCACCGGCCAGTGGCAAAAGGCGTTGGAGTACTTTGAAGCCAGCCAGCGGCAGCGCCCCAATGGCGAAGTTTGCGCTGAACTTGCACGTCTCTATGCAAGCCTTGGCGAGCATAATAAGAGCCAGCTCTACTATCGCCACAGCGTCGAAATGCTGGCCAAATCGCTGCCATCGCTGCCGCAACCCAGCGATGCTAACGACAGCAAAAAGCCCGGCAGTAAGCAAAAAGACAGCAAAACCATTAAGAAAAGCGCCTAGGGTTGCTGCTGGTATAACGTGAAAGGGCGCCACTTCAGCAGTGGCGCCCTTTTTAGTGGCTCAAGGTTTGGCGGGTGGCATTTGCGGTGGCGCAGAGGTAACTTCAACCGGCGTTTCAGCCTCCGCTGGCTGATCCAGCATTGCTGTGCAGTGGCCACAGCGCGTGGCTTTGATCGGCACCACCATCAAACAGTAAGGGCACGGCTGCTCCGTAGGGTTCGCAGGCGCTACCGCCTCTTCGCGCTTTAATCGGTTAATGGTGCGTACCAATAAGAAGACCACGAAGGCGACAATCATAAAGCTGACCACCGCATTGATAAAAAGCCCGAGGTTTAGCGTTACCGCCCCTGCCGCCTGGGCATCCGCCAGCGTCGCATAAGGGCCGCCCACCGCCCCTTGGCGTAACACTACAAACAGATTGGAAAAATCCACACCGCCCACCAACAAGCCAATCAGCGGGTTCATCACATCCGCCACCAGGCTCTGCACAATCAGCGTAAACGCCCCACCGATAATGATCCCCACCGCCATATCGACGACGTTGCCTTTTACCGCAAACTCTCGGAATTCCTGGAAGAATTTTGCCATGTTCAAACGTCCTAACGTCTCGTTTTAGCCAATACCCTAGGTTATAGCGTCTTGCTAAAAGCATGGGCTAGGGTGTGTTAGACGGCAAGTAATTTCCTTGCGGTTCGATACTAGGCATTATAAAGCGTTGAAGCCCCTTCCTCGTGCAACTATGTGTCAGCGACTAACCAAGCTATACGAGTCGTTGCTGAAAGCTCAGCGAATAGGCGTACTCGGAAGCTCTCCCCCTCTTGTTACTACCTTGTATTACTAAAGTCTTAGACGTTATTTAGCTTTCAAGTGCGTAAATACTGGTAGCGTTATAGCGCCTCACCTAGCTAGTAGCAGATTGCCCGGTTGTTTGAGCAATGCAGCCTGATTGGAAGCCACCGAAGGTAAATGCCACCATTAGTTAAGAAGTTACTCATGCCTTGGAGTTCTTATGGAATTACGCCACCTGAGGTACTTTTGCGTTGTCGCTGAAGAGCTTAATCTCACCTGTGCCGCTAAACGCTTGCATATGTCACAGCCGCCACTTTCGCGCCAAATTAAACAGCTAGAGCGGGAAGTTGGGGTCGAACTGTTTGAGAGAAGCTCGCGAGGCCTTCGCTTAACACCATCGGGTATATTTTTTCAGCAGCGTGCTTTAGAAATTTTAGAGAAAGTCGACGTCACCATTGATACAACACGCCATATGGCACGTAGCAAGCGAACTCTATTTGGAATTGGCTTTGTCCCCTCTATCTTTTATGGGCAGATTCCAATGCTGGTTCGCGACTTGCGTCAAATTGAGAATGTGGAAATATCATTGACAGAACTTACGACCATACAGCAAATTCAGGCGCTTAAAGCAGGCCGTATTGACATGGGATTTGGACGTCTTCGCATTGATGATCCAGACGTAGAGCAAGAGATACTCTTCAATGAGCCATTTATTGCTGCTCTTCCTAGCGGTCACCCCTTAGAGGGCACTACGCCTACATGCGAAGAATTGGCACGTTATCCACTTATTCTTTTCCCCGCCAAACCACGTCCTAGCTTGGCAGATATGGTACTGGGTATTTTCCGCCGACAAGGCTTAAAGGTTGAGGTCATACAGGAAGCAAACGAAGTTCAGACAGCACTTAGCCTCGTCGCCTCTGATATCGGTATTACACTGGTACCTGAGGAGGTAAAGCGCGTACAACGAGATGGTATTTCTTACGTAGCATTGGCGGACAAGACAATCACCTCACCTGTTGTCTGCAGCCGTCGCCGCGGTGAAAAACCATCACTTCTCATGAATGAAGCGACCACCATTTTACACAAGCTTGTTGATGATCGCTTCATGGGCCGCTACCCATAACCTATGATATTCAAAGGAAAGTGGATCCTTTGGAGCTTGCCAATTCCCCTTCCTAGCGCGGCCCTTCTTTAAAGCTCCTTCAAGCACTTAAAGGAAATTAACAAGGCTATTAAACCTTCGCGGTACCCGCCAACTGGCTAGCGAGATCCTGCTCGTCTTCCTTGGCGCGGGGACGGGCGTGACGCACTTGCAGCTCAGGGGCTTCGGTTTTAGCCAGTTCGACATTAAACACCACATGGGAGAACGGGCCGTCCAGGTCGCGCTTGGCGATCTCGGCCGGATCTTCGATCCGTTCAGCGGGCACCACCAGCTCTTCCCGTGTCGCGAAGGCGAAGTCGTCAAAGGTGTAGGGGTCGCCCGCCAGGTTGATCTGGGTGGTCAGGTGCTGATGGCCCGGTGCGGAGACGAAGTAGTGGATATGCGCCGGGCGTTCGCCGTGACGGCCCAGGGACTTGAGCACCACATCGGTGGGGGCGCCTTCGGGCACGCCGTAGCCGGAGGGAATGATGCTGCGCGCGGTGTAGCGGCCTTCGCTGTCCGCATAGATCGTGCGGCGCATGTTGTACTCATCCTGGGAGGGATCAAAGAACGAGTAGCCGCCCTTGGAGTTGCAGTGCCAGATTTCAACCTTAGCGCCGGGGATCGGGGTACCGTCGACATCGCGCACCTGACCGGTCAGCCACATCACCTCGGCATCGGGATCACTGCCGTCGTCCATGCGGGCGAAGCCTTCCGCTTCCGGGGCACCGGCCACGTAGAGCGGGCCTTCGATGGTACGCGGGGTGCCGCCGGTGCGCTTGGCTTCGGCATCGATGGCGTCCTGGCGCATGTCCAGATAGTGATCAAAACCAAGCCCAGGAGAAAGCAGGCCGAACTGGGTCTGGCCGCCCAGAGCGTTGAGCAGGTTGATCGCTGCCCAGTATTCTTCCTCAGTGACATCGAAATCATCGATCAGCTTGAACAGGTCGCCCACTAGGCGGTGCACAATTTGCTTGGCGCGATCGTTGCCGCCGGTCTGGTCAAAGCCCGCAACGGCTTTTAGGAAGTCTTGAACCTCGGGCGTGTCGAATATTTTTACAGTCATGGTGAAACCCTCTGTTTGTTATGGGGTGTTGTTGTAGTCATATGATCTGGCGTGTTACGTGGAGAGCTATCTATCGTCATCGCGCACTGAAGAGGGGTGACGACACAGCGGTTTGACGCTGATCTCCATATAGGGGAAGAGCGGCAGATTGCTGACCAGCTCTTGCAGCTCGGCGTTGTCTTCCACGTCAAAAATACTGACGTTCGAGTAGCTACCCGCCACCCGCCACAAATGGCGCCACTTACCCTGGCGCTGCAGGTCTTGGGAATACGCCTTTTCCGTTGCCTTGATCTTGGCTGCCTGCTCGGCAGGCATGTCCGGCGGCAACTTAACGGTCATCTCAACTTGAAACAGCATATGGCTCTCCTCTTTCATCGCGGGCGATCACAAGCGATGGCTTTATTTACTGCGGCTTTTACTTACGTGAGTAGTGCGCCAACTTATCTTCATCTAAGGTGATGCCGAGCCCAGCCCCTTGCGGCAACTCCACCCCAAATTCGGTGTAGTTGAGAGGGGAAACGACGATGTCGTCTTGCAGCAGCAGAGGGCCGAACATTTCCGTGCCCCAGGCCATTGCTGGCAGCGTTGCCCAGGCATGTAGAGAGGCAGCCGTACCGATAGTGCCCTCCAACAGGGTGCCGCCATATAAGCCAATTCCAGCCGCTTGGGCGACGTGAGCTAACTCTAGTACCCCGTAAATACCGCCGGATTTGGCAATCTTCAGCGCAAAGGCACCACTGAAGCCGCCGCACACGAGATCAAGCCCGTCGCGGGCATCCTGCACGGCCTCGTCAGCCAGCATTGGCACATTGAAGCGGTTAGCCAAACGAACTAGACCGGCGTGTTCACGAGCAGCAATGGGCTGCTCGATTAACTCAATGCCAGCATCCTGTAGCACCTGAATACCGCGAACGGCGGTGGATTCATCCCACGCCTGATTAACATCAACTCGCACGCTGGCCCGATCACCCAGCGCTTCCTTGATCGCCGCCACATGGCGCACGTCCTGATCCACCGGGTTAGCACCAATTTTTAACTTGAAGTCGCAGTGCCGACGCTGTTCTAAACGCAGCATGGCCTCATCAATATCTTTGGCGGTATCACCGCTGGCTAGCGTCCATAGTACGGGCAAGTGATCCTGACGTACGCCGCCCAGCAGCTCGGCGACGCTCAATCCCAAGCGCTTGCCCTGGGCATCCAACAGAGCCGTTTCTAATGCAGATTTGGCGATCATATTGCCGCGAGCATGGCGGTTAAGCCGAGCACGCAACTGATGGACATTGTTGGAGGGCTGGCCGACCAGCAGAGGGGCTAGATAAGTATCAATATTGCGCTTAATGCTCTCCGGGCTTTCTGGGCCATAGGCCAGGCCACCAATGGTGGTGCCTTCGCCGAGCCCTTCGATACCGTCGGAGTGGCGCATGCGCACAATCACCATGGTTTGGCAGGCCATGGTGGTCATGGAGAGTTTGTGAGGACGGATAGTCGGTAAATCGACCAGCAGCGTCTCAATATGTTGGATGACGGTTGACATGCAGGCTCCAGCGTCTGGCAATCATTAGCTAGGCTGCAGTTTGGTAGCATCTGGTTTTAGAAACCAATATTGTTTAAGTGCCTTTCCATACCGTAAGGGTATCGCCAACCCAGCATTAGCGTTGCTGTTTAACGCTCATGTGTAGCTGTAGCTTAAATTAAACCGTACAAAACAAACTAAAAATATATTTTCTCAAATACTGATAGATTAAAATTCAACTAAATCAAATGACTACAATAAAAAATGGTGCAGCTTAACGCTACACCACTAATCACTAAATGAGCATAAATGCCTTAAATAACGAAATGAGAAATGCCGTAGCACTTCAGCCGTTAGCCCGATACGACAGCCATTTGCCGCGGCCGCTAGGGTTCTCAACCACATCGCGCTACAAAATACATTTACGACAAAAGGATAATACTGGCTGCTTTATGAAAAATTACCGGTGACTACTGACATATCGCGAAGTAAGTAGCCCTCTCTGACACCTTAAAGACGACTGAACAACAATCCGATGGTGATTGAGTATGTTCCTTCACCCACCGTTGGGTAGCAGCTAACATTTTTACACATTGTTCAACCCAAGCATCTCACGCGCCTGCTGCCAAGTAGCCACCGGGCGCTCATACCTTTCGCAGAGAGCTACGGTGCGCTCGACCAGCGCGGCGTTGGAGGGCACCAGCGTATTACTATCCAGGCGAACGTTATCCTCAAGCCCCGTCCGAGTATGACCACCAGCAGCAATAGACCACTCGTTAAGCAGGTATTGATTGGCGCCGATGCCTGCGCCACACCACTGTGCATCCGGCGCTAGCCGCTTGAGTGTCTCGATATAGAAATCAAAAGTCGGCTTATCCGCTGGCATCGAATTCTTAACGCCCATGACAAACTGCACATAGAGCGGTGCTTTCAGCTTTCCCTGCTTGGAGAGTGCAACCGCCTGATGGATATGCGACAGATCAAACGCTTCGATTTCAGGCTTAATGCCATACGTGAGCATCTCATCGGCAAGCCACTCCACCAACTGGGGCGGATTCTCGTACACACGATTGGGGAAGTTATTGGAGCCCACCGAGAGACTGGCCATATCAGGCTTCAGCAACAGCATCCCGCCGCGCACCTCACCGGCGCCAGAGCGCCCGCCGGTTGAGAGCTGAATAATCATGCCAGGGCAGTGTTTCTTGAGCCCTTCCATCAGCCTTACAAATTTCTCTGGGTCGGAAGAAGGCGTTTGGTCATCGTTACGCACGTGGCAATGAGCAATGGTAGCTCCCGCCTCGAACGCCGCCTGAGTACTTTCAATTTGCTCTTCAACCGTAATCGGCACGGCAGGATTGTTCTCTTTGCGCGGCAGGCTGCCGGTGATAGCGACACAAATAATACAGGGCTGAGACATGGAAACCTCTCTTTGTTCATATTGCGAACACTAATTTGCATTACGAACAAAATAGAGCGAATCTTTACCAGCGTCAAATCCGAATCGCTGCCAATGACGTTGACAACCACATTTTAGAAAGAGACATCGAATACCAAAGGGACAATGGTGTAGAGCGCGACCATAATCACCAGCAAACCGATGACGTTGAGCCAGATACCTGCTCGGATCATGCTCTTGATTGGAAGATCCCCTGTTGCGAAAGCCACTGCATTGGAAGGTGTCGCCACGGGCAACATAAAGGCGCAGCTCACGGCAAAGGTAACCACGATGGTCATCAGAAAAGGTTCGATACCCAGTCCCACGGCAATAGATCCCATAATCGGGAAGAAGGCAGCCGCCGTCGCCGTGTTACTGGTTAGCTCGGTCAATAGGATAATGACGATAGCCGTGATGGCTAGGATCAGAATCGGAGGTAACCCCGATAATCCCGAGACGCTCTCGCCAACCCACGCACTCAAGCCAGTGGCGGTGAACTGGGCTGAGAGTGTTAGGCCACCGCCAAACAAAATCAGTACCCCCCAGGGCACGTCACGGGTAGCCGACCACGCCAGCAACGCCCCTTTTCCATTAGAGGCAGGAATCACAAACATCAGAATCGCCGAGAGAATCGCCACACTAGTATCGTTGATGTTACCCAACCAAGGCAGTGCACTCTGCACGACAGGAATTCTCGCGATTAACGGCAGGAATACCCAGCAGAACACTGCCCCGGCAAAAACCATCAATACACGTGACTCCTCAGGCGATAGTCGGCCCATCCCCTTGAGCTCTGCCTCAATCATCGCCCGGCCACCCTGGATGCTCTCGACTTCCGAGCGGAACACCAGTTTGTTAAGCACAAACCAAGCCAGCATTAGCATAGTGAATGAGAACGGCACACCCACCAGCATCCAGTGACCAAATCCGATGCTAAGCCCGTGGGTGTCTTCCATGTAGGCGCGCATTAGCGCCATCGGCGGCTGGCCGATCAATGTGGCCATGGAGCCAATGGTGATGGCATAGGCAATGCCCAGTAGCACAGAGGCAGAAAACTTGGGCGTGTCATCACCGTTACCCAGTGACTTCACTAGCGCAATGATCGAGCCTCCAATGGGCACCATGATCACTGCGGTGGCGGTATTGCTGACCCACATGGTGATAAACCAGCTAGCGAACATCAAACCGAAGACGATTTGAGCCGGCTTAGTACCCACGGTGAGCACCGTCAGTAGCGCGAAGCGGCGGTGTAAATTCCAGCGTTGCGTTGCCAAGCCCAGCAGTACGCCACCCAATACTAGAAAGACAATGCTGTGAGCATAGGGCGAGGCGGTTTCACCGACCGAGGCAATATCGAAAAACGGGAACAGTACAAGCGGCAACAGCGACGTGGCAGGAATGGGTATCGCCTCGGTCATCCACCAGGTGGCCATCAGCATGGCAATGCCCGCCACTAGACGAGCACTGAAGGCCAGCGTTTCAGGCAAAAGGAAGAAAACACCCAAGCCAATGACAATACCCATTACAAGTGAGATTGGCTTGAAAGCAGAGGCTTCAGCAGCGTAGGGCGCTTGTTCAACGGCCCCTGTGGTTTGCGACATGATCGTTTTACCCGCATAGCAATAACAGTGCAGGTGAGTGTTACGACTGATGGGCCGAGTCGCCAATACCTCTCAGGTTGATGCACATACCTAACTGAGCAAATTGACATGAATACAGAGAACTCTATATAGTCAATAAAATCAGTTATTTAACTATAAAATAGCTGCTATTTTCGTACTTGACCTATTCGTGACTTTCACAAGGGATAGGGAATATCCTGCTTAATTACGACGTATAGTTTACGACTAATGGATGGGCTACTGCGAAAAGCGTGGCAATTTCACTACCCGCGTGACGTTTAAGCAAAAGCGCTAAGCGGAAGTTTGAATAAAAAGGAGTAGTTCAGGAAAGGGCAGGGCTATTAGATAGCCCATAGGGCAAATGTAAGCACTTTGGCCGCGATGGCAGTAATTCCAGCGTCCCTCTAGACCTTAAAGCGCGTTTAAGTTATGAAACATCCTACTCAAGCACTGATTGATATACACAATGTCCTGTTTACTGAAATCGGCAAAGGCTTTTTCCACCAGACGGCTAGTAACTTGCCGCGCAATATCCAGCTTTGCCTCACCCGCCTCGGTAAGCTCTACTTCAGTGACGCGACCATCCTGCGGGCTGGCCTCTGTTTTAAGCAAACCCGACTCTTGCATTCGGTATACAATTTTGGTGATAGTTGACAATTTTGCAACAGCGTGTACTGATATATCCGACATGCTAAGGCGCCCATGTTCATGTAGGATCATGAGAATGCGCCACTTAGACGAACTGAGCCCGAGTGGTTTCAGTAGTGTATCGACATCAGCGCTGTATTTAGCATTCAGCCTCGCGACCCAATAAAAAGGAAAATCACGCGAGCGAAATTCATCGGCAAGAGGAAAAAAGGAAGACGATAATTCATCCTTGTCGACCATAAGAAGCGCGCCATCCAAAAAAATAGTGGATTATTCTAGCATATATCCATTCGAGTGTAAGCGCCTGGGAGCTTCTAGAGATAGAGCGTGCCATCTACTGGCCCAGCCGCTATTGCCTCGGCTTCACACCCCAAAACCATCACCTGCTTGGTGCATTGTTGAGGTGAACCATGGGTACAACACCGTTTCTGCTGCAGAAGCACGCTATTCTGCGCACCGATTCACAAGAGGTCATTCGTGAGCATGTCACCCACTACCTCTGCCCACATCGCATGCGTTTATTTAACGGCCCGCGACTTGCCTCACGTTTGAGTGCCGTCAGCTTCGACCAATTGGCCATTATCGAATTGCAATATGGTGCCAATGTCGAAATTGATCCCGTCGAAGAGTCAAACGTTTACCTGTTTCGTATCACTCTCGAAGGCCAGGGAACCATCGTATACGCTGACCGTCAGGTCAGTATGATTCAGGGAGGTGTTACCGTCACATCCCCCTGTCAACGCGCTCTCATTCAAACTTCTCCGAACTGCCATAACATCATCGTTCGAGTACCGCGCCACCGGTTGGAACAACGCCTTTCGTGTCGACTTGAACAGCGCATTGATCTTCCGATCATCTTTGACCACTACTTTCCCGAGCATTACCCCGGCACGGTCTTTCTTCTGGATACCATCAAGTATTTTGCCCGTCTCACCGACTCTCTTCACCAGCAAAATGCCCCGCGCCAGCAGATCAAGCTGATGGAAGACTACTTATATGACAGCCTGCTGGGGCTGTTCATTAACAACTACAGTCAGCGCTTGAGTGGTAACCCCTCTCCTCTTCCGCACTATGTAAAAAACGCCAAAACGCTTATTGACCAAAATCTCAAGCAGAGTATTGAGCTCGAGACACTAGCCTCGATGGTGGGGGTATCAAAGCGCACGCTGCAATACGGCTTCCAGCAATTTGTCGGGCTCCCACCCAAAGCCTATTTTACTCAGCAACGCATGAAGAGTGTGCACCAGGCGCTGATTAATGCCCCTCGTGGCCACCGTGTCACCGACGTCATCATGCAGCATGGCATCAACAGTCCTGGCCACTTCTCCGCTCAGTACAAGGAGGTCTATGGGGTGACCCCCGTGCAAACACTGCAGTCAAACCGCGAGCATACTATTGATAACGAATTGACCAACGTCTTGCTCTGAGCCTACTGTCGCCTCTGCTCTTTTTATTCCCCAGTACGATACTCCTCGATCAGCTCACGCATTCGTTCTGCAAAGGCATACGCCGGTAGGCCCTGCTGCTCTGCATCCGACAGGATAGTTGCATTGACCGGAGCGAGCTGATCATCCCAACGGCTAGCCTCATCATCGTCAAGCGCTATTACTTCAACGCCCTCTTCCTGCTGCGCCCACTCGAGTGAACGCTGTATATGCTCATCGAGATATTGGCCGGTGAAGGTTGCCATCTCCGGCGCCAACTCCTCGATCACCGCCTGTATATCAGCAGGGAGCGCCTCCCACTTCTCTCGCGACATCAGCGCCGCAAAAATGGTGTTAGTTAAGGGATAGTCGGTCACGTACTTAGCCAAACGCGCGAACTGCATATCCATTAGCACTTCCCGGGAAGCCGCATACCCATCGATAATGCCAGATTGAAGTGCCTCACCGGCATCGGCTTGCGACATACCTACTGCTGTTACTCCCAGTGCGTCCAGCGCCCTGGAGTTATCGCCGGAAATTCTTATTTCCAGCCCCTCCAGGTCTTCCAGTTGATGAATCGGTTCAATGGTTTGAAAATAAGCAGGCTCCGATGTAAAGGCCGTGATGACCTTGAACTCTTCGAGTTCGGGCATCTGGTCACCAAACTCTTGAATCAGTTGGTAAGTCATGCGGCTGGCGACTTCTGAATTGACGTCCTGGCCGGTCAGACTCCCGGCCAAGTTGATCAGAGGAAAACGGCCCGGCTCGTAAGAGGTGGCGGAAAGCCCTATATCCGCAACACCATTCAACACCCCATCGTACATATTGCTGGCCGTGAGTAAGGAGCCCCCGGGGAAGAGGTCGACCTCGACACGACCATCGGTACGTTCATTGAGCTCTTTCGCCCAGTGCTCCATCTGAATGGCCGGAAAGCTCTGCGCAGGGGCAAAGAAAGCGTAGCTGAGGGTAATCACTTGGGACTCGTCGCTAGGCTCATCGACTACCTCCTCCTGTGCATCGCTACACCCCACCAACGCCATTGCAGCTATTAGTACCGTTAACGTTCCCACCTGTGTACTCGTTTTCATTATGACTATCCTCGGCGAAGGCCTACAGGAACAGCATGGTTTCCAATAGGCGCTTTATAGGCTGTGAAGGATTAATAACGGGTAGTGACTGCTGGCATCAGGTCAAGCAGCTCGAGACGCTTTAGAAAAGCGTCGGAGCGCTGCTTTCGGTAGTTCGACAGATCGACCCCTGAGTAGTCGAAGAAGCCCACGCCATCTTGGAAGCCTCGACGCTTCTCTTGCATATTCCGGGTAATAACCTCAGGTGACTTGAATCGGTTATCCAGCTTGTCGCACAGGTAGTTGGAGGCGTAGAAAAGCGTATCGCCACCGCCCCAATCGATGAACTCCAGCACTCCCAGCACCGAATAGCGCAACCCCAGCCCGACTCGAATGGCCACATCGATATCCTCGGCACTGGCAACGCCCTCCTCGACCATACGCGCGGCTTCATTCATGAGCAGCACCTGCAGGCGGGGAATGATGTAGCCCGGCGCCGCCTCGCACAGCACCGGTACTTTTCCTATCCCTTTAAGCACCGTGAACAGCGCATCGACATAACGCTGCTCGGTATCCTTGCCCCGGCTTACCTCCACTAAGGGCATCAAATGGGCAGGATTAAGCCAGTGGGCGTTCATAAAACGGGCCGGATGGCTAACCATGCAAGCGAGTTCGGTGACCAGAAAAGTGGACGTCGTTGAGGCGATAACAGCCTCTTTATCCAAATGTCGGCTTGCCCAGGCCAGCCCTTGCTGCTTAATCTCGCCGACTTCAGGCAGCGCCTCGAAAACCAGACGGCTTCCCGCCAACATCTGCACCTGCTGGTCATCCACGATACGAAGCTGCTTCACCATTGAAGCGATCTGCTCTTCCTGAATGAGCCGCTTCTCCTGAAGATACTTGAGCTCCGTCACTAGCCGACTGCGAGCCTGCTCATAATAGTGCCGACGCTCTTCAGGGCTGCGCGGCTTGAAGTCGATCAGCACGACCTCCTTCCCAGCCAGAATGAATGAGAGGGCAATACCTTCTCCCATTCTTCCTGCTCCCAAGACGATGATGTTGTCCTGCATGATGCGGTCTCCTCTATCGGTAGGTCAGGCCTGAATGCCATACGTCAATAAAGAGCGCATCTGCGCCTGGGAGAGCGAGTCCAGTCCCAGCATTTCCAGCGTTCGGCCTTGGGCATAGAGATCTTGGCCGGTGATCGCCGAAGCAATGCTCAAAAGCCCCTCCGCTACTGGCGTGGGCTGCCCCGCCCAGCGGCCAACCGACACGATGAAGGAGAGCCCCATCCGGGTGTCCTCCAGCATGTAACGATGGCTATGAAGGTCGATGTTCTCTCGCCAGTCGCCACTATCGGTCAGTTTGCCGTGGGCGCCCCGGCCATACATCCACTCCTCTCCTTCAGAGGCGTAGTGATTGGCAAGAGGAAAATGGGAGGGCTTGTAACCCAACTTTTCACGCACCGCGATACGCTCATTATCTAGCGCGGTGGTCACGCTTCGGATAGAGGGCTGGGTTCCTTCATTGTGAATATCCCAGGCATCAAAATGCTCCAGTGGCCCCGCATTCATCATAATTAAAGGCGGGTGGATAATAGGGCCAGCGTTCATTAAGGCGCCACTAAGGCCATCTTCGATAGGTTCAACGCTGGGATAGGCCTCCCGCAATACAGAGAAGGCATGTGCTGACAGTTCGCTGGGGAAGACGCCGGTAGGGAGCCGGGTTGCATAAACACTGATGACTACCTTATTAGCACCGTGCTTACGCGCCAAATAGGGCAGCGTTCCCGTTTCACAGAAGGCCACTTGGCTGTCGTTGCCCGCTTTTCGCATCGCTCGGTGGAACAGGTAGCTGCCGAAAGTACCCGGAGGTAGAAAGACCACCTGATCATCCCGTAGTAACGGCCCTAGTTGGTCGGCTAGAGTGTCATGGGAAGTGGCGGGTAACGGCACAATCAGTAGCTCCGCCTGTTGCGCCGCCTCCGTCAGGCTATCTGTTAGAGATAGTTGATCCTTGTGAGTGCCAATCTGGATACGCCGTTCACCTTGCGCATCCTTAACGTCCAAATAGCCCAATTGACGCAACTCTTGCAGAGCATTGCCATCCCGACGCCACAATGTCACGTCGAAACCTTTCTCCACCATCTCGATGGCTGCGGCGTAGCAACCATGTCCACCGCCAATAACACTGACTTTCATGCTGATCTCCGTTTCTTGTTAACACCTTCAGGCATCGTTAAACGGTATAGCCATAGCGTTGCTGACGGATATCCACAATACGCAACCGATATTCAAAAAACGCAATTAACTTCGTGCAGCCAAATACAAATAGTTTGTCCACCCTGATCAATTTTCTGCTGACAAAATCAACTTGGATAGGGGCAGAATAAAATTCCAATGACGAGGCCTCTAATGTGCAGACAGGAATATGACTATATTGTGGTTGGCGCTGGCTCAGCAGGCTGTGTTGTTGCCAGCCGTTTGATCGAAAACAATGCGGGGAGCGTCTTATTACTCGAAGCTGGGGGCAAAGATAGCAGCCCTTTCCATACCATCCCCGCGACAGTGGTAAAAGTATTTCAACAAAAGTCATGGCCCTACATGACAGTACCTCAGCAGCACTGCAATCACCGCGAAATGATCATCGCGCAGGGAAAAGTACTGGGTGGTGGAAGTTCGGTAAATGGGATGATTTACATTCGTGGTCAGCACAAGGACTACGATGACTGGGTAACTCAGTGGGGTTGCACCGGCTGGGGTTATCAAGACGTACTGCCCTATTTCCGAAAAGCGGAATCAAACGAAAGCCTTAGCGGCCAGTACCACGGTCAAAACGGCCCTCTACCTGTCAGTGAAAACCGCTATCGCCACCCACTAACAATGGCTTTTATGCGCGCTGGCCAGGAGATGGGCCTTCCCTACGTTAATGATTTCAATGGCGCTACTCAGGAAGGCATTGGCTTTTATCAAACAACTACTCTAAATGGCGCTCGTGCCAGCGTCTCTAGAACCTATCTTAAAACGGCACAAAAAAGTAGCCAGCTAACAGTCACCACAGGGACTCTGATACACAGAGTCATCATAGAAGAGGGCCGCGCGCTAGGCGTGGAATTTAGCCAAAAAGGCGGCACGCCGATAACCGTTCGGGCGCGCAAAGAAGTTATCCTGAGTGCGGGCGCATTTGGCAGTCCAAAGATACTTATGCTCTCAGGTATCGGGCCCAAAGAGCATCTATCCAGTCGCGGTATTGAGCCAATAATTGACCTACCTGTTGGCCAAAACTTGCATGACCATCTTCATCTCTCGCTCAACGCCACTACTCATTCACAAAACAGCATACTGGGAGAAGATAAAGGTCTTCGCGGAATCAAACATATGGCGCAATGGCTAGCCTTCCGTAGCGGCCTATTGACCAGCAATATTCTGGAAGGTGGTGCGTTCATTGATAGCTTGGGCGTTGGCCGACCGGACATTCAACTAATGTTTCTACCTGTTCTGGATAATTTCGACAATACGCCAGGTGAAGCGCCACCCGCGGCAGAACATGGGTTGACTGTCAAGGTTGGTCACCTTCGCCCCAAAGCACGTGGTGAAGTGCGATTGCGCAGCTCAGACCCAACCGATCTACCCCTTATCGATCCGAACTATCTCGGAGACCAAGATGATTTAGATGGCCAAATCCGAGCCGTTCAGATTGGCCTTAAGCTCATGCAGCAACCTGCACTAAAAGGACTTATTAAGAAGGTGACCGCACCAGAAGGCATTGATTGGCGTGATACAAGCGGGATCGAAAAGTTTATACGCCATTCCATCAAAACCGTGTATCACCCCGGGGGGACTTGCCGAATCGGTACACATCCCTCTACCTCGGTGACCGACCTGCAGATGTGTGTGCATGGAGTGACCAACCTGCGAGTCATTGACCTCTCTGCTTGCCCGCAAATTAGCAGTGGCAATACCAATGCTCAAGCCATCATGCTGGGTGAACGCGGGGCAGACTTGATATTGCTTACTGAAGCAACTTCCACCACGCCTGCTCGTTGTAATGAGTAAGCGGCCTCTTCCCCGTTATTTGCATTAGTGCATTGCGGCTAACCTCACGCGGCGAGTTATGAAATTAATGCTTGAAAGAGTGGTTGAAATGGGTTGAATTCGCGAACTCCCACTTGCTAGGCAATCTGCGTGATAGATTGATCGGTTTCCTGCTGAGTAGCCAGTCCTTTAGCACAGCTCTCCATACGTAGACTGGGCCATGTTCTCACCGCTATCGAAGCCCAGAGCATATTCTGTATAAGCAAGCTGAAACAATGCGAGGCCCATGCCGTAAGCGCTGGCGTCAAGTCACACGTGACCGCTTGCCGATCGATGCACGATTCGTTAAACGGCATGGGCTCGATCTTCTACTTACGTTTACTCATCAAGCATCAGCTGTCCAGCTTGTTGCGAGAGTCTTTCTGCAGGAGTGGTTTCTCTACCGGTTGCGCCACGTTCCATCAGAAAAAACGCACCTACCACCTCGCTCAGACGCAGCGACTGCTCCTTGAGCCGGTCAGACGCCGCCGTGGACTCCTCAACCATCGCTGCGTTCTGTTGGGTCATGTGATCCAGTTCAGCGACTGCCTGGTTGACCTGACCGATGCCCTGGCTTTGCTCCTTGGTGGCCGCACTGATCTCGCCGAGTACGCCGGTGACCCGCGCCACGCTGGCGACGATCTCATCCATGGTTTTTCCGGCAGCCCGCACCAACTCGGCACCGGCCTGGATCCGGGTTGTTGAAGTTCCAATCAACTCCTTGATCTGGCGTGCGGCCTCGGCGCTGCGGCTGGCTAACTGGCGTACCTCGCCAGCAACCACCGCAAAGCCACGGCCCTGCTCGCCGGCGCGTGCTGCTTCTACCGAGGCGTTAAGCGCCAGCAGATTGGTCTGAAAGGCGATGCCATCCATCACCGAAACGATCTCGGCGATCTGCCGGGACGATGCATCAATTTCATCCATGGTATGCACTACCCGGGAAACCACCTCACCACCCTGGGAGGCGACTTCGGAAGCTGACAAGGATAGCTGGTTGGCCTCCCGCGAGGACGCCGCCGTATGCTCGACAGTGCTGGTAAGCTGCTCCATCGACGCGGAGGTTTCCTGCAAATTGGTGGCCGCAGTCTCGGTACGCGACGACAGGTCTTGGCTGCCCATCGCAATCTCACTGGCTGCAACCCGCACCGAATCACTGCTCTCACGGACATCAAGTAGCACGTTGTTTATCTTGTCGGCGAACGCATTGAATTGTATGGCCAGCGCGGCACTCTCGTTACGCCCATGTACCGGCAAACGCTGTGTCAGGTCACCATTTCCACTGGCAATATCACGCATACGCTCAGCCAATTGGCGTAGTGGGCGAGCGATACTACCACCTACCCACCAAGCCGCCAGTAGTCCCAATCCGGCAATGATGAGACCCATAAGGGACATGCCCAGCATGTCGGCTTGACGCTGGGATTGCATCTGCTCCTGCAGACCATGCAGCCCCGCGAGCACAGCACTTTCAGGTAGGCGAATCATTAGCACCCAAGGCTTGCCGACCCCCGCTATGGTAAACGGCCAATAGAGCTCGACCATGCCCTGCTGGGCATCGGTTTCGAAGATAAGATTTCCCTGCTGGGCCTGAGTGACACGCTCCTGCAGCGCGGGCTGTAGTGTCTTCGCCATCGGCTCACCCAGCATCGCTGCTTCCTGGGTGTAGGCGACCACGCCGCCTCGTGAAGCGATCAGTGCCATTTCCCCAGCCCCGTCATAGAGAGCCCGGTTGGCCTCGCTCAATGTGGCTTGGAGGGAGTCAACGGACAGATCGACACCGGCGCTGCCCATGAACTCACCATTAACGACGATCGGTGCATTGAAGGAGGTCAGCATGACGGTTTTACTTTCGACTTCGTAAGCAGCTGGATCGGTAATGCAGGGCGCCAGCGTCTCCTTTGGACACAGGTAGTATTCACCCTCGCGCAGGCCGTTGGGCTGCAGGGTATCACTTTCGATAATATCTGCCCCCTGAGGCATCACTTGGAGTGAGCCGTTCTCGTCGCGATACCAGAGTGGCATGAATCGACCATCAGGACTGTGCCCCGGCACACTGGTGGCGGCAAAAGGGGCATCTGGCCCAAAGGCGTTGGGCTCCCAGCCAATATAGGCATCTGTGATCTCAGGATTCGTGGCCATGAATTGGCGAATGACGGTCATGACCTCCTGTCGGTTGAGATCGAGTTGCGCGTCTTCCTGGCCGGACTTCACTCCCATGAGGGTATTGACGTTTGCCAGGCTCTTGGCAACTCCCAATGCCTGTCCTAGTTGCAGTTGTATCTTTTCTGCCTGATAGGCGGCCTCTGCGTAGAGCCGATGCTTGGCACCTTCCTGAATCATCTGCTCCGTAACGTGGCTAGATCGCTCCTGGGCTTGTGAGTTGGTAACTACTGCATAGACAGTGAGTATCAGAACCGCGACTGCCAAGCAGGCCCCTACCAGCACAGTAACGAAGATTCGCAGCGACCGGAAGTGCATGACTATTACCCCTTAAGTTTTATCTTATTTTTTGGCAGCAGATGTCTTAAAGCGTTAGAAATTAAATAATAATTTCTGAACATGGCATGCCATCTTTGACATAGCCTTCCTGCCAACTTTGCTCATCTTCGTCCAGGGTGCCGGACTGGGAATAGCTGTCCTGGCTATTGTAAATCCCTAGAGTTGCCTCGTGATCAGCATCGATTGACGGGCCATTTTCTTTATAGATTTCATAAGCCTTCGCAGTTAGGGAATATAATGAAGTTAAGAGAAGCGCTGTTTCAGAGAAATTTGCGATGGGTGGGAGAGAAGTTTTTATATACATTGTTACGCCTCTACGATTTTTGTATTTTCGCGCTCGTATTATTGATCAAAACATACAGTTCTCTTGAAAACTTGGCAGCTACTGACAATTTTTTGTCTTCTGTGGCCAGCTTAACGGAAAAAAAGGCATTCGGAGCTTTGTAAATTAAAGTTGATAACTGGCAGAAAATCAGAGACCAGAGCACAATGGCCAAGTACAACACCGGGCCTATCAGGTATCGCGTTGTTGTGACATAAGTCTTTTCAATTGGTGGCGGAGCTAATTATCGATTCCATTCTTTATATGATTGATTATTTGTTAATCGATGTGTTGCGCTTTCTTATGCTTCCTGGCTTCGTTTGCGAGTGTCAGAGGGAAGCTCAAGAAATAGGCGACGGTATTCGCGGCTGAAGTAACTCTGATGAAAAAACCCCTGCTGCGCTGCCGCATCAGCCAAGCAAAGGGTAGGGTCTCTCATCAGGCTGCGGCGCACCGCATTGAGACGTAGCGCCCTAAGATAATGCACCGGAGACTGACCTGTCTCAGCCTGAAAACTATACTGTAGTGTGCGCCGTGAGATGTTGAGTTGTTGACAAAGCGCCATCATCGAAGGCGGATTGTCTGGATGCATCTTGGACAGTGCATGGCAGCGATCCACTACATAGCGACGAGTGCGGTAGTTGCTACTGTCATCAGACACCACAGTGCAAGATGGTGATCCAAGTAACAAGTCTATACCCTCCTTTAGCTGGCACATTATCGCTTGCTGGGTGCATGGAGTAGCTTCTCCACTGCAGGTTCTTAAATGCTCTGTCAATGCCCACCACTGCTGCTTGACCATCTTGAATAAATCCGGCGTAACTGCGAGCACCCGGGATTTTCTTGCATTCTGTTCTAGCCAGCTATGGCGGTTAAGGTCTATAGAGACCACTAGCAAGTCGTAGCCAGCTGGTGATATACCCAAAAACTCGTTGCAACGCGGCAGTACCGTAATGGCATCAGAGCGAAAGAGGGAATTGTTAGGCCATTGTAGCGGCATGGCTAAATGCCACTGATCTTCTGGAAAACGCATTAATTGTGAGACGGCGAGGTTGGCTCTTTCGCGGAAAAGCCTTATTCCCGGCTCGCTTATATCAATGATTTCCCCAACAAAGCTCCCTTCGTCAATCTGATCAAATTCCTGCTGCCAACCAGATAACCACATGGCATGCTCGGTTACATCTGTACAATGATGGAATGCAATAGGCATGGGGGGCCACTTTTTGAAGGGGGTAGAATTTAAAAGATAAATCTTTATTAGCAATGTTAAATACTAGGTTAAGTTGTTGTTTGATATTAACAATTCTTAGGGATGGTCATCTTAAATGTTTTTGTCAGCTTAGCTATTTTAGCCTATCCATATTTTCTAAATTAAATTTAATTAATGTTTTTTTCATGACTTTTATTACCTAAGAATACACAGCTTTTACTTTGAAACTGTAAAAGAAGGTCGACGCCAGTGAGGCGCCAACCTGATGACAAGGCTTCAGTAGCGAATCATTACAGATTTAATTTCGGTATAATCCTCAATAAATGCACTGCCAAACTCTCGACCCGTACCAGAAGCCTTGATACCTCCAAACGGCACTGCGGGGTCGATAAAAGTATGCATGTTGACATACACCGTACCTGCTTCAATTTCAGTTATTAGGCGCAGTGCGCCGGAGAGATCGTTGCTCCAAACACTGGCAGTCAATCCGAAAGGTGAATCATTGATCAAAGCAGGTAATTCATTTACGTCGTCATACGCTAACAGGGTGATTATTGGGCCGAAGGTTTCCTCGTGTAACATCCGATCTTGCGAGCTAAGCGCTAGCAATAGGGTTGGCTCTACGAAGTAACCAGGCTGAGGCAGTGCTTTACCACCAAATAACACCTTGCTCTCCTGATGAGCGACCTGCAAACACTCCATAACTTTGTCGAACTGCGGTTTGTTGGCCAGCGGCCCGAACTGTACACTTTCATCCAGTGGAGAGCCGATAGTCAGCTGCTCTAAAGCAACGCTGAATTTCTCTATCACCTCTTGTAATCGCTCACGTGGTACGTACACACGTTCCGGCGCCGCGCAGACCTGACCTTGGTGTACATATCCACTCTGTATCAAGCCTGCAACAGCCGCATCGACATTTACATCCGGCAGCAACGCAGCTGCGTTCTTGCCCCCCAGTTCCAATGTCACACGTGTAAGGCTAGCTGCCATTGCAGCTTGGCCAACTTTAAGACCGGTCGGCACTGAACCGGTGAAAGAGACCTTAGACACTTGCGGGTGGTTAATCAGTTGCGCACCGACCCCTCCTGCTCCATTGAGCACATTAAACGCCCCAGGAGGCAAGCCGGCCTCTACCGCTAGCTGTGCCAAACGTAGCATTGTCAACGGAGTAAATTCGCTAGGTTTGATGATGATAGTACAGCCGGTGACTAACGCGGCGGCGATTTTCCACACACCGATCATCACAGACGAATTCCACGGCACGATGCCTGCTACTACGCCAACTGGTTCGCGACGGGTAAACGCAGTGTACTTCTCGTCAGCCATGGAGGGAAAAGAAGGACTCATAGTTTCGCCGTTAATTTTGGTCGCCCAGCCAGCGAAGTAACGCAAAAATATTGCACTTTGACTAACTTCGAACATCCGCGATAGATGAATAGTTTTGCCTGAGCAAAGGGTGTCCAGCTGGGCCAGTTCCTCGCCGTTTGCTTCGATAAGATCGGCTAAGCGGTTAAGAACCACACCGCGCTGATAAGGAGAGGTCTCTGCCCAGCTTCCTTTAAACGCACTGCGGGCCGAAAAGACCGCTGCTTCGATATCGGCTTTGCTGGCGTTCGCAATCTCGGTAACCACTTCTTCGTTAGCCGGATTAATGACCGGGATACTAGTATTGGAATGGCCCTTATAGTACTGGCCGTCAATAAAGTGGGCGTGGTTCTGTTGAAGAAAGTCTTGAACCTGAGGCAAAAGCTGTATTTCGTTCATGAGGGCTCCTGGGCAACGTGAGATAGTTCAAAGTTAAGGTAGCAGTCGTTAGTCAATCAGACCGTAAAGCCCCTTCATCTGATCGTAAAAAAGCTCAAGTGGCACGATGCCAAGGATCATGGCTCTCACCGCGCACAGAACAACGATGTAGCCCTAATCTCGTATCGACATTGAAGCTTCGCTGCATGGATCATCGTAAACTCTATTGGATCCTTAATCCGCAATCGAAAATTGATTGTGGCTGCCAAGCTTGTTGTCTATGGCTGCCTAGCCTAGTGAGGAGAAGTTTTTGAAGACCAAGTTAATTAAGGCCTATTAAATTTTTTCGATGAACTCGGAATTCAATCTCTATCGATAAAAAAATTTTGCAGCTATTTCAAAAAATATGAATTATATCGCTGGGCTCACGCAATCCTCTTTAATATAAAATGCCAGGTTCAGTGCTATGGAAGAACCTGGGTTTCTTGGGCTTCTTTATTTAGTCAGCGTGCAGCTTTAAGCGGCTTAATTGTCAGGAGATATGGGGCTGCCGAAACCGATGGAAGCGCAGGATAACTAGGAACCCTAATATGTGTTGCGATAAAACTTCCAGGCACTTCGGCTGCATACTTCTGGCAAGTTAAAGAAATATAATTGCAGATAGGAAGTACAAAGTTTGGCCTGTTGCCAGGAAAAATTGGTCACAAAAATTCAAATTTATGGCAGAAAGGATCAAGTAAAAACAATTTACATATGAGTATATTAAGACCGTGGTTTTACCTAACAATACTCAACAAATTGCCTTTTGGTTCGTGAGGTTAAAAAATGAATAAAGTAGATAACCCTAAATCAGGAATGGTGGGGGACTATGACCCCCTTGTAGATGGGAAGGCTCGAAAGAGGTCTCGCCTCGGCTTCATTACGATGATCTCTATTTGTATTGGCTTAGTTATAGTTCAGGGATCGATGCTGTCGGCCTTGCAGGGTGTGGGCATTGGAGGGACAGCCTTTGTCGCAGCTGTTATTATTGCGTTCATCCTTTCTCTTTTCAATGCTATGACCTTCTCTGAACTGTCGCTTATGTTTCCGCATGCTGGAACGTTAGGTACGTATACCGAAAAAGCAATCGGGCACTTTCCTGCAATTCTGGCCGTATATGCAGGCTACGTCGTTGTGGGAGTGCTAGGGATTCCTGCCGAAATGTTTCTGGTAGATGCGATATTGAATGAGTTATTGCCCGGCTTGTTCCCCCCGATGCTGATACCGTTTGTTATCTTAATTGCTTTAACAATCACCAATATTTTAGGAACAAATGTATTTGCAAAGGCTCAAAATTTCTTTGCTTTTATTCTAGTATGTGCATTGATAACTATTGGATTAACAGCTGTAACTGGGATCGCCGAGCCGCACCCCGTGCTGGAAAATTCAGCACTTACCTGGGATTTTAAACAGGCGTTAAGTTTAGATACAATTGGACTTATTTCCCTCGCAATGTGGATGTTTGTAGGTGTTGAATTTATTTGCCCAATGGTAAATGAAGTCAAAAAACCAGAGAGGGATATTCCTAGGGCAATGATGCTGTCACTATGTATAATGCTAGGTATATATACCTTCTTTATCTGGGGAGCTTCTAAGTACTTAACGCCCGAAACGCTAATCGGCACACCTATTCCTTATCTTGATTATGCGAATGCGGTTTTTGGGAAGGCTGGCCTTCTCTTTGCGACTGTGATGGCCATTGCAGCGACTTGTAGTACTGTCAATACAGTTCTTGCCAGTGTTTCGCGCATGCTACAGGGTATGGCAGAAAACGGGCAATCGTTTCCGCAGTTAAAAATAACCAGCAAGCGGTTTGGAACTCCATGGGTAGCCATTGTGTTCATGTCGCTAATGGTTTCTATATTCATGATCTCGATGAGTATTGATTTTATCATCGTACTGGTTATCTCAGCATCTACCAGCTGGTTATTGGCTTATATCATAGCTCATATTGATATCATTGTTTTACGAATTCGCTATCCAGAATTACCTCGTCCTTATAAAAGCCCTTTCTTCCCTGTGCCGCAACTGCTGGGAATTATCGGGATGGGTTACGTTGCATTCAATAACTCCCCCACACCTGAGTTAACACAGCAAATTTACGCTACTGCGGGAAGTCTTCTGCTAGTTATTAGTATCATCGCTATATTATGGGTTAAGTTATATATGAAGAAAGGTCTTTTCACCCCCGAATAGCTATAGTGTTAGCCCGAATTTCTTTCGCGGTAAAAAAAGCGGCTGAAAGTGTTAACGTTTCAGGGTCTTACTCTAAAAACCAACACCAACAGCCGCCTCCAAAATGGTACCTGAAAAACTCACCTTCTCGCCACTCTCACGCCGCCATATTGAAGCCGATTTCTCAGGGGCCACATAACCTCTGACGCTGGATTGCTCCTGCTATTGGAAGTTTATAAGTAACATCGCCTAACGCTTCGGCGCTTCATGCCCCTGGGCACCGGAACAGATTCGCCACAAGAGCAAGAGCGACTTCCTGATTCGTCAGTGGTGTTCGGTGTCGCCGCGGGCTACGAAGATTTCAACGACCATGAAGCACTGCGTTATGACCAACTGTTCAAGCAGCGCTAGGTGAAGATGATACTCTGGCAGGCGAGTCTACGCTGTGCCGGTTAGAGCAGAGCGCCGATCGGCAAGCAAATGGTCAAGACCCATGAATTGCGGTGGCCCCCCTTCAATGAGCGGCATGACGCACCCCGAAGAGGAGCATGCTGGACTTTGATGGCACCGATATCGTTGTACACGGTGAGCAAGCCGAGAAGTTCTTTAACCGCTATTACGATCACCGCGGCTACTTCCTGCTGTATGTCTTCTGTGGCCGCCATCTATTAGTGAGTATCTGAGCATCACTGACAACAGCGACAGCCATTACAGCTGGGCGAGCCTGGCGTTACTGGTGCGTTTTATTGGCCAGTACTGGCCAATAAAACGCATCATGTTATGGAGTGATAGGCACTTTTGTCGCCTTCGGATGCTGAACTGATGTGATTGGCATCATATCGACTACCGCCAAGCAACCTACGGCTACAGCTCATCAGGGTTGGGTTGCAGCACCAAAGTGCTTAATGAAAGTGTCGCTTTTAACGTCCCAGATGACCGGTGTTCCCTGCTTGACGAACCAGGAGTCACCCTCATGGTATTCCATGGATTCTCCCGTGGATTCATCGGTCAGTACTACCGTGCCTTCAACGACGGTGGCATGTTCGCTAAAGGGGTAGACAACGCGATACTTGCCCCCGGTACAGCCGAAAATACCGCAACTGAGTGGATCGCCGATATTGCCTTCCAGCATCCTGCTCGAAGCCTGCGGGTCGCCCTCCAGCACCTCGGCACCCATGTTAGCGACGCTGCCGATGCTTTCCAGGTCACTGTAGGCCTGCTTCAACTTGAGAGATATCATATTGCTTATCCTTTATTCCCTATCCTTCGTCGATTTCGCCAGCGGCATACATATCGGCCATTACCTTCCAGTCGCCGTCATGTTGCTCCCAGACCATCAAGCTCTTCATGACGAAGTCCTCGCCTTCGGTTGGGGTTACATACCAGTTCACCCAGCTGATGACACCAATTTCGCCCACGGGGCTGGCCTGAACCTGGGTGAGTTCGACGGCGTTACTGGTATCCACGAGATATTCGACGAGTCCGGTCAGTGACTCCATCCCGGTATAGACGTCAGGGGTATCCTCACCGGTGATCCTCGTCTCCTCGACATAGAGAGACCGGGCGATGCCCTCGTAGTCACCTTCGCTCCACATCGCCTCGACGGCCTCGAGCTTGTTCTCGATAACTGCCCTATCGGCCTCCGATAGGCCCGCAGCATTGGCACCCATCGATACGGTCAAGAGGGACAGCAAGAGTGGCAGAGACTTCTTCATGACATTGGATCCTTATTGGCGAGGTTATTCAGAAGACTGCTCCAGGTAACAGATCACTGCATTGCGCTGTGTTTCGTTCTTCAGCCCACCATAGGCCATCATGCTGCCCGGAGCATACTCCATAGGGCTGATCAGGAACTTGCTCAACTCTTCAGGGGTCCACTCGGTGTCGAGCTCCTCCAAGGCGACCGAATAGCCGTAACCTGGGGCGGTACCAGCCGCTCGACCGATGACGCCGTAAAGGTTGGGGCCGACGGAGTGTGTCCCACTGGCATCATTGGAGTGGCAGGTGCTGCAGGTGGCGAAGGCCTGCCTGCCTAGATCTATATCGCAGTCATTCGCGGCCAATGCCGGTGCGATGGACCCCCAAAGACAGGGGAGTCCCAGTAACCAATGGGTAAGTTTCAATCTCATTATGAGTCCGCCTCTGCCTTGAGCAGCACCGATACTTGTTCGGCGGCCTGGGCGCCGGACTCGATGGCCCCGTCGATGAAGCCGCGCCAGCCACTGGCGATATCCGAAGTGGCGAAATGGATATTACCTTCCGGGCGCTGGAGTTCTTCCAGCCTCTCGGTCAGCCAGCCGGGACGATACATGCACCAAGTCCCCAGGGCGTAGGGGTCGACGTTCCAGTTGTAACTGGCAAAATCAATGATCTCAGTGTCTGGGAAATATTGATTGACAGCAGACTGGATAGCTTCTGCATCGGTAGTATCCAGTTGTTCGGGGGAAATTCCGTAGGCTACTAGAATTTGGCTGTTCTCATCTTCATATTCTGTCCAGATAAAAGTAAAGGGCATATCCTGGTTGCCTTGGCCAAACATTACAGGGTGATTCCCCTTGATCCGAATGTATGTTTTTATTCCAGATCCGGTATGGCGTTGCTGACTGGTGTCCATCTTGATTGAGGAGATGGAGGGTGAAAATTCAATGCTCGACACCACGTTCAACGGCACGGAAAGGATCAACTTCTTGGCAATAAAAGTTTCTCCTCTTGCGGTCGTAACGCTGACGCGATCGTCAACCTGCTCGACCTTTCTGACAGGCTGGCCCGTCTTAAACTCTGCTCGGCTATCCTCATGAATTTTTCTTAGAAGGGTTTGAGTACCACCTTTTATTTTATAGCGTCCGATATTGTCCCACATGAAGTCCTGGTTAAATCCCGACAGTGCGAACCACCTGAGTTGATCAAGATAGCTGCTCTGATCCGCATCGCTGTGACCATTCATCGCGGCGAAAGTCTGTATCAATGTACGCTGATCGAGAGGCAGGCCTAATGCATTGACAGCTTCCTCAGAAGACATCATGTCAAGACCGTGGTTATCGTGCATGAGAAGAGGATCATATGGCCTTGGCAGGACTTCCTGAGCAGGAGCGTAAAAGCGATCTATTGCAGGCCCCATGAGTGACCAAAAATCATCGGGAGAGCCTTCTTGTCTTTCTCCTGACTCATTATGCCAGACGTAATGCGTGGCTCTTGCTCCTGCGGTTTCATCAATAGCTACTTGGTAGCGCATCTTTTCGGCCCAGACATGGGGTTGCCCCCAGCCGATATAGCTGCCGCCCAGATCGATATCGTGACCGGCGAAGTGGCTCGTGAAGGTGCGGCCACCGAGACGGGCGCTGGCTTCCAGGTGCAGGACTCGCAGGTTGGCCTGGCTCGCATTACGGGCGGCGGTCACACCGGCAAAGCCGCTACCGACAACGATTACGTCATAGACACTGGCATCTTCGTCCGATCCATGAGCATTCGTGGAGAGGCCGAGAGTACCGGCCGCCATGCTTCCCGCCACCATGGCACCCGAGGATTTAAGAAAATCGCGACGATTCAAAGATTTAGCCATTTTTATTTCCGTTCTAGTGGTTGTAGTTGTGGTGCGGGCAATCAACCCTTGTCAGCGACACTACCAATGGGCGGAGCTCAGCCGCTTGTGTCGCATTGCCATAATGTTGTTCTCCCTTGCCAATGCTTTCCCTAATGACTCACGCTGATCAGCCACCCCTCCCGTCAGCGTTCCCATGTCTGTTCTGCTAGGAGTATGGTCCCGGTAACTGTGCTAGCTCTCTAACCATCCCGGCCTCCTTCTTAGTACTCTTAAATAGCCAATGCCTAGTTGTGAGATATCTGTTGGTGTTTTACTCTTCTGTCAGCGGTAAGTAGGCGATTTTCCTCACCCATGCCCGGCTTCCTGCCTCAAAAATTAAATCCAACCAAAAGCTGCGTGTACAGATTGGCACTATCGCTGCCGAGCTGAGTACCACCACCAGTGGCTGAGGCATCCGGGGTATAATGTCCAATCAGCGGCATTACCCACCAGTGTTCACTAGGCGCCCAAAAAGCATATAAGTCGAGCTCCTGCCCACCGGTATTAGGCCCGGCGTCATCTGACAAAGAGGTAAAGTCATACCACATCGCGCCGAAGCTCAGCGTTTCAGAAGGCGACAACGATGCGTTCAGCTGATGAACCCGCGTATTAACATTAAACGGGCCGCCATAGTTAGCGGCTACTTCTCCTTGGAACCAAGTGCCTAACGCACGTCCATTGCCGTAAAAAAGAGTGTCATATTGATCCGAGAAACGGCTGAAACGGTAGCTAACACTGGGCGTCCATGCGGCGTCTGAAAAAGTCCAGCCTGCTTCTAGGTACCACGCGTTTTCGTCCCCGTCGCTGCCATTTTTTTGCAGCGCGTATTGGCCAGAGAGAAACAGGTTTTCGACACCGGCATTGCCTTGCCCCCGCACGCTATAGACTTTAACGTTTTCCCGGTCAGGGTAGAGGAAAGCATAGTCGTCGTCCGTCTTCAGTACATCAAGATAGGAGATGCCAAGCGTACCGCTATCGGTTACACGCTCAAGGTTAGCAACGGCCAGTTCTGACTTGGCCTGTGCAGGGTTGCCTGATGCTAGCCACATTACATCCCCACGCCAGCCTTGCTCTCCCCCTAGCTTCAGCACAGCTGTGTTTTCAAATGACTGGCGTCCTGCTAAATAGTAAGCGCCGCCGCGGTCAAGATCGCCCCCTAATACCCCCTCACCAAAGTTGAGTGCATCGCCTGAGATCAAAAACCCATCGCCGAGCTGGATACGCTGACGCCCCAGAGAAAAATCGATGCCGTCTACCCCCAAGGCAGGCAAGGCATTGCCCGATTTCCAGCCGGCGTATAAATTTTCCAGACGGGTTTTACGCTCATCTCCGGTCGTATAACCTGCCGCATCGCCTTGGCCGGTAGTCGCGCTGGATACCCAGGCTACGTTGGCATAAAACGAGCTTTCCCCTAGCGCATGCGTGGCATCCAGTCCATATTTGGCAAACCCTTCCTGCCAGCCCCTTCCACCGGGCGCACTGGTTTCGCTCTGGGCGTATCCTTCCTGGCTATGAAAGGCCCCCAGCACTACCTCAATGTTGGCACCAATCTGGGTGTCAGTATTACTAAATATTTCAGCAGCCTGCGCACTGCTAAGTGACGCTGCAATTACGCCACTGGTAACAGCAGCAACAGGTAAAAAAGCGGAGTAGCATAATTTCATATTGAAGAGCCCCTTGTTATTTTGTCTTACCCCTTTAATTTCTGGGCAGTCCATCAAGGGTATTCAGTCGTGGTACGCACATCTTGTCTTTGTTTGACGAAAACATGGATTTCCCTGCCGTTTTGACAGCTGATACTGCGTCATTTCTTATCTATCAGCACATCGGAAATACCTCCTTACGAGCTATTTCAGCAGCGCCTCTTTGCGCTCTGGGGAATATAACGGACATTACAGTACTCAAATCGGCCCCGGGAGATAGTTAGGGTACAGCCAGACGACACCCACACCGAGGGTGAGCTATGAGGAACTACTTCGCTTCTTCGGTATTTTTCTGATACAAATAATACATGAATATTCATGCAATCATCCGCTTCAACCGCAGGCATGGGTTTTAGTACAAGAACATCCTAAAAAGGAGATCTGCTGTGAATGTGCAAACTGCTTATGATTTCGATAGCTGGAATGATGCTATGCAAGCCGTCTGCGGACGTTTTGTAACCCAGCGCGCAAACTGTCCCGAACATTTTGTTGGCAATATTCAACGCTATGACTTGGGTGGTCTCACACTAGCGGACATACGTGTGAACGCTCGCTCAATCCGTCGAGAACGTGGAGTCGCTACACGGGGAGATGATCGCTTCTATTTCCTTGTCTTACAGCGCCAAGGCAATATGGTGATACTTAACAATAATCACTCCTTTACTCTACAGCCTAATGACATGGCTTTACTTGATTCAGCTCAGGCGTTTGAGATGAAGCCACAGGGGTTAATCAATCAATTGTCGATCCATCTCTGCCGTGACGCTGTTGATCGACTTTTACCTACCGGTACCTGCCGCTTTGGCAAGCTCGAGCAGGCCAGCCTTAGCAGACGACTGCTCTATGGAATGTTTCAGCAGATTAGCAAGGATCACATAACCCTGAGCGAAGGCAAGCAACATGGTGAAGCGCTACAGGATGCATTGATCAGTCTATTGCAACCCTGCTTGCACGTTGAAGACGCTATCAAAACGGGGAGCCCGTTGCGGCGTCTCGCCGAGCAAATGATCAATGAAGCATTGATGGAGCCACCTACGCCGGATGAATTGGCTGCCCGCCTGAACGTATCGGTGCGTCATCTCTATCGTCAATTCGAAATGAACGGTGAAAGCATATGCCGTTATATTAATCGTCAGCGCTTGCAGTGCTGCGCCCGCGAACTGACCCAAACTGGTAACGGCCGCCTACCGATCACAACTATAGCCTACAATTGGGGCTTTGCTGACTCAGCGCACTTTTCCCGTGTGTTCAAACGACACTACGGTATGCCTCCAAGGGATTATCGTGCGCAACACCAAAAAATAGCCGATTAAAGGATTTTGATAACGTCTCACTCTTTAACCTGTAAGGTAAATCCTGGTCTGCTGGCATTCGTATATTTTGCTCTTGAATGTGCTGGCCTTGCCAACCAACAAAGCAGGGGCTCCCCGTTGCCGGGATGAGTCGATGGGCGATCATACAGCCAGCGGAACCGGCTTCTATCGCCATGCAGTCAAACGCTTGCTGCACGTCCTATCTCCTAAAATTAGCATCTAATGATACACAATTTTCTATTATTAAGGAGAACGTTAAGCAATCACCGGAAACTTAATTGTCGTTTTTTGTCTAGACCACTTGGATCAGCATGACACTTAGTTTTTTTCCTATCTTTTACAAAAGCTTAAAAACAACCTCTTTGGCATTGTTACGTTATCAAAAATACTAACAGGCGCTCCAAAACCTAAGAGAGATGAATATTAGGAAAAAGTTAAAATAAAAATTTATCGTTTCTTCCTCATTAGCAGTAACAAGTTGCCGATTTGTGCTAACGCTGCCGACTTATGAGACGTAGCTTTATTCAACAGCGTGTCGGAAACCACGCTCAAAAACACTTATGGGTGACGTATTTCACAGCACTATGTATAGAGGTAGCCGCTGTTTTAAGCCCCTGAGGAAAACAACGACGATGCCGAGGTCTACAATGAAAAATAACACACAAATCGACTTTATTTACCTTTCCGAGCAAGACATGATACGCGCCGGTGTGACTGATATGCCCGCTTGCGTGGATGCGATGGAAGAGGTGTTCAGCCTGCTCCACCAGGGTGATTACCGTATGGCAGGCCCCAATAACGACTCGCACGGCGCGATGATCATGTTTCCTGAGGAGTCACCATTTCCCACGATGCCCAAGCCAACGGCAGACCGCCGCATGATGGCAATGCCTGCTTATTTAGGTGGTAGCTTTCGCACCTCCGGGGTCAAATGGTATGGGTCTAACATCGCCAATAGAGATAAGGGGCTACCACGCTCTATTATTACCTTCACGTTAAGTGATGCTGATACCGGCGCACCTCTGGCTTTTATGTCGGCCAACCTGCTATCCGCTTATAGAACCGGCGCCGTACCTGGCGTAGGTGCCCGACATTTGGCACGCAAGGATTCCAAAGTCATTGGCTTACTAGGCCCAGGTGTGATGGGAAAAACATCTGTCTCTGCCTTTATGGCGGTTTGCCCCTCTATCGATACGATCAAGGTGAAAGGACGCGGGCAAAAAAGTCTCGACAATTTCATCCAATGGGTTAAAGACAGCTATCCGCAAATCACTAATATTCTGGTAGTCGATAGTATTGAAGCCGTGGTACGCGATTCCGATATCGTCACCTACTGCAACTCTGGTGAAGTGGGTGATCCTTCAACCTACCCCCTCGTCAAACGAGAGTGGGTCAAACCCGGCGCTTTTCTCTCCATGCCAGCGTTATGCAACCTGGATGAAGGAATGGAGAAAGAGGCACGTAAAGTCCTCGACAATACTGGACTTTATCAGGCCTGGTACGAAGAAGTGCCCAAGCCAGCCCACCACTATATTCCAGTGATTGGGGTTCGCTTTATGGACATGATTGCCGAGGGGAAGATTACTCTCGACCAGCTGGAAGACCTAGGCGAAATCGTGGCGGGCGAAGCGCCAGGGCGAAAAAATGATGACGAGATCATCCTGCTATCCGTTGGGGGCATGCCAGTGGAAGATGTGGCATGGGCAACGTATGTCTACCGTAATGCTATCGAAAAAGGTATCGGCGTCTCACTAAACCTTTGGGAAACCCCTGTGTTGAGCTGATATCAGCCACAGGCAATCTTTTAGTACGTCGAACGATTGATCACACAGTGGTTCAGCATAATAGGACAAAACGATGGCTCACATAGTCAAAGTCAAGACAGGCTCAACGTTTGAAGAGCATGCCAGCTATTCACGATTAGTAGCGGTTGATAACTGGATTTTTGTTTCCAATACGGCTGGCCGCCACCCAGAAACAAAAGAGATCCCAGAAGATGTTGTCGAGCAAACACATCAAGTGTTTGCCAATATTGAAACCGCTCTATCGTCAATCGGTGCTTCACTGGCGGACGTCGTTATGTCACGCGTGTTTATCCAAGATCCGCAAGATGTACCGACTGTTATGGAAATTATCGGGCAAAAATTTAAAGGCGTTGATCCAGCCTCCACGGTAACGTGCCCCCCTCTGGGTTCAACCGTTTATAAAGTCGAGCTCGAAGTCACTGCTTATAAAGGGGCTTCGCAAACTACAGCAGACATGATCAATACGGCTGCAAAATAAGCGATTACTTATCCTGCTAGTGCGGCCTCCCTAGGAGTCCGCACCTTCTAGTAGGCTAAAGCACACTCCTAAGGACACCGGCTTTATGGCTCCGTCAATAATCCCCGTCGAGACATCACAACATCTGCCTGTTTCGACAACTGTCGTAATCATTGGCGGCGGTATTATCGGGCTCACCGCCGCTCTGACCTTGGCAGAGCGCAACATTCCCGTCGTCGTACTTGAAAAAGGCCGAATTGCTTGCGAGCAGTCATCGCGCAATCTCGGCTGGATTCGCAAGACGAGCCGCCACGCAGAAGATATTCCTCTAGCCCAGGCCGCTGACCGCCTGTGGGCAGAGATGCCTGAACGTGTCGGTAGCAACGTCGGGTATCGGCAGTCAGGCATTATGTTTGTGGCCCGTACCGACGCCCAGATGTCAGTCTATGAAAACTGGTTCAACTCTGTTCAGCATCTTTCATTGGACTCCCGACTGCTTAGCCCTCATGAGATAAGCGATATGGTACCTGGTAACCGTAGCGACTGGGCTGGTGGGATCTTCACTCCTTCAGATGGGCGAGCAGAACCGACGATCGCCTCCAGCGCGATTGCTAAAGCCGCTATCGCCAAAGGAGCCGTTATTGTTGAAAATTGCGCAGTGCGCACATTATCGACATCCCAAGGCAAGGTCGACGGCGTGGTTACCGAAGCCGGCGAAATTCGCTGCGATCAGGTACTTTTAGCGGGGGGCATGTGGTCACGGCGTTTCTTAGGCAATCACGGTGTCTCGCTGCCTACGCTTCCTCTCATTTGCTCTGTTCTGCGCACAAAACCCATGGAAGGTCCCACTGATATTGCGGTCGGTGCGCCCGATTTTTCATTTCGTAAGCATCGGGACGGCGGCTTTATTATCACTCAGCGAGGTGCGTTGGATGCACCGCTAACGCTGGACCATTTACGGGTCGGTATGCACTACATGAAGGCGCTGCGTGCCCAGCGTAGCCTTCTACGAATAGGACTCAACAAGCATTTTTTCACAGATTTAGCGCTGCCACGCCGTTGGTCCGCCACCCAACGCTCACCCTTTGAACGCGTACGGACGATAGATCCACCCGCGAACCAAACTCTCATCAACGAGGCGTTAAACAACCTGACAGCAGCATGGCCAGCGTTCGAGCAAACCGAAATCGAACAAACGTGGGCAGGCATGATCGATATTACACCGGATTCCAACCCAGTGATCGGTTCGGTGGACACGCTTCCAGGGCTAACGGTAGCGACTGGGTTTTCCGGCCATGGATTTGGTACCTCGCCAGCTGCTGGTGAGTTAGCAGCCGACCTTCTCTCTGGCAACCCACCGATCATAGACCCAACGCCCTATCGGTTTGATCGATTTTCATAATTTTGGTTACATTTAACTAGCGGGCCGCGCGCTGACAAATATCGGATGGCAGCTCCCTAAAAAAGCAGGCGTATTCACGGGTAAAGTAGCTGTGGTGGAAAAAAACCTGGCTTGTAATTCGCTTTACAGGGTTCCGCAATAAAGGCCTGTGTACTGCATTAAGCCGTAAGGCACGAAGATCATGCACTGGTGGCTGAGCTGGGCGGTCTCGAGCTCCGAGCGCAAAACTATTGTAAACGCTGAGTGCCGGGTACTGCTTTCTTTGGCACGTCAGCGACAACCTCTAGGTGTTGGTGCGTTCAGTGTTTCTCTTGGCCGCTTTCTCAACCATAAAAAAGTCAAAACTAGCCTTCCACATTACGCCTTCTTCACTGCAGGGTAAGTAGTCGATTATTAAAGAGTCCTTCACCCCAAAAACAGCATCCGATATAAGATAAGGGTCTCCGGAGACGAATGTATGCGTTACGATGCGTTCATAGCGGCTATGGTTAAGCATGAAATGCATGTGGGCAGGACGCCAGGGGTGACGTCCGAGCAATGTCAGCATCTGTCCCACTGGGCCATCGTCTGGAATGGGATAAGGCACAGGTTTGATACCGGTGAACCAATAGCGACCATCGGAACCGGTAATGAATACTCCGCGATTATTCCAGGTCGGCTGCTCTCCCGGTTGCTGGACATCGTAAAAGCCCTCGCTGTTGTCTGACCACACGTCGATTCGCACACCTTCGACAGGGTTACCGTCCAGATCAAGCACGCGGCCCTCGTAGAGACAGGTTTCTCCCTTACCGTCCAGGGAGATATTGGCACCCATTTCAAGTACTGGGGCACCATCCACATGGAAGGGGCCGAAAACCGTGTTCTCAGTAGCACCAGGGGGGCGGCGGTGCTGGATCGCATCTACCAACATCGAGACGCCTAGCGTATCAGAGAGCAAGATGAACTCCTGGCGTTTGTCATCGCATATCTGACCGGTATGGGTAAGAAATTCAATAGCTGCTTCCCACTCCTCCTGGGTGAGTTCGACATCTTTGACGAAGCTATGTAGGTGTTTGATCAGTGAGGCCATGACCGCTTGCAAGCGCGGAGCGGTCTCTTTACTCATGCGACCGTTAACTGCCTCGATGGAGTTTTCTTCAGTGAAATAACCTATTCTGGCCATACTGTTTTCCTTGCTGGGGCCTCGCTTTGACAAGCCCTGATTGATCATTCGGGGCGGGCACCGCTCCAGGCATACTGTAACAACTCACGTACCGCTTCTTGCTCGACAGGCTGAGGGTTCCAGTAGGGGCTCTTCATCGCTAGGCCAGCAGCCAGATCCAGTTCGGCCTCGGTCAACCCTAGTTCCTTGAGCGCCAGGGGGGCACCTAGGGATCTGGCAAAATCGTAAAGCCCTCCACCCAACTCACCACCAAATAGCTCGGCAACGGGTGTGAGTACATCCTTTGCAGCCCGAGCGTTGTAGGCCACAGTATGAGCTAGCATGATGGCATGGGTTTCGGCGTGGGGCAGATTGAAGCTCCCGCCCAAGGTATGACACAGCTTGTGATGCAGAGCCATACCAACCGTGCCCAGCACGGTACCGCATAACCAGGAACCGTAGAGAGCTTTACTGCGAGCTTCCACATTTTCTGGCCGCTCAACGATGACGGGCAGAGCTTCCTTAAGGCTGAGAATACCCTCCATAGCCATCAACGTGGTGATAGGGTTGCGATCTTTGGCGTACAGCCCTTCCACAGCGTGGGCCATGGCGTTTAGACCGCTGGTCACGCTCATTGATACCGGTAGCCCTAGAGTCAACTCGGCGTCGTAGATCACGACTTCAGGCAGAATCGATGCATCCTTAACGGTAGTCTTCACACCGTTCTCTGTCTGCCCCAGTATCGGAGTAACCTCCGATCCGGCGTAAGTCGTGGCTACGACAACTTGAGGCGCATTATTACGGTAAGCGATCGCCTTTCCTAAGCCAATAGTGGAGCCCCCCCCTAGCGCAACCACACAGTCAGCTTTCACTGCAGCAAAGGCTGTCATTGCTTGCTCAGTCAACTCTACAGGGGTATGCATAGCCGCTTCGCTAAAGACGCCAGCTCCCAGTTCTCCCAACTGACGACTAAGGCGCTCGGCATCCTCCCGCTGAAAAGGAGTCGACAGTACCAGCGCTCGGGTACACTCCAGCCGGCGCACCTCATCAGCAATTTGCGCCAAACTGCCAGGGCCGAAAACAATACGTGCAGGATTGGTAGAATATAAAAAAGAGTATGGCATGCTCTTACCTAGACTGTTTAGAGAATGCAGTGGGCTCAAGGTATAGTAATAATGAGCCCACAAAGCTTTTAATAACCTTACAAGTTATATAATCAGGGTTTGAGCAACATTGATTGAGAAGGAAAGTCAGACGCCCAACCTTCCTTAAGAGGTGCAACAAACACATTCTCTGTACGTGTCCTAGTAATTCTCCATTTACCATCAGACTCTTTGCGAAAACCATTATTCAATCTTGATGAGCGAAGCAGTGCCTTACCATCAGAGAATATCCAGGGTTGGCAGTGTACCCATTGGCCTTCCGCTGTATCACCAGTCACATGAATTTGCTCTGATGTCAGATAGTGAACGTTTAGCAAGAGCTTAGGGTCTTGGTCTTTTTTCCAAAATCCTTCGAAATGCTTACGGATAGCAGCAGCCCCTTCTGCGCGACCAAATTGATTATCGTAATATTCTCCAACGCCTTCCCATACAGCGTCCTCTGTATACAAATCCATAATCAAATCAATTCGCTCATCATCACTTTGCACGCCATACTCGGGAATCGGCGTGTCACATAAAAACATATAACGTGCTTGAATACGGCGAATTTCAGCTTCTGCTTCGAGTACTTCGATACGTGATACCAAGGCTTTCAGTTCGTTATCAGATACCTGTGTCATTTTAATCTCCAAGTTTTTGCGGCGCGAAAAACACGCCATCTGTCTTATAATTAGTCTTAAGAAAGTAGTGCTTTCTCAAGCCTACTTGCCAATGAATTCAATGTTTAAGCAGTAGTACCAAGGCGTTCGATTACTCGCCCTAGCCCTGATTTGATTGTGCTTATCTCGGTTGGCTCTAAACTTTCGAAGAGACGCTGCTCGTAGTCATCTGCCATAGCCAATAAGCGCAGCGCTAACGTCTCTCCCGCTTCGCTGAGCAGGACACTTCCATCGTTTGCTAGAACCACTAGCGCACGCTCTTGTAGCCCATTCAATGTATCGTTGAGATCCGCAATAGGCTGGGCCACAGACCGGGCCAAATCTTCGACCCCTAGAACACCACGATCCGCCAGTAAGGTCAGTACTCGCCATTCATTGTCATTGACTCCGAGGCTGGCGAGCCGAGGATAGAAATCGCCGCGATAGGCGGCGAGGGCTTCGCGCATCAGGTAGAGCAAATGCTTACCCAAACGACCATTCAAGGAACTCTGTTCATTCACAGGTAGCAACATGGGATGCGGTTCAGGCACCGCATAACGGCCATTGTGGAACACGAGCGCGCTGCCCGCGTCCCGATAAGCATAACGCACCACTTCACCAACAATAATAAGGTGATCCCCACCCTCATAGACGTTCCAGGTACGGCACTCAAAATGGGCCGCCGCATCCGTTATCTTGGCGGCTCCACCAACCCCCTCCTCAAAGGTGATATTGGCAAACTTATCCTCGCCACGGCTTGCAAAACGATTTGAGATATCTACTTGGGCATTGCTCAGCACATTGACAACGAAATGCTCAGCAACTTGATACGTAGCGAGGCTGTGAGCCCCTTTATCTATGCTCCACAGGATCAACGGCGGATCCATCGACACCGCATTGAAGCTACTCGCGGTGACGCCAAAATTTTCACCGCTGGCGTTGCGGGTAGTTACCACCGTGACGCCAGTAGCAAACTTGCCTAGGGCGCGGCGGAAATCTCTTGCGTCAAAGTTCATTTTTCATTCTCCAGCGTGCTTGTTTTTATAAATCAGCGCCCTAGCTTCTCGCCGGTGACGCCACCAATTCCATACTCGCTCTTGGGTACCTCACTAATAATTACCCGAACATTCTCTTTGGGCGCACTCAGCGAAGAAACCACAGCATCCGTGACTTCGCTGATCAGTGACTCCTTCTGCTGCTGTGTCCGGCCTGACATCATGTAAACGTGAACGGTAGGCATCGCAATCCTCATTATCCGTATTTGAGCGGTTGGCTCGGGGTGGTTAAAAAGCGGTTAGCTCGCGGTACTCGTCATAGCGCTCGCTAAAGTTTTGATACGACTCAATGACGTCGGCAAAGTCGTTATCACGCTGAGCCGCTTCTTCCAGCACCTCCTCTGTGGCCAACTGCAAGGCAGCCAACACCTCTTCAGGGAAGCGTTCAACGGTTACTCCAGCGCTGCGAAACTCTTCCAGGGCGGCGGATTGGGCCTGCATATCGTGGGCAAACATACGAATGCTCAAATCACTGCAGGCATTGCGCACGGCCAAGCGCTGGCTTTCTGCCAAGCCAGCCCAGACGTCAGCGTTAACCAGCAGTTCATTGAGGCTGCCGGGCTGATGCCAGCCAGGGAAGTAGTAGTGCTTGGCAACTTCAAAGAAGCCCGCACTGGTATCAATGGTGGGAAAGCTGAGCTCAGCGGCACCAATGCGCCCCGTATCAAGCCCGAGAAACGTCTCGCCAGCAGGAATGGAAACTGGCGACACTCCCAAGCGACTAATCACCTCTCCACCCAGACCACTAATGCGCATGCTCATGCCATTGAGGTCTTCAACACTGGTGATTTCCTCGGTGAACCATCCGCCCGCTTCAGAGATCATGCTGCCGCAGGGAATCGGTACGACATTATGGGGTGCGTACAGCGCCTCCCACAGTTCGAGACCGCCGCCGCCATATAGCCAGGACAGGTACTTCGGTACATCAGGGCCGAAGGGAATGCTTTGAAACAGCGCGGCGGCTGGAATCTGACCTGCCCAGTAGCTGGCGGCCGACCAACCTGCGTCCAGGCTGCCGTTACCGACGTTCTCCAGAATTTCGAACGGGGGCGAAAAGGATCCGGCATCATAAGGAGTGAAGGTCAGCTCCCCGTTGGTCGCCGTGGAGACATCCTCGACAAAGCGATGTATTGAGGTATCGATGACCTCAAGACTGAAGGGAAAAGCGGATTGCAGGGTCAAATTCTGGGCCATCGCGGTGGAGGCGAGCAGCGACGCTCCAGTACCGATAATGGTGCTCTTCAAAGACAACGTCATGGTGTTCACTCCTGTTCTATTTGTTTAGTAAGTTCTATTTCCTAAGTTCCATTTCCTAAGTTCTGTGTCGATAAGTTCTGTGTCGATAAGTTCTGTGCGGTGATGGTTGATGCAACGACTTACAGCATGAGCAGCCCCGGAAACAGCAGAATCAGTAGCAAGACGAACAGCTGGATGGCGATGAAGGGCAGTACGCCTCGATAAATATCCAGAGTGGCAACGCGATCACCCACGGCCCCTTTCAAATAGAAGAGCGATACGCCGAACGGGGGAGTGAGAAAGGAAGTCTGCAAATTGATAGCAAACAGAATGGCAAACCACACCAGCAGCGCTCCACCGGTAAGCCCATTCGACAGTTCCAGCTGGGTGATGATAGGCACAAAGATAGGCATCAGGATCAGGGATATTTCCAACCAGTCCAGGAAGAACCCCAGCACGAAGACCAGCAACAGGATGAGGATTAACACGCTCCAGCTGCCTCCCCCCATCAGCCCCAAGCTACTGCGAATCAAGCCATCACCGCCGACCCCTTTAAAAATTAGCGAGAAGCAGGTCGCCGTAATGACCAACATCATAATCATGGCAGTCGATACCACGGTCTCTCTCGCCGCTGTCATTACCGATTCCACATCAATTTTCCGCATGACACCGGCAAACCCCAACACCGCCAGCACGCCCACACCGCTGGCCTCCGTAGGCGTCGCCACCCCATAGACGATGGTCCCCAGTACGATGGGGATCAGTACGAGGAAAGGGAACAACGCCAGCAGGTTGCGCCCAACGCCGCCACCTTGCTGCTCATCTGGGCGTTTGATATCCGTTAAAGGCGAATGCCGCTGCCCCCATGCAAGGGCAAGCGAATAGAGGGTGTAGAGCAGTAGCAACAAAGCACTCGGGATCAAGGCAGCCTTGAACAGATGGCCGACGGGTACCGACACCAGGCTGGATAGAATGATCAGCATAACGGAAGGCGGCATCAGAATGGCTAGCGTGCCCGAGGCTGAAATGAGCCCCGCCGACGCCGATGCTGAGTAGCCAGCATCGAGCATTCGAGGCAGCGCCAGTACCGCCAGCAGGACAACGGAAGCGCCAACAACGCCAGTAGTTGCTGCCATCAACCCGCCGATGAACAGCACCGTCAGCGCGAGATGGCCAGGAAGCCTGCGCAGCAAGCGTTCACTGACGCGGAAAGCATCACGGGCCAAGCCGGTTCGCTCCAACAGCAACCCCATCATGATGAACATCGGGATGGCAACGTAGAGCCAGTTGCTCAGCGCGTTCGCATACACGCGCGTCAACATGAGATTGGAGAAGGCCAAGGGGAGATCTGAAAACAGCAGAAAAATGGCCGACACCCCACCCAACACCAGTGCCACCGGATAGCCCGACAAAATACCCGCGAATAGCAGCAACACCATGGAGAGAGGCAGCCAGAGTTCAAGCATGATCCGAGCTCCCTGATATAAATAACCAAGTTCGTTTCACTAACAGATATACCAGCACCGCCAAAAACAGGGTGATACCGATAGGCAGGGTGGCCTTGATAACGTATATGTCCGTCAGCCCCCCATCTGTCGAGCGCTCACTGGTCAAGTAGGCGCGCTCGACAAATCGATAGGCGGGAAGAAGTAGCAACGCAAAGAAAGGAATACCGAACAGTGCATGCCCGACAATATCGATCGCATGCCGATAGCGTGCCGATAAACGGGAGTGGAACACATCAACCCTAACGTGCCGGTCCAGTAGTAAGACCGGGGCGATGGCCATCATGATGGCCACTGCAAAAAGCAGTACCTGTAACCCCATCAAAGAGTTGAACGTAATTGCTCCCCCCACCAGCCAATGGGGCGTTTCAAACGCAATGAGTTGCGACACTCCAAACAAATGCATCAACACCCCCGCACCGATGACAAAGGCGATCAGTAACAGGCAGAGGCCACACAGGTTTAGAATCGGCTCACATAGTCTTGTTTTGACGGCATGCATGCGGTTTCCCTTTACGCTGGCGGATCAAAGGTCAATGACTAGGCGTGCGCTTTTAGCCCTGGAGCAGCACACGGCAATCTGGTCGTTATCTTCCTTTTCTTCTTCGCTGAGAAAGTGGTCACGGTGATCGGGAGTGCCCTCCAGCACCTCGCAGATACAGGTGCCACAAACCCCCTCTTCACAGGAAACATTGACCTTGACGCCCGCCGCCTTGAGCGCCTGGGCGATGGACATGCCCTCTTCCACCTGAACGGTGATGCCGCTGGCAACCGCCTCCACTTCAAATGCGGCGCCGCTGGTATCCACTTCTGCAGAGAAGTACTCTGAATGCACACGATTCTGCGGCCACTCCGCCTGACGGGCGGCATTAATCACCCAGTCCATAAAACCGGTGGGACCACATACATAGAGGTGGGTATGGGCGGGTTGTGACGCCAGCAACGTCTCTATTTCCAGCCGCTGGGAGGCCTCCCCATCATCGAAGTGCATTACTAACGCATCGCCAAAGGCAGACTCAAGCTCATCAATAAAAGCTGCCTTTTCACGCCCACGGCAGCAGTAATGCAACTCGAAGGAGCGTCCGGCATCGCGCAGCTCGTACGCCATGGCAATCATTGGCGTAATACCGATGCCACCGCCCACCAACAGGCTATGCGGTGCCGATCCATCCAGTGGGAATAGATTGCGTGGCACGCCAACCTTCACCTGGACACCTTCGTGTAGGCGTTCGTGTACTGCCTTGGATCCTCCCCTAGAGGCGGGGTCGAGCAGCACCCCGAGCCGATAACGGTGGCGCTCCCCTGGGGGATTACTCAGCGAGTATTGGCGCACCAGCCCTTCATCAAGGTGAATATCAATGTGGGCGCCTGCTTCAAAGGCAGGCAGATCAGCGCCACTCTCAGCAGCCAGATCGATCACTGCGATCTCATTGGTATGAATATCGCGGCGCACAACGTGCAGGGTCATGATGTCATCTTGCATTGTCATCTCCAGATGCTCAGCGCATGTAAATGCCGCCATTGACGTCCCAGCAGGCACCGTTTACAAAAGCCGCCTGAGGGCTGGCAAGAAAGCTCACCATTTGCGCGACCAGCTCAGGGGAGCCCAGCTGGCCTACGGGGATATTGGCAAGCGCTTTATCCAGATGGTCACCGAGTACCTCACGCACCATCGGGGTATCCAGCGGCCCCGGCGCAATGGCGTTGCAGGTCACCCCGTCCGCCGCCAGATCGCGGGCGAAAATCTTGGTCAAGGTCAGAATGGCGCCCTTGGAGGCTGCATAATGAGCGCCAGTGGCGGTACCGCCGTTCTGCCCTGCCAGCGACGCCAGGTTGACGATGCGCCCATAGCCACGCTCTCTGAAGTGGCGACCAAAGATCTGGCAACCGGCAAAGACACTGCCAGCGTTGGTGGTCATCACTTCGTTAAAGTGGGCTGGGTCAATATCAAACACTCCCTGTACAGCGGTTCGGGCTGCGTTATTGACCAGCACTTCGCAACTGCCCCAGCGCGCGACAATCTTGTCCAGCACGCACTGGAAATCCTCTGGCTTGGCGACATCGAGGGTTGCGGTCACCGCGGTTTCCCCGGCCAGGTCGAGCTCGGATGCCAGCGCTTCGGCGGGTCCGGTGTCGATATCGGTGATAACGACACGAAACCCCGCCTTATGCAGTGCGCGTACGATGTGAACCCCGAGTCCACGTGCGCCGCCGGTCACCACCGCGGTCTGAATTTTGTCGGGTAGTGGTACGCTCATCAGAACAAATAGCTGAACGAATTCAGCACTCCATCAGAGTTGAGTAGACGAACCACCTTCTCCTGAAGACGGAAGCCGGTATCGGAGGACGTGAGGGTGTAGCGCACATTGGCGGCCCAAATGCGCTGACGCCCAAACTTGTCTTCAACCAGGTGCTCCGCGCATGAAACGACAACCGTATTGCCATCGACGGCATCGATCACAAAACGAGACAAGGTGCGTACGGTGACGGCAGGGGGTGCCGAAGAGATCGAGAAACCATCCTGGAAGCGTTTAATACGATCCCGGCGCATCTTGTCATCGTCGTAACAGAGGTTGAGCACTGCCGCGTAATCGTCGGCGTCCTCGATAGGAATGATGTACAAGCCCTCTGGCTGCCACAGATCAAGCCAAGCGTCGTACTCTTTTGCGTCCAGAATCGCCGCTTCGTGCCAGATAAACTGCGTGACCTGCCAGAGCAGGCTTTCATTGTCGATTGTGTTCATTTCGTTCACTCCTGCATCATCCGTTTCCACATCGCATAGGCGGCACGCATGCCCGTTTCATCCGATACATGACCACGTGGCCCTGCCTCGCCCGGCACTTCCTTCTCGATGCCACGATTGACCAGAATCGGTAGTTCGGCACCGCCATCGACCCCCCGCTGGATTCGCTCCCAGACCTCGGCATCGTCGGGAGAACCAAAGCCCATGGGGCCCTGAAAGTGTTCATGCAAGCGCAGGCGTACGCGATTGGCGATGTCGGGACCTCCCTCCATACCAATGGCAATGTGGCGAATATCAGTTTTATCGACAGCAACCGGCGTCAACACCCGGAAGAAGGCCATTGAGCACGCCACGTTGGGGAACAGATTAAGGTTGAACCCGGAGCCACCTACCGCGCGCACAATGCGACGGACTTGGTCTTCCGGGTAGCCTTCGTCGCGCAGCGCCTGCGCCAGCTCTGCAAAACGCTCTGGAATCTTGCGATCGAGGTCCTCCTCTAGATCGACGAGTTCGGGAATCATGACCATGACGGAGTGACCGTTACCCAGGTCTTCAACGAAGCCTTCGCCATCAAGGAAGGTGAACGTCTTTTCGGCTTCCTCATCGAGGGATTGCAGGAAGGACTTATGCACGATCGGAAAGTGATAGGCGTCGGTGGTGTTCTCGAGCTGAACCTTCCAGTTCATTGGCACCGAAAACTGATGTTCGCCAAGGGTTTTTACAGGGTATCCACCGCCCTGTTTCATAAACAGATCGATCCACTTCTTGGCAGCACCAAGGAAGTCTTCCAATGGCTCAATGCCCTCGTTGAAAGTGGCGAAGACCATGCCCTGATAGCTTTCAACGCGTAGCTTGAGCATCCCATGCTGTGACTTATCGAAATCATCGCCATACTGTTCGGGATTCGGCAAAGCACGCAGGCTGCCATCGAGTCCATAGCCCCAACCGTGATAAGGGCATTGGAAAGATGAGGTCTTGCCCTTGTGAACCTCGCACACCGTCGCTGCCCTGTGGCGGCAGCGATTAACCATTACATGGATATTGTCCTTACGGTCACGTACCACGATGACCGGTTCACGACCTACTTTGGACAGCTTAAAAGACCCCTTATCGGGGATCTCGCTGGTATGCGCTACCCATACCCAGGTGTTACGGAAAATCTTCTCTTGCTCTTGCTCAAACAGCGCCGAGCTGGTGTACATCGGGGTCGCAATCTTATCGTTATTGACCAGTTGATCTGGTTCGAGCGCGATGTTTTTGACGTCGATTAATTGGTTCATTTTGTTCTCCTCATGCCTAGCCAGCTAATGCTGTCTTTATTCAGGTACCACCAACTCACGGCCGATACGCGCTTCGACACGGGCGTATTTCCAGAGCTTATAGGTGCCATCCCCCACCGGGATGGTGCGGAAGAAGTTGCAGGCGGCTACAACAGTCTCGTAATCAGGGACATCGGCCATGATGTAGGCGGTCCAGGGGGCGGTGGTGGAAGGGCCGACCATGATGCGGTCGTCATCCATGATCCCCAGGATAGTGACGTCAGGAAGTTCATCGATGCCTTGCATCATCTGGCTGAAGGCTTGCCAGACTTGCTTGCCTTCCTCGGCCGTAGCGTTCATGAAATTTTGGTTGATACCGATGCAGAAAAGTACGCGATGCATAGTGTTGATCTCCGTTGGTTAAACTACGTAGGGCGGTTATAGGTAGCCCGGTAAAGGATCGTGGCCGAAGAATATGGCGCCGGCATTCTTCCAGGTGATCTCGCCCATAAAGGCGTGTTGGGTACACAGCTGCGAGTCGCGCAGGATTCGCGACAGGGGGTGGCCGTTGTCGGCCCCAGTCATGCCGCTGATCTGATATACGCTGCGAATCGACTCGGCGCACTCCTGGGTCAAATGGGTGGTAGAGAGTCGCAGCAGGTTGACCTGCTCACGGCTTGGCTCGCCCCCGGCCTGAATGCTTGCCCAGGCGGCGTCGGTACTCTCGTAGAAGAAGGCGCGGGCGGCGCGAACTTTGGCCTCGGCCTTGCCGAGGGCAATCTGGGCATACTCACGCTCACCCAGATTGGGGGCACCGGTGACTGATTTACGCCCACCGGCCATGGCGCGGACGATATCCAGTGCCTCCCGGGCCAAGCCCAGGGTAGTCACTGCCAGCACCTGAGCGGCGAAGGAGAGTGATGGGTAGCGGAAGAAGGCGGTATCGACGTTGGGCTTGCCGCCGCGCACAAAGGTCCAGGCCTCTGGAACATAAGCGTCCTCGACCACGAGGTCGTGGCTGCCGGTGGCTACCATGCCCAACATGTCCCAGGTCGGGTCGATCTTCACCTGGTCGCGGGGCAGCACTGCCATGCGTGGCAGAGCACCTTCTTCAGCGGGGAGAATGCCCACGCCACATAGCGATGCCCCCATACAACCGCTGGCAAATTTCCATCTCCCTTTGATACGGAAACCGTTATCGACCCGCTCAGCGGGTTGGGGTGGAAAAATCCCTCCAGCGAAGACGATGTCAGGGGAATCCCCCCACACTTCCTTTAGGGTCTCCTCGGGTAACGCGGCCAAGTAGGCGGGGTTCATGCCAAAACTCGCTACCCAGCCAGAGGAGCCATCCGCCGCCGAGATCGCTTCGACCATTTTCAGGAACTCGGCGGGCGACTTCTCATCACCGCCGTAGGTGGCAGGTACCATGGCGCGATAGACGCCAATGGCTTTGAACTCGTCAATGATGTCCATGGGGATATGGCGCAACTCCTCGAGTTCTTTGCGCCGGGATCGGATTGACTCAAGCAGCGCATCAAAACGCTCCTCGCCTCCCCACTGTGATTTATCAATGTGTTGTTGCATGATTCACTCCTTTTTTTTGTTCCTCTCCCGCTGACGAAACCCGACCCATGAGTTGCAAAGCAGCCCTGCATACACCCGCGTCATCGCCACGACGTCCAATCAGTTGCATGGAGACAGGCAATGTTTGCTGAGACTCAAGAGGGATCGATAAGGCGGGATGCCCAGATAGGTTGAAGGGCCGCGCAAGGGACGATATTTTCAAATCCTGGTGGCCCGAAAACGCATCCTGAACGGTCATGGGAAAATGCGGCAACGTTGGCAGCACCAGGACATCATGCCGCTCTAGCACTGCATCTACTTCGGCGGTAAAGGCACGACGTATGCGCTCCGCCTCCTTTAGCTCGGCATCGGTCGTCGCGGCAGCGGCCTGCAAACGCTGATCGACATCCGCGCCCACCTTGCCAGTGGCAAGCAACGCTTCGCAGGCACGGAAAGTTTCACGATTAATGATCACCATGGCAGCCTCGAACGCCTCGGCCATAAGGGGCAACGCGATATCCCCACGCGCCAGGCCAGAAAGGCTAAGCTGCTCCTCGATGCTTGCCCAAATGGCCTGCTCGGCACTCACGCCGATACACCCCAGTACAGGAGCGGCCCCCTCCATTGACGACTGAAAGTGAGGGTCAATCGCCGCCATGAAAGCTATCAGTACGTGAAGGTCACAAGCCAAGGGGCCTACGCAATCGAGGCTACTTTCCGATGGCATAACACCTTGGCGACTCAAGCGCCCGAAGGTGGGCTTAAGACCGTAGACACCACAGCAAGCAGCGGGGACGCGAATAGAGCCACCGGTGTCTGTACCAATGCCAATATCGGCAAGACCAGCGGCCACCGAGGCGGCCGACCCACTGGAAGAACCGCCAGGGATAAGGCTGGGGTAGCGCGGATTCTCTGGCGTGCCAGCCCAAGCATTGATGCCCGTCATACCAAACGCCAGCTCATGCAGATTGGCCTTCCCCACGATGTGGTATCCCGCTTTGAGCGTCCGCTCGACGATCTCTGCATGGGCCACGGCTGGCGGTGTGTCAGCAAGGGCAGCGGATCCTGCACAGGTGGGGAAACCGGCGATATCGATCGTATCTTTGACGACCACTTTGCGCGGCCCCTGCCCCAGGCTTAACCTCGATGTCAATATAGTCACCTCAGCCACCTCGCTAGACTTATCACATGAAACTTCAAGTAAATAGGCATAAAATTTATAACCATTTATATAATCGGGTAAACGCTAAAGGACGAACAATACAAGTTGAGGAATAACCAACAGCAAGGCAATGCACAGCAGATAAGGAGGTATGAAGTAACCTACACCACGGAATGTCTCACCCATTCGTAACTCTGCATCCAAGCTCTTTACAATGAAAGCGTTCACCCCCACCGGCGGTGTAATCGCCCCCATACTGGTAACGATACATACCACCACGCCGAACCAGATTGGGTCGTAACCCAAGGCAAGCGCTACGGGAAAGAAAATCGGGATTGAGATAATTAAAAATCCCATCGCATCCATTAGCGCTCCGCCGATCACATAGATCAGCAGAATACAGGCCATTACCATTATGGCTGGCAAGGGCAATGCCGCCGCCCACTCGCCCACCATGAAAGGCAGTCTTGTGATGGTAAGAAAACGCCCGAAAATGACCGCTCCAGCAACCAACATCAAGATCATGGCCGATGATTTGAGTGCATTAGCGATGGCCTCACTCAAGACTGCCCAAGAGAGCTTTCCTTGTATCAGGGTAATCAGCATTGCGCCAATACAGCCCACCGCAGCAGCTTCTGTTGAGGTGAACCAGCCCGCAAATAGCCCCCCCAGTACCAGTGTAAACAGGGCACCAATTTCGATAATACCTTTCAGCGAACGCCACCTTACGGACCAGCTCGAACGCACACCTGCTGGCCCCATATCGGGGCGACGCCGACAGAGTAGTCCAATCGTCGCGATGAACAGCACGACCAGGATAAGCCCAGGGACAATACTGGCCAGAAACAGGTCGCGAATGGCCAGCTCAGCTTGTAGCGCAATAACAATCAGCACAGAGCTTGGTGGAATGATGACCCCCAGGGTGCCCCCCGCCGCGACACTGCCTGCACTGAGCGCGCGGCTATAGCCAAATTTCTTCATTTCGGGGAGAGCAATGGTGCCGACAGTGGCTGCCGTGGCCGTGTTCGAACCACTAACCGCTGCAAAACCTGCGCTGCTAAGGATCGTCGTTGTGGCCATGGAGCCACGGAAATGGCCTATCCAGGCATAGGCAGCTGCAAATATCTTTTCCGTTATCCCCGAGCGAAACAGCAATTCCCCCATAAAAATAAATAAGGGTATGACACTAAGAGAGTAACCCGATAACTGCTCCCAGATTCCTGAGCTAATAACGTTATACGCAGCAATAGGGCTAGTCATGTAAAGCATGCCAAAAAAACCCACCATGAACATGGCGAAGCTAATCGGCATTTTTAACAAAATAAGAAGAAACAAACAGAGTACGCCTAACAAAGCTACCAGCGTCATACTCATTGTGTTACCACCTTTTTTAGACTACTCAAAAAGTCTGCTAAAAGAACCAAGCAAAAAGCAGAAAACCCTAGTGCCACTAGATAAACAATGGGATAAAACGCAATACGCAGTGTTTGCGATAAAGAGCCTCTTTGCATAGCGCTAAAGCCATACTCCCAAAGCTTCCAAGCCACCATGGAGAAGAATAAAAAACTTGCGCCTGAGACCAAGACATAGAGAACGCTTTGCAGACGGGGGGGCAAATGTTCGACCAGCAAGTCCAGCTCAATATGGGCTTTAGTAAGCTGGGAGTATGCGAGCGATAGCGACACTACCACTGCTGTTAGCCAGCCCACCATTTCGGTGGTACCACCAAATGAAGAGCTAACTTGGCGCATTACGATGTTACCGACCACCAAAAATACCATCATTAGTAATGCCGAGCCGGCTACATAGAGTAAGAGACGGCTAATTACCCAATTAAATTTATTCATGGTAACTACCTAGGTCTATCAGCATGGCGCTTACTGGGCGCAAATAAATGCGCCCAGACAAAAAGCGTAGGCAACTATTGGTTTTGTTCAATCAGCTCAATAAACCGATCGCGCAACTCAAAAGCAGGAAGCCCTTGAGCAGCCACCTCTTCCAGCCGTTGCTCATTGATGGGCTCCAGCAAGGTCGACCAGCGCTCTGCCTCCTCCTCGGACAAGGAGAGCTGCTCAAGATCATGGTTCTCAGCAGCCCACGTCAAGGATTCCTGGATGTGTTCATCTAGATACTTACCTGCATAGGAGGCCATTTCGGCACCCAATGCATCGATCTCCTGCTGAACGTTCTCAGGTAAAGCGTCCCACCGCTGCTGATTCATCACCGCAACGAAGACAACGTTGGTCAGAGGATAGTCAGTGATATAGCTCACATTGCGGGCATACTGCAGATCCATCAGCGTCTCACGGGAACCTACATAGCCACTAACGATACCCGCCTGAAGGGCTTCCCCCGTTTCCGATTGGGTGAGACCCACAGGCACGCCACCAAGGGCTTGAACAACGGCTGTACTGTCGCCTGGCACCCTGATCTCTTGGCCCTCAAGATCCTCCAGCGAAGTCACTGATTCTTGAGTATGTAGGTAGCCAGGCTCTGAGGTGAACGCCGTAATGACTTTAAACTCTTCCAAGCCCAGCGTTTCTGCAGGGAACTCTTTGATCAGTTCGTACACTGCCTGGCTGGCTGTCTGCGAATTCACGTCGATACCCGTTAGATTTCCGGCCAAATTGAGTAACGGAAAACGTCCCGGCTCGTATGAGGTGGCAGAGAGACCGATATCGGCAACACCGTTTAAGACGCCATCGAACATGTTGGCAGCCGTCAGCAACGTTCCACCAGGGAAGGTGTTGACGTTTACCTGGCCATCGGTTCTTTCGTTAAGCTCTTTCGCCCAGTGTTCCATCTGCACGGCGGGAAAGGTTTGGGAAGGCGCAAAGAAGGCATAGCTGAGGTTGATATTATCCGCTAACGCACTGGTGCTGAGTAGCACCCCAGCGCATACGCCGCTCAAGCGTGTCAGTCGGAGAGAAGTTTCGAGCCACAGCTTTTTTTGGCTGGTCATTGGTCATTAGCCCTATTTGTTTTTGTGTTGAATGTCAGGTAATCCTAGCAGAAAACATTCAACATCACATGAAAAGTAAAGTAAATACCCAGGCGTAAATCTATTTTTTATTCTGCAAAAAACTCGCCGTTTAAAATTAAAACAATTATTATCAATAAGATAGATTGATTTAGTAACAATAACTAGTCGGCTAGCCAAATAGTCGAATGCCTTGGCCAGTATTACAGCGCACCAATACTGTGCACACTGGAGCGGATCTGCTCGCTTTTAATTCGCCACGCTCAAGCGGAAGCCCCATCGCCATTACTCACTTAGACCACGGAAATAGTCCACGAAAACGCCGTTTAAACTGAGCGAGAAGGCACAAAAAAAGCCCAAGCATCAGCCTGGGCAAGGAGGATAAATGGACAAAGGGTAGATGCTATTCCAACGGTTCGTAGGGCAAACCCACATAGTTTTCCGCAATGGTCGTCAGCCCCGCTTTTGAGCTGGTTACGTAGCCCAGCTCGGCCAACTGCATGCGGCTGTTGAAATCTTCCTCATCAGAGAAATTGTGCAGCATGGAGGTCATCCACCAGGAGAAGCGCTCCGCCTTCCAGATGCGCTTCAGGCACGTTTGCGAATAGCGCTCGATCAAATCCGTGCGGCCTTCTTGGTAAACCTTCACCATTAGCCGATAGAGCGTGTTCACATCGCTGGCGGCCAGGTTAAGCCCTTTGGCACCGGTGGGCGGTACAATATGCGCCGCATCACCGACTAGAAACAGTCGCCCGTACTGCATTGGTTCGACTACATAGCTACGCAGCGGCGCGATACTCTTCTCGATGGAAGGCCCGGTGACAAGCTTTGTGGCCACCTCGTCAGGCAGGCGGCGCTTGAGCTCTTCCCAAAAGCGTTCGTCAGACCAATCTTCTACCTTTTCATCCAGCGGTACTTGAAGGTAGTAACGGCTGCGAGTGGCAGAGCGCATGCTACAGAGACTGAAACCACGCTCATGACGTGCGTAAATTAACTCATCGGAGACCGGCGGCGTATCCGAGAGCATACCCAGCCAGCCAAACGGGTAGACTTTTTCAAACTCTTTTATGCGGTTTTGAGGGATCGCCTGGCGGGAGACGCCATGGTAGCCATCGCACCCAGCGATGTAGTCGCACTCAAGCCTGACCGTTTCACCGTTATGTTCAAAGGTGAGGTAGGGGTGGTCGCTCTCCAGGTCGTGGGGCTGCACGTTTTCCGCCTCGTAGAGCGTTGTCGCGCCAGCGGCGGCGCGGGCTTCCATCAGATCCCGCGTCACCTCGGTTTGGCCGTAAACCATGACTTTACTGCCGCCGGTCAGCTCATCCAGTGCGACCCGCACGCGGCGGTTGTCGAAAACAAGCTCAAAACCGTCATGGGGTAAGCCCTCTGCATCCATGCGCTGGTCAACACCCGCTTCGCGCAGCAAGTCCACCATGCCTTGCTCAAGCACACCGGCGCGGATACGGCTCAATACATATTCACCGCTACGCCGCTCAACAATCACATTATCAATGCCTTGGCGATGGAGTAGCTGCCCCAGCAGTAGACCAGAAGGGCCAGCGCCAATAATCGCGACCTGTGTTTTCATAGGGGATGCCTCATCATTGTCATTATCTAAAACTTATGACTTGTATTTTTCAATGAAACACGCCGCATAATAAGGCATGATCTAGATCAATTATTGGACATTTAGCGCTTTTTCACCCCACCTTAGTCGTATAGGAGATACCGGTGATGCCAGCCTCGTCGGCAACGTCCGTGCCCGTATTTAAGCTCTATGGCGAGACGCAGCATTGGCCCACGCCAGACTTGCTCCACTGCGAATCCATTCCTGAGCGCAGCCAGTTACATGACTGGCGTATACGCCCGCATCGCCACGCCGATCTAGTGCATATTCTGTTTATTGCTCAAGGTAGCGTTGAGTTAGAACTGGAGGGAACGAACCATCAGCTGCAGAGTACCAGCGCTATCGTGGTGCCCGCCATGACCATTCATGGCTTTCACTTCTCACCGGATGTGCAGGGGCACATCATTACCCTGGCCAAGCCATTGGCAGACCACTTACATGCGTTAATGGGTGAGAACAGTACGCTAAAAAAAGCAGACTTCTACCCTCTACTCCAGTCCAATCGGGCCGAGCGAATTGCCACACTGGTGTCTCAGGTCGACCAGGAGTACCGCCAACCTGCCCCTGGACGAAACAGCCTACTCGAAGCACTTATTCAAGCCTTGGTGGTCGAGCTATCGCGCCTTTGTGCTTATACCGGCAGCACGACAAAACGTTATGGCCCCCGCCAAAGTGACAAAGGGCGGCAGCATTTAGAGCACTATCAAGCGCTAATCGAAGCGCACTATCGCGAGCAGCCGAGTATTGAACAGTTAGCCGAGCAGATTGGGGTAAGTAGCGCGCACTTGAATATGCTCTGCCGCCAACTCGCCGGGCGCAGCGCCCTGCAATTGCTGCATGAACGTTTGCTGCTGGAAGCCAAGCGCCAGCTCACCTATACCAATATGACCATTGGCCAAGTCTCTGACAGCTTAGGCTTCTCTGAACCGGCTTACTTCACGCGCTTTTTTAAGCGCAACACCACGCTTTCACCGCGGGATTTTCGCTTGCGGCAGCAAGCACAATCATAAGAACAAAACCGTTTTAAGAGCTTGATGGAAAGGTGTTATGGTTTTGCAATAATCCTATTATAAGCAGAAAATTACACTCACATACACGTACCCATAAATGAACTCACCTGTTTCAGGATTGAACGAGGACACTCAGAGACAAGAGTAATCTAGTTGGTTTTTAGCCCCATGGATCGACTGTTAGCTCAGACTAAATCAATATGAAAAGTAGAAGAGCTAACAATAAAGACATCACTGCCAAACTGAAATGCTTTTAGGAGCTAGCCGAGCTTCCCCAGTGTTCGAGAAGCATATCGATAAATAACTGGGCTGTGCTGGATATGCTGTGCGAATTACTTCTGACTAGACCAATGGTGCGCTGAATGCGGGGCTCTGGAAGCTCCCGAGAGCAGAGGGTGTCATGATCCGCCCCAGGCATCGTCATTCTAGGCAGGATCGCCACACCCAGACCGGATTCCACCAGACCAAGCGAGGTGGAAAGATGTTGAACCTCGTAGAAGCTGTTCAAGCGTATACCTTCAGCAGCAAGCGCATTGTCCAATAGCGTGCGATTGCCACTATCTCGACTGACGGTGATTAATCTGACCTGTTCGAGATCCGCCCAACCAATATCTTCCTTTGCCGCAAGTGGATGATCTGATCTCAGAGCGAGAACGAAAGGATCACGCAAAAGGGGAGTGAAGCGAACCTCGGTGCTTTGTGCACTAAACATATTGATGCCAAAGTCTGCTTCTCCACTGATGACCCGCTCTAGTCCCTCATTGGCGCTAACGTCGAGGATACGAATGCGAATACCCGGCCAAGCCTCACTGAAGCCTCGGATCACGCTGGGCAAAAAATAGAAAGCGGCGGTGGGTAGGCAGGCGATGGTCACGGTGCCTTTCTGGTGCGTCGCGAGCTCGCGTATCCCCAGAATTGAAGACTCGTATTCCTCAATCATGCGGCGTGCACGCGGCAGGAAATCTGCACCAATGGGGGTCAGGCGAGTACGCCGAGTGGTTCGCTCTAGCAGTTCAACTTCTAGCAAGTCCTCAAGCTTCTGGATGCGCCGAGACAGAGCGGGCTGTGAGATATGCAGCCGCTGCGCTGCTTGGTGGAAGGAGCCTAGCTCTGCCACCTGAATGAATGCCTGAAGATCCAAAAATTCTAGCCGATGCTGCATACGTATATTCTTGCACGAAGTAATGTATTTGATAACGCTATCACATTAATCCAAAAAACACATTAGAACTGCTCTTTATTTGCATTTGAAGCATTACATGTTCACTGACATGCTCAGATCATGATTTTCAGAGACGGGCATGAACAATGTTAAATAGCATTCCTTGCATGATCATGCGTGGCGGCACCTCCCGAGGCCCCTTCCTACGCATGAGTGATCTCCCCAGTAGCCAGGAAGCTCAAGCCAAGATCCTGCTCAGTTTGATGGGATCCGGTCACTCCCTACAGATCGACGGTATTGGGGGAGGCGACCCGTTGACTAGCAAGGTCGCGATTGTGGAACGCTCTTCCGACCCGGAGGCCGACGTCGACTATCTATTCGCCCAAGTCGACGTGCTGAATCACCATGTGGACTTCAATCCCAACTGCGGCAACATGCTTTCCGCCGTAGGCCCTTATGCAATCGAAACCGGGTTGGTTGAACCCCAAGAGGGAACGACTCTCGTTCGGGTTCGAAATCTGAACACCCAGCGCTTGATCGAGTGCCATGTGCCAACACCTGGCCGTCAGGTGTCCTACGAGGGCGATACCTCCATCAGCGGTGTGCCGGGGAGCTCAGCCGGCATCATGCTCGGCTTCCTCAACGTTATCGGCACCAAGACGGGCGCCCTACTGCCGACTGGGCAGGCTTGTGACATGATTGAGGGTGTCGCTGTTAGTTGTCTCGACGCAGCGACTCCGATTGTCATGTTAGACGCCGCCGATCTAGGCCTAAGAGGTGATGAAGAGCCCGCCGAATTGAATGATAACCGTAACGCCCTCGAACGGCTTGAGATTATTCGCCGGGAGGCTGGACGGCGAATGGGTCTGGGCGACGTCAGCCAAGGTGTGTTGCCCAAACCGGTGCTCCTATCCGCGCCTCGGGACAACGGCAGCACTCTGTGCACGCGCTACTTCGTGCCCCATCGTTGCCACAAGGCCATCGCCGTGACCGGTGCCATCGCATTAGCCTCGGCGGTCAGTGTCCCAGGCACCATTGCCCATCGCATCGCGTTAGACAACAAGCGAATTTCACCTGGCAAGCTTCTGGCGCAGGTGAAGCTGGAGCATCCTTCCGGTTACATCGACATCGACGTTGAGCACCGTAATAACGATTTCTGCGATATTACCCGCGTGTCATTGATTCGCACTGCCAGAAAAATCATGAGTGGTTCCATTTTCTACTCGCTTCCTGCCACGCCTAGGCTGGATTTACTGACTTAATAGAAACAGTTGGGTCCTCTCATCCGACTCATCTTTAATAACGACAACGACAATATGCTAGGAGTAACGCCATGAAAACCCAAAAGATTGTAGCCCCCACCATCACACTTGGGCTCAAGAAAGCTGCTTTACTGGGGCTTACCCTCACGGGCTTGAGTTTAATGACCTCTGCCCAGGCCCAGGATGTCGAAGTACCAGGTAACATCAAATGGACTATTCCATTTGGCGTCGGCGGTGGTACGGATGTCTGGGCGCGTTTCTTCTCTCCCTGGCTCAGCAATTCTCTACCAGGAGAGCCGACTTTAATGATCGACAATGTTCCCGGCGGCGGTTCCATCAATGGAGCCAACGTCTTCGCCTTGCGTGCCAAAACGGACGGCAGTGATTGGCTGGGAACCTCCGCCTCGACTCAGTATCCGGCCATGCTGGATGACCCTCGCGTTCGCTATGACTACAACGATTGGACTCCCATCCTGGCCACGCCAACCGGGGGTGTCGTTTATGCCCAGCCCAGCTTGGGCGAGACGGCCGACGCGGCATTGGATGCCTTGCTGACACAACCAGTTAAGCTAGCGGCGCAGAACCCCACTGGCGTCGAGCTTCCGGTATTGATCGCTCTGGATATGCTGGGGGCTGATGTACAGGCGGTGTTCGGTATGCGCAGCCGCGGTGAGGGCCGCCTAGCCTTTGAACGTGGCGAAGCCGACATCGACTTCCAGACCACCTCTGCCTACTTGAGCAACGTCACGCCGTTGGTGGAGTCCGGCAAGGCCGTGCCACTCTTCTCGCTGGGCATGCTGAACGATGAGGGAGAGATCGTCCGCGACCCAGCCTTCCCCGAGCTGCCCACCTTCAACGAGGTCTACCAGGAGCACCATGGCGAGGCACCGACAGGAGACGCCTATGAAGCATTCCGCAAGTTCTTCGCGTCCGGCTATGCTCTGCAAAAGCTGATCATGGTGCCAAAAGAAACGCCGCAAGCCCTGATTGATACTTACCGGCAGGCGGCTCGCGACTTCGTAAGTACTGAGGCATTCAAGGAGGCGGCTGCAGCCCAGTTGGGCCCGTACACGCCAGTCATCGGCGACACTGCACAGCGCCATCTCGACGACGCTATGTCCATCAATGATGCTACCCGCGAATGGCTGGCCGACTGGCTTCAGTCGGAGCACGGCGCCAAGATCTGACGCGGTGCGGGATGTGCCGACCCCGACGGGGTCGGTAGCCCCGGGCTCCCTCTTTTTAAATAACTCAAGAGCCACACGCCATGCTTGATATCCTTCTTTCCAGCTTGGGACAGTTATTCACTGTTTCCCATTTGCTCTTCATGACCGTGGGGGTTCTTGTCGGCCTTGTTGTCGGCATCATCCCCGGTCTTGGTGGCATCGCCGGTATGTCGCTGCTGCTCCCCTTTCTCTATGGCATGGAGCCGACCGTGGCTCTTGGCATGCTGATGGGCCTGGTCGCAGTGATTCCCACTGGCGATACCTTTGCCTCCGTGCTACTGGGAATTCCCGGCTCGAGTGCCTCTCAGGCGACGGTGATCGATGGCTTCGCGCTGGCCAAGCGTGGCCAGGCAGCCCGTGCGCTGTCGAGCGCTTTTCTATCCTCGATGATCGGCGGCCTGGTCGGTGCTGTCGTACTGACTGGATTCATCCTGATCGCGCGCCCGTTGGTGCTTTCGTTCTCTTCCTCCGAGCTCTTCATGTTGACCCTGCTCGGCCTGTCGATGGTGGCTGTACTCTCAGGGCAAGACCTCTTCAAGGGCCTTGCCGCTTGCGGACTAGGCCTGCTGGTGGGTGTCATTGGTATGGCGCCGGCCACTGGCGAGTTCCGCATGAACTTTGGGCTCGACTATCTCTATGATGGCCTGCCACTGGTGGTGGTTGGCCTGGGGATTTTTGCTCTGCCCGAAATCATCGACCTGCTGGTCAAGCGCGGTGCAATCGCCGAAGAGCCCTGTAAGCTCGGCAAGGGCTGGCGGCAAGGCATTCGGGATGTGGGCCAGAACCGTGGGCTCGTTGCGCGCTGCGCGGGTATCGGTAGTTTAGTCGGCACCATTCCTGGCTTGGCCGGCTCCGTGGTCGACTGGCTCACCTACGGCCATGCGGTTCAAACCGCCAAAGACAAGTCGGAGTTTGGCAAGGGCGATATCCGCGGTGTGATTGCCCCAGAGTCTGCCAACAATGCCTGCGCTTGTGGTGCTATGGTACCGACCCTGTTGTTTGGGGTGCCCGGTTCAGGTACGGCTGCGGTCTTCCTCGGCGGGCTTCTGCTGCTTGGCCTGCAGCCCGGCGTCGGCATGATCGAGACTCACCTGGATCTGACCTACACCATTATCTGGTCACTCGCTCTGGCCAACATCCTGGGGGCTGCATTGTGTCTGGCTCTCGCTCGCCCGGTAGCCAGCCTGACCCGGTTGCCCTTTGTCACTCTGGCACCGCTGATCACCGTGCTGATCATGTTTGCCGCCTTTCAGGCCACGCGCGCCACGGGCGATCTGCTCGCCCTCGGGGCGGTCGGTATCTTGGGGGTTCTTTTCAAACAGGCGAATTGGTCACGTCCGGCATTCCTGATCGGCTTCGTACTTGCCCCAGGAGCCGAATCCTACTTCTACCAAGCAGTCCAGTTTCAGGGAATGGGCGCCTTCCAACGTCCCGGTGTGCTGATTATCGGTGCCCTAATCCTTAGCGCGATGTTAATTCCCATGCTGCGCTCTCTATGGGCCAAACGCCGTCAGACCGACGGTGCTGCAGCAGCGGCGCCCCCCAGCCTGGGTGTGATCGACGTGGTGCTTTTCGTCACGCTACTTGGCACCGCCGCCGTCGCCTGGGTAGATGTTGCCGATCTCTCTTTGATCGGGGGCATCATGCCTCGTCTGGCGATCGCGATTCTTGCCGTTTCCTGCTTGCTGGAGATCGCGCGGTGCGTGATGCATCGACCCCTGTGGCAAAACCAGGCTATGCGTCAGCAAGGACTCTGGCTGGTCGGTTTCTTTGCGCTGGTGGCGACAATGGTGCTGCTCGGTTTCATCACCGCAGCTACGCTATTCTGCCTCACCTTCCTGCTGGTGATCGCACGGCTCAAACCCTGGATCGCCGCTAGCATGGCGCTTGGAGTCACCGTTTTCCTGGTCGGCATGGCTGAGTTCTTAACACTGACCTATCCAAGTGGGCTGATCGACCCGTGGCTTTTCGGTTGAGAACCGCCGGTTACACCCGTCAATTCTGGGTCGGCTAGGGCTGAAAATGCCGACCCATGGAAAACCAGGAGACACCATGATTACCGATTTCACACTCGATGTCCTTAAGACGCTCAAGGCCAGCTGATCGAACGCATCCAAAAACGCTTGCAGATTCAGCGCCAGAGTTACTGCTCATCATTACAGTCGAAACGGCACCTGCGACTAAAGGGAATCAACGAGCGTCACCCAATAAAAGTTACTCACCAGATGTTCTGAGATCGATGATTTCAGACTGACCGATAAAAACTAGGGCGTATTGCGCTTACAAGCTCCTCCAGCATCGCTGGGTTACAGGTTGGTAACTTTAGCCACCCTCTATGACCCCGCTTTGGCTGCGTGAGCAGCTTATTAATGCCTACGCCATACAACATTTAATAAAAAAGAGGAGGGCCAAAAAGAAAAAGAAAATCTCACGGCAGTGTAAAAAAAAACTCAAAAAGATAAATTAGGGAGTAAACATGTTGTTGAACAACAAAAAATGCCATGGCATTTCTACATTGGCACTAGTAGCAGGTTTAGGGTTTTCAGGAACCACACAGGCATTCAATGTGTATGAAGACGGAGAAACTTACTTTGACCTATATGGCCGTATACACTTGACGTTAAACAATGACGACGGTAACGACTACATTAGTGAAGAAGGTTCACGCCTTGGCTTTAAAGCTGGACATAGGATAAATCCTAAGTTAGAGGGTTTTATAAGAGCCGAGTTTAGATTCACCGCTAATGATCGTGACGAGGCACGGCCTAACGTCATTGATGATATAAGGAACACGTATGTAGGGCTACGATTTGAAGACGTCGGAGCCGTAAAGGTTGGTAACTTTGACTCCATCTATTATCAGAACATACCCAAGGTTATCAATGTAAGAAACACTGTGGATTGGCGAGCCTTGGCAAAAGGTGGTGACCGCGCCCGTGGAAACTCTATCTCTTTTGAATCCCAAAGTTTCGATGGCTTCAGCCTGGGTGTCGCTGGAAAGCTCGATCCAGAAGATGAAGATGCAGGTGAAGAAGAAACACTTAACCTAATGGGATATGTAGCCTATGAAACAGGCCCGGTACGTTTTGCCGCTGGCTATGATGAAGCAGAAGGTGATGATGATGCTCTACTCGGGGCAAGCGTAACCTACAAAATATCTCCACAGCTAAGTGTCGGTGCGTTATTTGAAGAGCAGGGAGATATTCGTCATTATGGTATAGCACCCGTTTTTAGTTACTCAGAAGGCAAAATATACGGGAACGTCAGCTATATGGAAAATAGTGACATGAATTTGAGTGACGTCCAATACGTTGCGGGTGGCAGCTACCGGCTTAGTGATCCAATGTTTGTATATTTAGAATATGCTAGCAGTACAGATAGGGAGATCAATGCGATTGATAAGGATTGGTGGGCTTTAGGGGTTCGATACGATTTCTAAGTTTCACAGAGCCCATTAATACAGGTCTACACAGCACCCCGAAAGTTGAACTCCCAGTTCGACCTTCGGGGTTTAAATCTCGATAGCCTCAAAAATCAAGCGCAACACCTCAGTCACTTGGTTGTTGACTTCGAAAATCTTATTTAAAAGTAATTTTAAGCTATGCGTAGGGACGTCCTCGCGCCCGAAGATCGCCAGGTGAGACCCCATAGCGCTTGCGGAACACCCGCGCAAAATGCGCACCATCAGAAAAACCGTGCTCCAGAGCGATATGAGTGATGCTGCACCTTTGAGGAGTTGCGTCTAACAATGCCAAGTAGCACTGCTCCAAGCGTAGTTCACGGATGAATGCTGCGGGTGGTGCCATACGATAACGCCGGAACTCATCGTAAAGCCCTCGCACCGACATGTTCAGGGCATAGGCCAGATCTTCAGGAGCCAGCTGCGTATCGGCAAGGCGCTCAAGCACCACACGCCGTGCTTTGGTAAGCCGTTCACTGGGCATGGGGGCGTGATAAAGCCGCTCCCTTTGGTGGCGCCAAAACGACCCGAACACCAGCTCCAGAGCGGCGTCTTCCACTTGGCCTCTCGATGGGTCACTGCCCCACCTAAGCTGAACACGCAGTGCGGCTAGAGCGGCATGCGCAGCGGCATCTACAGGGATCGCAAGCCCTTCACAACGTTCGGCCAACCGTCGCCATTCGGGCATATCGGCAAGATCGACTTTCAGCATAAGGGCACGATAATCCCCGTCGGTATGCAATCGGTAGGGGCTCGATAGCCGATAAATAGTCATCTTTCCAGGGGCTAACCGGATGGTTTGACCGCCCTGCGTCATCAGCGCTCCACCACGTAATTGCCAGACCAGCTTGAAGGTATGATCGCCATTGGTTTGCGCCGCTAGCCGTGGTGTGCGAGCGACGCGCACCGGCGAGCTGGCGATGTATACCAGTCGACTTCGCAGCAAGTCCTGCCCACGCAGCTTGGCGTAAAACGTGGATGTTAATGGCGCGACCTCAAGGGGCAGCAGCTGCCTTTCGTTTGCTTGCACGAAAGATTCCAGATTGGTGGTGTTCAACGAGAATGGCGGCGCTCTATCAGGGAATGCTGCCTCTCTTGAGGTAAGGGCATTCATGTCAGGATGGCTCCGATTTTGTTGTTTCTATTATTGATTGGACTTCACGATTACTCAGCTTGATCCAGGTGCTTATGCTTGGCAACCCAGCGTTGCAGAAATCGTCAAGTGGTCTGCAGGGATGCACAAGACCAAGCACGCGATGCGGCATTGAATGGGGTAGCCGCAACAGGAGAAGCAGCATGCAAAATAATCATAAATTTCACGCCCTCATTAATGGTGAGCTGATCGCTGGCACTCAGCAGATGCCCGTCATCAATCCCAGTAATGAAGAGATCCTGACCTACTGCCCCCAGGTCACGCCTGAAGACGTCGAGCGTGCCATTAGCGCGGCAAGAAAGGTGTGGCCAGCCTGGCGGGACACGCCCATTGAACAACGCCGCCTCGTGCTACACGCCATCGCTGACTGCATTGAGAAAAATGCCGAGGAGCTGCAGCGGTGGATAACCCTGGAACAGGGCAAGCCTCTGGCAGGCGCCGCGGTCGAAACCAGCCAGGCCGCGGCCATCTTGCGCTACTTCGCTGAAATGGATCTTTCACCCCGCACGCTGCAAGACGACGAGCACCAGCGCGCCGAGCTCCACCGCCGCCCCCTGGGGGTGGTAGCCGCTATCGTGCCCTGGAATTTTCCGCTGGTGATGGCCTGCTACAAGCTGGGGCCAGCGCTGATTGCAGGCAACACCTGCCTGATCAAACCAAGCCCCACCACACCGCTGGCGACCCTGCGCCTGGGTGAACTGATTGCTGACCTGGTACCGCCAGGCGTGGTCAGCATACTGCCGGACGGTGGTGATGTTGGCCCCTTGCTGACCGGTCATGCCGGCATCAATAAGGTGTCCTTCACGGGTTCCACGACCACCGGCCGGGCGGTTATGCGCTCTGCAGCCGATAGCTTGCAGCGCCTCACCCTGGAGCTAGGTGGCAACGACGCCGCTATCGTGCTGGATGATGTGGACATCGACACCGTGGCACCACGGCTATTCGCGTTGGCCTTCGTCAACTCAGGCCAGGTGTGTATGTCGATTAAGCGCCTGTATATTCAGTCCGACATCTACGACCGCATGTGCGACGCCCTCGCCGGGCTGGCCCGCGCCGCCAAACTAGGCGATGGGTTAGTCCCGGCGACTCAGTATGGCCCCGTACAGAACCGTCAACAGTTTGAGGCAGTACAAACGCTGCTGAAACTGGCTCCCCAGCACGGCCGCATCATTGCCGGTGGCCATACCTACGGCCCAGGCTACTTCGTCGAACCCACCCTGATTCGCGATATCGAGGAAGGTAACCCGCTGGTGGATGAAGAGATTTTTGGCCCGGTACGCTCACTGCTGCGCTTTGATGATATCGATGAGGCCATAGAACGGGCCAATAACTCGCCTTATGGCCTTGGCGGTTCGGTATGGACTCAGGATCTCACTCTGGGCAAGCAGATCGCCTGTAGGCTGGAATCAGGCAGTGCCTGGGTCAACCAGCACTTCGCCATGGCGCCGCACATTCCCTTCGGCGGCCATAAGCAGTCCGGCATCGGGGTGGAGTTCGCCGAGGCAGGACTCCATGAATACACCGCTATTCAGTCGGTAGTGGTCGCCAAGTAATCTTCTTGAAACCAGCAGGAGCATGCCATGAATATCATTGCCGCCGTTGCCCGCTCGCCTCGGGCCCCGTTTTCTATCGAAACGTTACAGCTTGAAGCGCCCCGCGCGGGCGAAATCCTGGTGCGTGTGGTCGCCACCGGCATTTGTCACACTGATATCGCCATGCGCGATCAGCAGCTTCCCACGCCCCAGCCCGTGGTGCTCGGCCATGAAGGTGCCGGTATCGTTGAATCGGTTGGGGCCGGAGTGACCAAAGTGGAAGTCGGTGACCATGTGGTCATGACCTTCAACTCCTGCGGCCATTGCCCAAGTTGCTCAGGTGGCCAGGCCAGCTACTGCCATGACTTTTTCCCACGGAATTTTTTTGGCACCCGTGCCGATGGCTCCAGCGGCTTATCGAAAGATGCCGAGCCGGTTCACGCCAATATCTTCGGTCAATCCTCTTTCGCCAGCCACGCCCTCTGCCATGAACGCAATATCGTCAAGGTACCCCCTTCAGCGCCACTGGAATTGCTTGGCCCCCTGGCCTGCGGTGTGCAAACCGGTGCCGGTGCGGTGCTGAACTCGCTTGAGGTGGCGCCGGGCGACTCGCTGCTCGTGTTTGGCACCGGCTCCGTGGGTCTTTCAGCCATCATGGCGGGGGTGGTCGCCGGTGCGACCACCATTATTGCGGTAGATATCCACGAACAGCGGCTGGCACTGGCATGTGAGCTTGGCGCTAGCCATGCCTTTGCAGCTGATTCAGAGGAGCTAACGGAGCAGATATTTAACGCCACGGGCGGCATCGGCGTTGATCATGCGCTCGATACCACAGGCCTGCCCGCCGTCATTCAATCAGCGGTGGCGGCTCTGGCACCGCGCGGCACTTGCGGAATTGTCGGCGCCTCCGACCCCACGACCACGGTGGAACTGAATCTGACCCATATGATGTCAGCAGGACGTAGCCTGCGGGGCATTGTGGAAGGCGACTCGCTGCCCGATGTTTTTATACCGGCGCTGATTCGGCTGTATGAACAGGGCCGATTCCCCTTTGATCGATTGGTGACCTTTTACGATTTTGATCAGATCAACCAGGCGATCGACGATGCCGAGCATGGCCGGGCGATCAAGCCCATCGTGCGTCATTCTACTGACCGCTAATACTGCCCCCCCTCTGCATTTGCAGGGGTTACTTCCCGAAAGACTCTTTCTAGTATGGATAGCGAACACGCATCACCCGCGGGCCCCCCATGGCCATTAAGGCCAGCCCCTCGCTAGGAGAACCTCATGACCATTTCCAAGAACACTTCCAAGAACAATGCTATCTGTCTTGCTGCAATCGCTTCTCTCGCTTCAACGGCCTGCTTGGCATCTTCTCTACAAGAAAACAGTGAACAAGGAAACGGCGAGCAGTGGGTCACCGAGACGATGATTAATGCTCGGGCCAATATGTTTAACCCTGACCTCAATTTCCTGACGTTCCAACAGCTAGACAAGATGTTTGCCACCCGCCGCGTGGCAGCTTCGTCAACGCCATGGCCACTTGAGTCTGAGTTAATTGAAATAGATGACAACTTCTCGTTTGAAGGGAATGACGTTTCTTTAGAAGAGTACCTGGAAAATACTAAAACCAACGCCCTGTTGGTTATTAAGGATGGCAAAATCGCCTATGAGCAGTACCGCAATGGCTTCAGTGATGACAGCCAGCACGCGGTATTCTCGGCCTCAAAGTCGATTCTCGCGACCTTGGTAGGCGTCGCTGTGGAAGAGGGCAAAATTGAAAGCCTTGATGACAAGGTCACTAAATACCTACCCGAGTTAGAAGGCACTGGTTACAGCGATGTTCGCGTCACTGACGTGCTGCGAATGCGTTCAGGGGTTGCCTGGGAAGAAGTCTATGAGTTCGGCGGAGACACTCAACTAACGGAAGTGCACGACAACGCGCTTGTGGCTAACAACTACCGCTGGTGCGATTACGCCATTGCCTCTTCCGAACCGGAGTACGAACCCGGCGAACGTTTTAATTACGCCACCCTGGATACCAGTGTGCTGGGCTGTGTGCTGGCGAGTGTTTTAGATACCACGGTCGCTGAGTACATGTCTGAAAAGATCTGGCAGCCTGCGGGTATGGAAGCAGATGGCTTTTGGATCATGGATAGCGGTGATGAGTTCTATGGCGCTGGCTTTAACGCCACCCTGCGCGACCTGGGTCGCTTCGGCCTGATGATGCTCAATATGGGCGAGGCCAACGGCACCCAAGTAATACCCGCCAGCTGGGTAACAGAGGCCACCGTTTCCGACCCTGGCTATGAGCATATTTCGGAAGGTGCCCCCATCGGCTATCAATATCAGTGGTGGACGTTCCCTGATACCGATGCATACACCGCCATGGGTATCTACAACCAATACATCTATATCGACCCGGACAAGCAAACCGTGATAGTTAAGTTAAGCCACACGCCAGATGCCAAAGGCTGGGACGATGACAACTTCGCCTTCTTCGATAAGCTCTCTGAGCTTGTTTCTGAGTAAGACTCAGTTAAAAACGACTCACACCGGGCCTTGGTATACCAAGGCCGCGGCCATTTTATGGCTCGTTAGGTTGGCGCAGCGCTGAAAGCAATTCTACTTTATTGCTAACACCTAACTGCACATAAGCGCTACGCAGGTAAGTTCTCGCCGTTGCCGGGGTGATGCCTAGTGCTCGGGCAACTTGCTTGTAGGAGCTACCCTGAGAATAGAGTCTAGCGGCACTGAGTTCACGCGGGGAAAGCACGTTTGAACGCTGATGAGAACACAGTGTCAGGGCAACGAGGTCACCACAGTGGTGCACAATGATGCCTTTGTTTTCATTAGACATTAGCGTGTGCGGTGCCGTACTTAGCTGGTCGGAGATAAGGCGTGGCAGGCTAGAACCTTGCCAGCCGACATATTTTCGTTCGAGAGCCACGCGAACCTCTTTACCAATATAGAGGAGCTCTCCCTTCCTATTGGAAAGTGCATAGCTATCCCAGCCATTGGGCAGGGTATCAAAACGAATTTTGGCTAGGTACTGCTTCCAGTAATACGCCAGATGGTTAAGAAACTCTTCCATCAGTACTGCATCAAGCTTGTCGAATTCACTGCTTGTTTTGCTGCGATAAACCGACACAAAAAACAGCATGCCGTTGCATGGAAACTCTAGCGTTACGGCCATACTATGCAAGATGTCATGCCGCTGACAAAAAGATTCAACCTCGGTGCAATCCGTGTTGGGTAAATCGTCATGGCCTCCCCGCACGGCTTTGCCCAGGTAGGACATTGAAGCCTTAGCGAACCGATCCACCCCGGAAATGCTATGCCACTCTTGCGCAAAAGTTGAACTCAATCCCAAGCTGCCATCCATCATGACACTGGGTGAAAAGGTAGATGACGAGGTATCTGAGGGTAGATAAAGTTGCCCCCACCATGCGGCATCAAAGCCCACAATATTGGCGAAGCCTTGTACGGCTTCACATAGCCATCTCTCAGGTATCGAGCATCTTGGCAACTGGGTCAGTTCCATTAACTCACGGCTGAAACGCTTCAATACATCGGCATTACACTGGAGTGTTCGTGCCTCATTGGTCTTGATGTCCATATTTTCACCTGCTGACGGCCCAAAAGCCCTTGTCGGTGATTTCGTGAGCATTGAGCCGCCACGGCTCATCAAGCACCAGCGCCAGTCTCTCCACACTTGCGTTGGCATTAACTCCTTTTATCGTTACTGTCCCAACGATGCTTAGATTAAAACCAGCTAGAGCAGAAACAGCGTGCTCAAAATGGGGAAGGCGATTAATAGCGCTAGTCGTATTAAGTCAGAAACCACAAAAGGCGCCACCCCTTTAAATATCTCCCCTAGCCCGACGTGTGGCGCCATCGCTTTAATCACAAACACGTTCATCCCCACCGGCGGTGTCATTAGCCCCAGCTCAACGGTCAGTACAGTCAAAATACCGAACCATACCGGGTCGATACCCATCGCCTGAATAATCGGATAAACCACCGGTACGGTGATAACCAGCATCGCGATGGAATCCATAAACATACCCAACACAAAGTAGAGCGCCAGGATGCACAACACCACGACGATAGGCGTAAGATCCATGCCATAGAGCACGTCGGTAATCGAGAACGAAATGCGCGACACCGAGATGAAGTAACCCAGCGTCTCAGCCCCCACCAGCATAAAGAACACCACCGCAGAGAGCGCCAAAGTCTCTTGTACGCTATGCCATAGCTGCGCAGCGCGCATGCCTTTTACCAGGGCGTAAAGCAGCGTGGCGAACGCCCCGACGCTAGCGCCTTCCGTCGGTGTAAAGGCACCAAAATAGATACCTAAAATCATCACCAGGAAAACGCCAAAGAAGGGCACTAAGCCGGTCAGCGAGAGCAGCTTCTCTTTCCAGGCAGTGGGTTCACCCGCCACGGCGAGTGAAGGGCGCAGATACATCACTACCGTAATGGTCAGTGCATACATCACCAGCCCCAGCAGACCGGGAATCAGCCCCGCCATGAACATATCGCCAACGGACTGTTCGGTAAGAATGGCGTAGATAAGCAGCGCGATACTGGGTGGAATCATAATGCCCAGCGTGCCGCCTGCGGCCAGCGCGCCGGTCGCTAAACCACGGTTATAGCCATAGCGCTCCATCTCCGGTAACGCCACCCGGGTCATGGTGCTCGCAGTCGCTAATGAAGAGCCGGAGATAGCGGAGAAGATGCCGCAAGAGCCCACGGCCGCAATCGCCAGGCCGCCCTTCCAGCCACCGCAAATAATACGGGTTGAATCAAACAGCTTACCGGCCATCCCCGAATGAGCAGCCAGCACGCCCATTAAGATAAACATGGGCACGGCGCTGAAACTGTAGTTAGAGAGTACTTCCACCGGCACGGTTTTTAACTGAGCAACAGCCGCATCCCAGCTAATGATCTGGGCAAAGCCCACCACCCCCACGATCAGCATCGTGAGAGCAACTGGCACGCGCAGAATCATCAATACCAATAAAAGCCCAAGCCCAATGGCACCAGTCGCTTCACTCCCCATGCGCTGCCTCCTCACCCACTGCATAAATAACGCCGAGCAAGGCGTGAATAAAACTACGTATTCCCAGCAGCAAACTGAGCACCGCTGCCAACTGGTAAATCGGCCCCATGGGCAGTCGCAGGTCTTGGGTTATTTCGCCGTGCCGGCTGGCCGCTGCGGCCGAATCCAGCAAGCCCACAAATAGAATCAGCCCCAGCGCCATAAAGCCGAGGAAAAAGAGCCCTTGCAGGCGATTTTTTATCGCTTGCGGCAAGCCGTGAGAGAACGCCTCTACCACCACTTGGCTTTTCTCCACATTAGCAGCCATGGCGGCCAATAGCGCAAATAGCATCAAATAGCTGACCAGCTCTACGCTGCCGGAAACGCGCAGTGCAATCGCACCTTCCGTTACACGCGATAGATAACGCGTACTTACATCGGCAATGGTCACTGCCAGCAGCCCAATCAGTGCGATGCCAGCCACCAAGCGACAAATGAGGGCCAGCCAGTGGCTGGCCTTGTAGAGAACTTGTTGAGAGCGGAGAGTAGACTTCATAAGACCTTACCCCTATTGGGTACCACAAGACTCACTGGCTGCCAGTGCTGCTTGATATACATCTCGAGCCTGATCCAAACCGCGCTTTTCCAGCTGCGTTAGGTAGTTTTCAATACCGGTTTCGAGCGGTTCTTGCCAATCAGGATGCGCTAGCGGATTTTCAATTTCGCGAATGGTATGGCCAGCGTCAGCAGCTTCCTGTTTGCCTTCTACGTCTAGGCGGTCAAACACCGCACCAGCATTTTCAGCCCACTTCATGCCTGAGTTATTATCGATTACCGCCTGCTGTTCAGGCGTCAAATTATCGTACGCGCGCTGATTCATGGTGGCGACAAAGATCAAAGTGTAAAACGGTACTTCGGTGTGGTAGCTCACCAGCTCGTTGATGCGGAAGCCTTTTAAACCTTCCCAAGGGAAACTCAGGCCATCAATGACACCGCGCTGCATGGAGGTGTAAATATCGGGGGCTGGCATACCCACGGGGCTTGCGCCCATATTTTCCAGCATCTCACCCGCCACAGCGGTGGGGCGTCGAATGCGCAGCCCTTCCAGGTCAGCAGGGGTTTGCACATCGGTGTCGATGGTGTGGATGCCACCCGGGCCCGTGGTAAACATAAACAGCGGGCGGGTATCTTCGTATTCGCTGTCCAAATGGCCGTCGTCATAAAGCGTTTGCAGTACGCAAGCACCTTGCGTTGCCGTGCTCGCTACCCCAGGTAGTTCAACGATCTGTGAGAGAGGAAATCGGCCGGCAGTATAGCCCTGGGCAGTAGCACCAATATCGGCAATACCGTTGGCAGCGGCTTCATAAATGGAATCCGGCTTGGCTAAGGTACCGGCGGGAAACATTTGAATGGTTAGATCGCCATTGGATTCTTCGGCGATCGTATCGGCCCATGCCTGCAAAACACCTTCATTAACGCCTGAAGGGCCAGGCCAAAAGTGGGCCATACGTAGCGTAGTCTCTGCCTGGGCCGAGCTAACCGCCAGGCCAGTAATTGCCGCTGCCAAAACACAACGAGATAGGGACATTTTCATAGGAGCCTCCAGGACTTTTTTGGATTATTGTGAGTTCGCATAGCGAATACTAGTTCGCCTTATGAGACCACATTAGTCCACTATCAGGCGTAGGGCTAATCGACATTCGTCTATGTTTAAGCACCGCAGCAAGCCTTTGCACCCGCACGATCTCAGATCCTCAGTGTTCCGGCCAACACCCCCAGCGCAAAAGGCACAATGACAACAAAAAATTGGACTTTTCCAATATTACTTCACGACTATGGTCGAAGCAGCGACTAGTAGCGCAATTAACGATCGCCTGAAGCACCAAAAAAAGCCACCTTTAAACACACCAAGGCGGCTTCAGTGTGAAAAATACGATTACCTTGTCAGATCGATATATTTCTCTACCGAGCGAGTCGCCCCACCATAAGGATTTCTTATTGACGTCGCTTTCTTACCAGACATCCTTCTTGCACTAGCTAAATGGGATAATGGCGTGGGCCAAGCTGCATGGTCATCCAGCGCAGATCGGTGAACTCCTCAATCCCGGCCTTACCGCCAAAGCGACCATAGCCGCTCGATTTAACGCCGCCAAAGGGCATCTGCGGCTCATCGTGGACGGTGGGTGCATTGATATGGCAAATACCCGACTCAATGCGCTGCGCAAACTGCATCGCCCGGGCGGTGTCGCGACTGAAGACGGCGGCAGAAAGGCCATACTCACTATCGTTCGCCACACGCAAGGCTTCCTCTTCATCTTTAACACGCATCATCGCCACCACCGGACCAAACGACTCTTCGCCATACAGGCGCATCGCCTGGGTAACCCCATCGACCACGGTAGGCTGCATAATGACGCCTTCGGCCTTGCCGCCACAGGCTAGGCGAGCGCCATGCTGTTGAGCGTCGTCAAGCAGGGCGTTGAGCTTCTCGCCCGATTCGTGATTGATCAGCGTACCCAGCGCGTTACCTTCACCTCGGGGATCGCCCGCGCGCAGCGTTTGTGCTTTGCGAGCCAGTTTTTCGACGAAGGCATCAGCGACCGCATCCACCACAATCAACCGCTCAGTGGACATACAGATCTGGCCCTGGTTGAAGAAGGCGCCAAAGGCGGCGGCCTCAACGGCAGCATCCAGGTCGGCATCTTCCAGCACCACGAACGGCGCCTTTCCACCAAGTTCCAGCAAGACCGGCTTAAGATGGCGCGCCGCTTTTTCGGCAATAATGCGCCCCACCGGAGTAGAGCCAGTGAAATTAATACGACGTACGGCTTGGTGCTCAATCAAGGCCTCGACGACTTCGGCGGCCTGAGGTGGTGCATTGGTCACCACGTTAACGATGCCATCGCCCAGGCCCGCCTCAATCAGTACCTCCCCAATCAGGTGATGCGTCGCGGGACACTGTTCAGAGGCCTTAAGAATCACCGTATTACCACACGCCAGCGGCGTCGCAATGGCACGCGTGCCAAGAATAACAGGCGCGTTCCAGGGGGCGATCCCCACCACCACGCCGCAGGGTACCCGCACGCCCATCGCTAGGCTGCCGGGCACATTAGAAGGTATTACCTCACCACCTACCTGTGTAGTCAGCGACGCCGCCTCGCGTAGGATGCTGGCGGCGACCATGACGTTAAAACCTGCCCAGCCTGGCGTAGCGCCGGTTTCATCTACCATGCGTTCGATAAACTCCGCCTGTCGCGCTTCCATGGCCTCTGCAGCTTTGAGTAGCTTGGCGCGCTTTTCGCCGGGGCCCGTCGCTGACCAGGCCGGGAAGGCACGGGCTGCAGCCTCGGCGGCGGCCTGAGCATCGCTAACCGATGCGGCCGCTATACAGGTGACAGTTTCTCCGCTCAGCGGGTTGGTGTGCTCGAAGGTGGCGGACTCGTGAGCTGAGCGTGAATGACCACCTATAAGCAGATCGAGAGTGTTCATGGCGTATTCCTATAATTTAAATGGTAAGGCTGACTACCGTTGCGCCAATACTTATTCTTCACACTGATCGCGTAACGTCAGAGCTTTCTCGTAGACAGAGCGAGCGCTATCCAAGCCTCTCTGCTCAAGTTGCTCAAGGTAGTTCTCAGTACCTTGCTCAAGAGGGGGAGCCCAGGCGGGGTCATTGAGGGGATCTTCCACTGCATAGATGGTATCACCTTGAGCCACAGCCTCTTCACGTCCAGTTTTATCAATATCATCAAAAACTTGACCGGCCTTACTAGCCCATGCCATACCACTATTATTATCAATCACTGCTTTTAGTTCGGGAGAGAGGCGATCATAAGAGGCCTGGTTCATAGTGGCTACGAACGTGCCTGTATAGTATGGCAACTCCAAGTGATGATTCACTAACTCGTTGATACGAAACACCGTCATGGCTTCCCAGGGGAAACTCAATCCATCTATCACGCCACGCTGCAGTGACGTATAAATATCTGGTGCAGGAATACCCACTGGGTGCGCCCCCATACTTGTGAGCATTTCTCCTGCTACCTCACTGGGGTGACGCATCCTAAGGCCTTCTAAATCAGCGGGCGTTTTAATTTCGGAATCTTGTGTATGTAAATAGGCTGGCCCAGTGGTGAATAAAAATAGCGTATGGGCATCTTCGTACTCCTCCGCTATGTCGCCTTCATCATAGAGTGTTTGTAAAATACAAGCCCCTTGCGATGCGCTAGTGGATACGCCAGGAAGTTGCACGATCTCGGAGAGAGGGAAGCGACCGGAGGTATAGCCTTGTACAGTGATGGCAATGTCAGCGACGCCATTAACCGCCGCCTCGTAAGCCTGGTCAGCCTTGCTCAAAGTTTGAGAAGGGTAGATTTCTACTTTTAACTGGCCGCCAGACTCCTGCTCTACTTTTTCTGCCCAGGCTTGATAAATTTCCTGGTTAACCGTCGAGCTGGCAGGCCACAGGTGGGCCATGCGTAGTGTTGTGTCAGCATTAACCGACGTACATAGAACTACTGTAGATATGCTGAATAGCAGTGGCGATATCGTTTTTTTCATGAGGGTTCTCTCTGTCATTGTTATTACCTTCATTGTTTGGCGTGATCTCCACGCCCTCTGGGTATAGCGTCGTATCAAGGCTCTATCGTTGTTGTCGGCACCTCCAGCAATATTGGGCGGGAAGCATCCAGCGCCCGGCATAGCGCGTCCTCGAAGGACTCAAGCGTCTCAGTACGAACCGCCTCAACACCGTACCCCCGAGCCAATTCACAAAAATCTAGCCCAGGCACGTCGAGCCCCGGAGCGTCTTCTGCATCCAGCAGCCGCGAGAACCAGCGTAGCGCTCCATAGGTGTCGTTCTTGAGAATGATAAATACCACCGGAACGTTGTACTGGGCGGCGCTCCACAAAGCGCTGATAGCATAATTCGCTGAACCGTCACCGATGACCGCAATCACCTGCCGATTGGGTTGAGCTAGTTGCACGCCCACTGCAGCAGGCAAGCCAAACCCGAGCCCCCCTGCCGCCGGGAAGAAGAAGCTGCCAGGGTGGCGCATCTCAACGCGCTGCCAGAAAGCAGTCACTGTCGACGTCGACTCTTTAACGTAAATCACATCCTCTGGCGCCAGGGTATTAAGGGAGTCAAAGACACTCTCCGGGGCTAGACGCCCAGAGGAAACCGCCGGAGGTGGTGGCAAAGGAAGGGGGGTGGGCAGAACACGGTCACTTTGTGCCAATAATGGCAGCAGAGCCTCCAGAGTGGCATGGATGTCGCCAACTAGAGCATTGCCCACCGGGGCGCGGGCAGCCTCCTGCACGTCGCCGGTCAAATGCAACAATTTCGCGCCTTGGGGTAAATAACGACCCGGCGCATATTGGTGATAGCGAAACACCGGGGCACCAATCACCAGTATCAAATCATGGCCATCCAGCTTATCCGAAATTCCCGAAATGGCCGCCGGTAACACACCGCGGAAGCAGGCATGGCGTGTTGGAAACGGGCAGCGTGAAGCAGACGGCGCCACCCATACCGGCATACAGAGTCGCTCGCTCAGCTCCACGGCCAGTGAATTGGCACGTACAGCATCAACCTCAGGCCCTAGTACTAACACGGGGCTATGAGCTTGCTTGAGGTTTTCAGCCAAGGCTTCCAGCTGGGTGGCTGACGGTAAACCGGCATGGCTAACGTCGTGCTGAACGACTTGGGCTGCGTCATCTTCAAGTTCATGATCCCAGTCGTCATAAGGAATCGAGACATAGACCGGCCCACGGGCTGGCAGATTAGCCATGTGAATCGCCTGGCTCAACGTACGCGGCACATCCTCTGCACAGGCAGGCTCGTAACTCCATTTAACCAATGGGCGTGGAAGTGACGATGCATCAACATTAGCCAGCATCGCTTCAACACCGATCATAGAACGCGCTTGTTGGCCTGCCGTAATGACCAACGGTGAATGGGAATACCAAGCATTGGTCAGTGCTCCCATCGCATTGCCGGTACCTGCGGCTGCATGTAAGTTGACCAGCACCGGCTGCCCGCTGGCCAGGGAGTAGCCGTCGGCCATGCCAACAACTACTCCTTCATGAAGGCCAAGGATGTAACGAAAGTCTTCAGGAAAGCGCTTTAGGAACGGCAGTTCATTGGAGCCAGGGTTACCGAAAACAGTGTTGAGTCCCTGTCGGCGGAGAAGCTGGTAAGTAATAGAGTGTACGGTTGACATATTTGGCTCTAGTGTGAAGACGTTTGTTTCACACTAATTGGCCTTTCAAAATCCATCAAATAAATATATGTTCTATAAAATATAAATGGTATCTATTACATGGCTGCTATTGATCTAAATCTAGTCAGGGTATTTGTCACTCTCTTTGATGCACGTAGCGTCACGGTGGCAGCGGATCGTTTGAACGTCACTCAGCCGTCAGTGAGTTACGCACTTTCGAGATTGCGCGACTTGTTTGACGACCGTCTTTTTGTGCGTTCTCGAGACGGCATGGAGCCGACCTTCACTGCGATACAGCTCTACCCAACACTGCGCGACTCATTAGCCCAGATTGACAGTACGCTGGAGGAAAATCGCGAGTTTGTCCCGCGCTCTTCACATAGGCGATTTCGACTAGCCCTTACTGACCTCGGCGAGCTAGCACTATTGCCACGCATTCTCTCCCATATACACGCCGAGGCACCAAATGTTGAGCTTGAAGTCATTGCTTTGGAAATCGACAAGGTCGAAGAGTGGCTGGCAGCAGGGAAGGTTAACGCGGTCATCTGTAGTAGGCCTATTACTGCCTCTGGTGTAGAGCGCCGAACCATTCTCAAGGAGCGATATGTTTGCCTGTTGAATCGCCATCACCCAAGTATTGATGATCATCTCAGCTTGGAGCAGTTTATGGATGCTAAACATGCTGTGGTTGCTGTTTCGTCAGGGCATAGTCTGGCAGAAGATGTGCTGGTAGGGCTGGGGTTGAAGCGTAAGGTTAGCCTCGTAGTGCCCCACTTCTCTATTTTACCGAGAGTCCTGCAAAAGAGCGATTTGGTAGTGATTTTACCTCAGCAAATTGCTTCTGCCTTTGTGAATGAAGCACCACTAAAAGCACTTGAATTACCATTCGAAGTACCTCCATTCGATGTAACTCTTTACTGGCAGGCACACACTTCGCGTTCGCCAGCTCAACGTTGGCTTTGTGAAAGCATCATTACCGCTATCACTGAGGAAAAGTGATTTTTTCGCAAGCTAGTTTGATATAAGCCGTGTGGCACATCCAACCAGCTCTCGAAAATTCAGCTGTCAGTGGCACCGCTGTTTGAACAGCTTATATAGCACATGGATGATGACATTAACGGGCTATAGATATGCTTTATGACCAATCTACAATTTATTTATTTGATTTATTTAAAAGCAATGCAGTATAAATGACAGTTTATAAACGTGCATACGAGAGAATATTAGCGCTGTTCAAAACTGCCTAACACGCCTGACCACCCCTTTAATAGACTTAGTCAAAATTAAACAATATAAATTTCTAAGTGTAGAGCTTTTAAGAGGATAAAATAGTGAATAACCAAACCAGACAAGAACCTAGTATCGCTATCCTTGGTGCAGGAGCAATGGGTGGACTAATAGGAGGGAGACTTTCCGAAGGCGGTGCGGACGTTACTTTGATTGATGTTAATGCAGAGCATGTTGATGCTTTGCGCAAAAATGGTCTCAAACTCAAGACAGATAAAGGTGAGCGGTACATCCCTATCCCGGTGCTTTTTCCTTGGGAAGTGAGTAAAACCTATGACCTTATTATAGTTTTCACTAAAACAATGCACACAAATTCGGCAATTACAGCGATAAGTTCAGCAATAGACTCTAATACTGTCCTCTTAAGCCTGCAAAATGGTCTCGATAATAAGCTTTCTCTTATGGAGTTCGTAGATCAAAAAAATATTGTGGTTGGTGTTACCACTTATCCTGCAGACATGAAGGGGCCAGGGTATGTGGAGTCTCATGGTGAAGGCATTGTCAGGCTAGCCGCCGCCTCATCTACGGTTGCGCCACCAATACTTAATTATATACCTGAGCTCTTCACACACAGTGGGATAAAAACCATTATTGATCCACAGGTAGAGGTGGCAATTTGGGAAAAAGTGATATTTAACGCGGCTTTAAATGGCCTTTGTGCAGTCACTAGATCAACCGTTGGCCAAGTGGGCGCTAATGCGGACACTAGAGAACTTGCATTTCAAATTATCGGTGAACTTTGTGCTACCGCCCATGCATGTGGCTTTGCTGTTCAGAATGAGCGTATCGAGAAAACCGTGAGCGAAGCACTGGAACTGCACGCTTCCCATAAACCTTCTATGCTCCAGGACGTACTTGCAGAAAGGCCTACCGAAATTGAAGCTATTTGTGGCGCTGCAGTACGCCGTGCAGAGGAGCACAACATCGCGGTACCTGTTACTCGCACTATTCTGGGGCTTATTCGCCACATTGACCGGCACTTAAAATGAGGAGGTCAATTGATTTGCATAATTAAGGCTTTATGTACTAATAAAAATTAAATTAAAGCCTTGGCAAGTCCGGCGTAAGTATATAATAAAACCCGCCTTCTAGCTGTAAGCCAGAAGGCGGGTTTTTTGCTAGTGGTAAACATAACCTTAGCGCGTTGGATGGTGCAGGTAGGGATATGGACTACTCTGTCTGCTCGGTATACTTCTCTACCAATCGAGTCGCATCGTCATAAAGCAGTTGACCATCAAAGCCTCGGCCCCCCATGTCGTCAATCCATTGGGCCGTGGCCGTCTCGGCAGCCGCTTGCCAGGGTGCCAGTGCGTCTTGAGCGATGTAGAACATTTCACCCTCACCCGTCGCTTCAATAGCTTCAATTGCGTCCTCTTCCGCTTGATCCATGACCTGGCCGATTCGTTGCGCCTCTTGAAGCCCCGCATTATCGTCGATTACCTGCTTCAGCTCTGGTGAAAGCGCATCGTAACTAGCTTGGTTTAAGGCCAGCACCATCATTGCCGTATATAAACCATGATCGCCCTCGAAAAAGGTGTGATTCTGGGCAACGTCCAGCACGCCCAAAGCCGCAGCGCTTTCAAAGGGCAGTGTCAGGCCATCGATTACCCCGCGCGAAATCGCTTCTGGAATTTGTGGCATCGGCATACCCACCGCTTGAGCCCCCAGAAGTCCCAGATAGCGATTCATGGTTTTCGAAGGGGCACGAATAGCCAGCCCATCCAGCTCATCAGCACTCTCAATCGCCACATCTCTGGTATGGATTTTGCCCGGCGTATGGGCAAATACAGCGATAGGATAGACGCCCTCAAAGGCAGCCTGCATATGCGTTGTCGCAAACTCATGGGCTGCCATGCTGGTGGCTTCGCCCGTTGTGGGCAGGAAGGGTTGATCGAATGCCTCGGATTCCGGGAAGCGATTAGGCGTATAGCTGAGCAACGTCCAGGCAATATCCACCACCCCGTCCTTTGCCTGATCATAGAGCGATGGTGCTGAGCCCCCCAGTTGCATGGCAGGGAATATTTCCACCTTGATAGCCCCCTCGGACTGCTCTTCGATACGCTTAGCCCAAGGTTCCAGATACTCGGTCTGCACTGGCGTGGCAGGGGCAGCAAAGTGGTGCAAGCGCAGGGTCACCGTGTCTTGGGCATAGCCACTACCGCTGAGGAGTATGCCGGTTAACAACGTGAGGCTGGCGAGTGTGGGTTTTATTGTCATTGTAATGAACTCCTTTATTTACTTCGCTTTACTAGCAAGACATCTTTCTTGCGCTTATCTAAATAGGGTAATGGCGCGGGCCAAGCTGCATGGTCATCCAGCGCAGATCGGTGAACTCCTCGATCCCGGCCTTACCGCCAAAGCGTCCGTAGCCGCTCGATTTAACGCCGCCAAAGGGCATCTGCGGCTCATCGTGAACGGTGGGTGCATTGATATGGCAAATACCCGACTCAATGCGCTGCGCAAACTGCATCGCCCGGGCGGTGTCGCGACTGAAGACGGCGGCAGAAAGGCCATACTCACTATCGTTCGCCACACGCAAGGCTTCCTCTTCATCTTTAACACGCATCATCGCCACCACCGGACCAAACGACTCTTCGCCATACAGGCGCATCGCCTGGGTAACCCCATCGACCACGGTAGGCTGCATAATGACGCCTTCGGCCTTGCCGCCACAGGCTAAACGAGCGCCATGCTGCTGGGCGTCGTCAAGCAGGGCGTTGAGCTTCTCGCCCGATTCGCGATTGATCAGCGTACCCAGCGCGTTACCTTCTCCCCGGGGATCGCCCGCGCGCAGCGTTTGTGCTTTGCGAGCCAGTTTTTCGACGAAGGCATCAGCGACCGCATCCACCACAATCAGCCGCTCAGTGGACATACAGATCTGCCCCTGGTTGAAGAAGGCGCCAAAGGCGGCGGCCTCAACGGCAGCATCCAGGTCGGCATCTTCAAGCACCACGAACGGCGCCTTTCCACCAAGTTCCAGCAAGACCGGCTTAAGATGGCGCGCGGCCTTTTCGGCAATAATGCGCCCCACCTGAGTAGAGCCAGTGAAATTAATACGGCGCACGGCTTGGTGCTCAATCAGCGACTCGACGATCTCGGCGGCCTGCGGGGGCGCATTGGTCACCACGTTAACGATGCCATCGCCCAGACCCGCCTCAATCAGTACCTCACCAATCAGGTGATGCGTCGCGGGGCACTGCTCAGAAGCCTTAAGAATCACCGTGTTGCCACACGCAAGCGGCGTCGCAATGGCACGCGTACCAAGAATAATAGGCGCGTTCCAGGGGGCGATCCCCACCACCACGCCGCAGGGTACCCGCACGCCCATCGCCAAACTTCCGGGCACGTTGGAGGGTATTACCTCACCGCCTACCTGCGTAGTCAGCGACGCCGCCTCGCGCAGGATGCTGGCGGCGACCATGACGTTAAAGCCTGCCCAGCCTGGCGTGGCGCCGGTCTCATCTACCATGCGTTCGATAAACTCAGCCTGTCGCGCTTCCATAACCTCTGCAGCTTTGAGTAGTTTGGCGCGCTTTTCGCCGGGTCCCGTCGCTGACCAGGCGGGAAACGCCTTCGCAGCCGCCTCAACCGCCCGGATCGCATCGCCAGCAGATGCCGCCGCGGCCTGGGTGACGATATCACCGGTGAGAGGGTTGGCTCGAGTAAAGGTCGCGTCTTGATGAGCGGCACAGCGCTCACTGCCGATTAACAGATTAATATCCATGACTGACTCTCGTTCAAAGGTTGGCGATTATTGTTTTATCGCTGGTAACTCTCCAGCCCCGGTTTGATGCTCTTGTCATCGAGGAACTGTTTGAGCCCCTGCGCCCGGCCCTGCTCAGGATCCAGCTGCTGCGCCTGATCGAGCTTGGCGTAGAGGTACTCCTCGTTCTGCTCCCAGGTCAGTTCGCGGCACATTTTGAAACCGATCTTGGCAGCACGCATCACAACTGGGTTCTTATCACGCAACGTAGCGGCCAGCTCGCGGGTGGCTTCGCGTAATTCAGTTAATGGCACACTTCTGTTAACCAGCCCCATTTTAGCTGCCTGGGGGCCGGTAAAGGTTTCCCCGGTCATGATGTAATAGAGCGCTTCTCGGTGGCCCACAGTATCGGCCATGGCTTTGCTGACCAGGTTGCCTGGGGGAATACCCCAGTTGATTTCTGAGAGGCCAAATACCGACTCATCGGCGGCAATCGCCAAATCGCAGGCAACCAGCGGTGAGAAGGCCCCGCCAAAGCACCAGCCATTGACCATGGCGATGGTGGGCTTGGCGTAGTGACGCAGTAGCTTCCATTGCCAGGTAGAGGCGTCGCGGCGCACCTTGACCTGAACAATCTCGGGGCTGGCGTCGATCTCGCGGAAGTACTCTTTAAGATCCATGCCGGCTGAAAAGGATTCACCCTCGCCGGTCAACACCAGCACGTGGGCCTCTTGGTCCAGCTCGATCGTTTCGAGCACATCGATCATTTCACGGTTGAGCGTCGGGCTCATGGCGTTGCGCTTTTCAGGACGATTCAACGTCACCCAGGCAATGCCCTCTTCGACGTTCACCTTCACGGTTTGCCAGCGATCTTGGTAGTTACTCATCTCTTGCTCCTTGGGTTTTCTTAAACGACTTACAACGTTACTTATCAAAAACGACTGTTTAACAATCTGTTCAGCGCTGAACTTTTCGATTAGCTATCTCCTCGCCATCAAGGTGGGCGTTAACCTTCGCTGGCTCGCGTCATGGGACATGTGTCCACCTTGATCAATTGATTAAGTAGACGAAGCCCAGCGAGATGGCGGGGAAGAGCACCAGCAAGATAATGCGAATAAGATCGGCCGCTAAAAAAGGCAGGATGCCTTTAAAGGTCTCCGTTAAAGGAATGCGGGGAGCCATGGAGTGGATAATGAAAATGTTCAGCCCCACCGGCGGCGTGATCATGCCAACCTCGACGACCACCAGCGCTAAAATGCCGAACCATATCGCCACATCCGTTGCGGGCATGCCGAAGTCCATCCCCGTGACGATAGGCAGAAAGATAGGCACGGTTAACAAGATCATCGAGAGGCTGTCCATAAAGCAGCCAAGCACTAAATAGCAGAACAGAATTCCAGCCAGAACCAACCAGGGACTGATCTCGAGCCCCACTATCCAACCGGCGGTCATTTGCGGAAGCTGGGTCAGGGCAAGGAAGCTATTGAAGACACTGGCGCCAAGTACAATGAAGAAGATCATTGCCGAGGTCACCGCGGTTTCAAGTACACAGTCCCGCAGGCCGTTCCAACGCAATCCGCCTTTTGTGATTGCCAGGGCACCGGTGGAGACCGCACCGACGGCGGCGGCTTCGGTAGGCGTAAAGATGCCGGTATAGATACCCCCAATCACCACGATAAAGATCGCCGCGCCGGGCCATACCTCCAGCAGCGAACGCCAGCGCTCGCCGCGGGAGGCTTTTGCCTTGCTCGGCGCACTGTCAGGAAAAAAGCGCACGTAGAGCGAGATGGCCAACATGTAGCTGAACACCGCTAACAAGCCCGGCACCAGGGCAGCAGCAAACATTTCGTTAATGTTCTGTTCGGCCAGGATGGCGTAGATAACCAGCACCACAGAGGGGGGAATCAAAATACCCAGGGTGCCGCCAGCGGCCAAGGCACCGGTCGCCAGGCTGCCGCGGTAGCCCTGGCGTTCCATCTCGGGCAGCGCTACCTGGGTCATGGTCGCGGCGGTCGCCAGCGAAGAACCACAAATGGCCCCAAAAGCGCCGCAAGCGCCTATGGTGGACATCGCCAGCCCACCGCGGCGGTGCCCCAGCCAGTCGTTGGCCGCCTGAAACATGGCCCGGGAAAGACCGGCTCTCGCCGCGAACTGCCCCATAAGCAGGAAAAGCGGAATAATGGATAGCGTATGGCTGGAAAAGTGTTCGTAAGGAAGCGTTTTTAAGCCATTTAAAATGCCCATCGGGCCGGTGATCAGCATCATCCCTACGGCACCCACCACCAGCATGGCCAGGCCGATAGGAATACGCGTCGCCATCATGAACAGCAGTACCACAAAGCCGCTAGCGCCCAACGTGAGAGGTGTCATCACAGGTCTCCTTGGGCGGAATTTTCTTTAACTTGAGCTTGAGTCGAATCGGGCTGTTGCGGGTTGTAAGTAAACGCATCGCAGGTGCGATACAGGCAGACAAGCGTCAACAGCGCGAAACCCACCAGGCCGCCGACGTACCCCCACCAGAGCGGTATATCCAGCAGCATGCTGGTTTCCATATAGCGTCGTTTATCGAGCAAGCCATGAAAGAGGCGCCAGGTCATTAACCCTGCCACCACCAAAAAGAGCGTTTCGGCGACAACGGCGAGCAGCCGCTGAACAATGGGCGGCGCATGCATGACCAGTAAATCCACCGTGACATGCCCACCGCGAAGATGGCAGTAAGGTAAAAACAGAAAAACGGCAATGGCAGTACCCATTTCCACCAGTTCGTAATCACCAGTGATTGGGCCCACCCACTCCAGCATCGTCATATCGCTTAATACTGGCGCACTGGCTACCCACCGGCCAAGAATGCTGACGACGGTGATGATCGCGAGTGCTGCGACCAGCAAGCCGCCGCTTATCGCGGCAACCCTACAGGGTGTCTCAAGACTACGGCGCATCAATGCAGTGCCGAGTGTCGGTACCGTCGCTAAGCTGCTCATCGTTTCGTCTCTTTGTTTTTGGAATTCGCTGTATGGCTGAAACCCACCTTGCGCTATACACCGCGAGACCGTCACAACCAAACTAGTTACTTAATATAAGTAATTGTCTTTGAGAGAGCATGCAAGCGTTGCCGACAAAAATACGCCTAAAGTTTTATTCCTCGATGGTGTCCGCTGCGTATATTTTCACTAACAGAGATAGCAGCTGACGCCGTTCAATCTCACTAAGTGTTTGAGTTGCATTGATATCACTCTGTTCAGCCAGTTCTTTTAGCTGTTCGGTTAAGGCTTCGCCTTTTTTGCTAAGAAAAATCCCGTGTGACCGCCGATCTCGCTTACATCGCACCCGCAAAGCAAGCCCTCTTTCCTCTAGATTATTAATTAGGCTAACGATTCTGGGCGGATCAATGTCCAGCACCTTGGCTAAATTGGTTTGAGTGATGCCTGGATAGCCTTCAATCACCACGAGCGAAGAGAACTGGGCAGGCCGTATCTCATGCTCCTGCATGGCCTCATTAAAATGTTTAAAAACAGCAAGCTGAGCCCTTCTCAAGGCGTAACCAAGGCGATTTTCAAGCACCAGACCGGCGACAGAAGTCGGCTCTTTTTCGTCAGGCTCAACTTGCTGAATAGACGTGCCCTTTTTAGATATGGCCATGCGTTAATTCCTATCTCATTTAAATAATTACAACTATGGTCTTAAATCAGCATCCTAGCTAATCATCTAGTTAACAACTATAACTATATTCGCCAAGATGACAGCACACAACAAATCCAAGATTTTTCACTATGGAGCTATTCATGTCACTCCCCCCTCCGCTTACTAACACCACCTTCCATGAGTACCGGCTACACGGGGGCGATGTTCCCAGTTATCCCAGCAGCATGACCCAGCGCCTAACCCATTGGGCAAGCGAAACACCACTGAGCCCCTTTTTAGCTGAGCGAGAAGAGGGCCGACACAGGTGGCGAACGCTAACCTTCGGAGAAGCAATGCCACAAGTGAACCGCCTGGCACAAGCACTGATTAATCATGGCCTGTCGACGGAGCGGCCGCTGATGGTGCTGTCGGGAAACAGCATCGATCACGCACTGCTTGCCTGTGCCGCCATGCATGTGGGCATTCCCTACGTGCCGGTGTCACCCTCTTACGCGCTGTTATCCGAGGACTTCGTTAAACTGCGACATGTGGTGGAACTGGTGACCCCAGGGATACTATTTGTCGATGAGGAGGTGCGCTTTAGTCGGGCGCTGGCGGCCATTTGCGATAATAACGTCACCTGTGTGGCCAAGGTACCTGCTCAGCGAGCCCTGGCGTTTGACTCACTGGCAGCGACGCCGGCAAGCGCTGAGGTTGACGATGCCTACGCCCGTGTAACGCCTGACAGTATCGCCAAACTACTCTTTACCTCAGGGTCGACGGGCATGCCGAAGGCGGTGATTAACACCCATCGCATGCTATGCAGCAACCAAGCCATGCTGGCGAAACGACTGGGCTTTTTGGAGCAGCGCAAACCCGTGCTAGTCGATTGGCTACCCTGGCATCACACCTTCGGCGGCAATACGATTCTGGGGATGGCGATTCATAACGGAGGCTCGTTATACATTGATGACGGTAACCCCACCGCCCAGGGGGTTCAGCGAACCATCGAGAACCTGCGCGAAGTGTCGCCGACGTTTTACTGCAATGTTCCCAAGGGGTTTGAAGCGCTGGTCGAGCATTTGCGTAATGATGACACCCTGCGTGAGGCTTTTTTCCGCGACCTGGAAATGCTGCACTTCGGCGGTGCCGTGCTACCCGCCCATGTGCGCGCTGCTCTGGAAGCGTTAGGCGAACAGACTCGCGGCACCCCCGTCCCCATGTTAACGGGCCTGGGCTCCACCGAAGCATGCCTGGCATTTTGCACCGAAGAGCCCAGCGATACACCGGGACTAATCGGGCAGCCTGTACCTGGCATGGCGCTGAAACTGGTAGCGACGGATGATAAGTGGGAGGCGCGCCTCAAGGGCCTTAACATCACGCCGGGCTACTGGCGCGATACACAGCGAACCAGCGAGGCGTTTGATCACGAAGGCTACTACTGTACCGGGGATGCCATGCGCCTTCTTGACCCCGACCACCCCGAACGGGGGCTAATCTTTGATGGCCGACTAAGCGAGAATTTCAAACTGGTGACCGGCACCTGGGTCAATGTGGGCACCCTGCGCCTACACCTTGTCGAACACTTTGCCCCGGTGGTACAGGACATAGTGGTGATCGGCGAAGGGCGTGACTACCTGACGGGAATCGTCGTGTTGAACCTTCCCGCCTGTGAGCAGCAGCTTGGCTCAGCGGATATCTCCCTTGATGCTCTGGCCACCAACGCCAGCCTGCACCAGTGGTTCGCGCAGCGCCTGGCTACCCACTGCCGCGGCCAGTCAAGCTCCATGCGTTTAGAGCGCCTATTGCTACTCGACCAACCGCTTTCCGTTGACCGTGGCGAACTGACCGACAAGGGCTCGGTGAATCAACGACTCGTGCGCGAGCGCTACTCGGATCTCGTGGCTTGTCTCTATGCTGAGCCACCCCACGATCCACGCATTATCCTACCCACCAGCCCAGCGTCTTAACACCGGCACTGTTAACATCAGAACGTCAGACGCCACCACTGGAGAGCATGGACGGCCATATGCCGCCCGCTACGCTATTTTGGGAGCATCATGATGACACGCGGGCACTACACGGCATTTGAGGACACCCACTTAGTTGCCGCTTTACGCACACCGTTCACCGACCTGAACGGTGTCCTGGGGGCGATCTCACCCACTGACCTGGGCATCAAGGTCGCCAAGGCAGTACTAGACGTGAGCGGTACGCCACCGACATGCATTGACTCGGTGATCGCCGGGTCAGTGGCACAGGCAAGTTTCGACGCCTATTTACTCCCCCGCCATATTGGATTGTATGCAGGCGTCCCTCAGGAGGTGCCTGCGCTACACACACAGCGTGTTTGCGGCACCGGTTTTGAGCTGTTGAAACAAGCTGCAGAACAGATTGCACTCGGGCAGGCCAAGTGTGTGCTGTGCGTCGGCACAGAATCCATGACCCGCAATCCGATTGCAGCCTACACGCACCGAGGTGGCTTCAAACTGGGTGCGCAGGTGGCCTTCAAAGACTTCCTGTGGGAAGCGCTAATGGATCCGGCACCCAATGTATCGATGATTCAGACCGCCGACACACTGGCGCAGCGCTATGCCATCACTCGTGAGCAGATAGACGCCTATGCCGAGCGCAGCTTCTCCCGAGCGGTCGAAGCCCAAGCGCAAGGGATTCTCTCCGCGGATATTATTGCGGTTGGAAACGAAACCTTCTCCCTCCCCGGTTATAGTGATAGGGGCATTCGTCTACCTCGTAAAATTCCCCGCGTAGACCAGGATACGCATATTCGGCCTTCGCCTCGGAACATATTGAACCAATTGCCGCCGGTATACGACGACGGCGTACAAACGGCTGGTAACAGCGCCGCCGTGGTCGACGGCGCAGCAGCGGCGCTGGTGATGGCAGGGACTCACGCGGCCAGGTCATCTCTCGCACGCCTATGCGCCACGGCCGTGGTTGGCGTAGCCCCCGAGATCATGGGTATTGGGCCAGCACCCGCTATTCGGCTGCTGCTGGAACGTAGCGGCCTCACTCTCAATGACATCGACCGTTTAGAAATCAACGAGGCTCAGGGTGCGCAGGTGCTCGCAGTCGCCCGTGAGCTGGATCTCGACCCAACCAAGCTCAACGTTCATGGCGGAGCTATCGCCATCGGCCACCCATTGGCCGCAACGGGCTTGCGGCTAGCAATGTCCTTGGCCCGACAACTCAAGCGAGATGGCTTGCGCTATGGCATAGCAGCAGCTTGCATTGGCGGAGGTCAAGGCATGGCCATTCTGCTTGAGCACTCAGCCGAATAAACCGCTCGTTCACGTCTTTAATCTACGCCCTTTTGTGTCAGCTTTAGAAAGCACTCTCTTCCATCCGTGACCCAAAAAAGGCTGGCAAAGCGCCAGCCTAAAACGTAATCGAAACAGCGGTTAATCACTTACACATTCACATCACTGCAAAGCGTAGATCGCTAGAACTGGAAGGTGGCACTCGCCTGAAGGCGACTCGCATCATTGGAGACCCCATTCACCTGTTCGATATCCGCATGCTGGTACTCAAGACCTACCGTCATGCGCTCGGTAACATCCCAAATCACATTGGCAAACCCATAGTCGAGCGTTTCGAAATGATCGCCATAGCCTGCGGGTAGGTCTTGCTCAAGACGCGAAACGCCCACAGAACTGAACCAGCTATCCGTCCAGTAGTGATTAAGTGACAGACCAAATGCCTGGGTTTCAATAGTCTCAAGATTGTTACCCTTCACATAGACGTCAGGTGCGTTACGGTGACCTACGTTGCCAGGGTTACCCATATAGTTACCGATACCTTCACCGTAGGTGGCACTGCCTCGCAAGCTGGTTGACGCATTAAATGGCAAATTAAACTGCGCCTGCACCCCATAGCCAGTGACTTCGTCATCAATGGTATTGGTGATGTTATTGGTCGAAAGTTGACGCGCTATCCCCGATAGCGCAAATAAACGCTTATATTCGTAGCGCAGCGTCAAATCTGGCAGCTGACTCTCCCCATCGGCCACTGAAGCATCATTGCGGGCAATAACCGTAGTGGGGTTTTCCAATGCAACCGAGAAACTCCCTTCCCCAACAGGCTGCGTATAGCGCAACTGAGCCTGCCGCTCGAAGGCGTAGCCCTTAGGGTCTCCTAGTGCCAGGGTGCGTGTCCCGCCCACGAAGCTCATAAAATTTGACCACGTTTGCCCGGCGAGAAAACCGTTCAGTTCGCCATACGCATGGCGTAGCCCGAACTTACCATCAGGAACAAAATGCCCTTCGAAGTAAGTGGTTAAACGCCCATAGTCAGTTGCGGTGTGGGTGCGGAAATTCAGGCGGGACTCATAGGCCGTAAAGCTGGTTCGACCATCGGTTCTATTACCTGGGTTCATAACGGCGTAAGGATTAGTTGATGTTCCCAGGTCGTAGTCGAAGTCGTAAAACGCATCGAGCTTAACGTACCCCCCAAAGGCAATATCTGTTTTGGTGCCTGGAATATTAATCGTTGATCGATGATTCCAGGGCGGACCTACACGGCTTGGCTCACCGGTAACGACAGGTTGTCCGGCTTCTACAACATCAAACGCATGGGCCTGGGCAGCAAGCGCACAGGGAGCGAGAAGGGCGCATGCAACAAAGTGGTTAATTTTCATTGTTTGTCTCTGCTTTTGGTCGTAGTGGCTAGTTGTAGTTGTTCTCAATGCGAACTCTGATCCGCATTACGTACCAAAGCTGCAAAAAAAACCTCCATCTGTCAATTACAATGGAGGCCATACACCTTTTGTATTTACTAAGCCTTTGAATAAAAATGATTTTATCTAATTAATACTTTGGTTTAATTACACTCTATAACTAAATTATCAGATATTTTTATTCAGAATCGGCCAGTAATTCAGGGTACCGCAGCCCGATCAGCGCATGCTCGCGCATCAGCATTTCGGCCCTGGCCCCCTCTCCTCTCTTAAGTGACTGAAATATAAGCTCATGATGAAACTGAGCTAACTGCAATTTTTTAAATTCACGCCCCAAGTCATCGCCATCAATAATGATTGAGTCGGCGGCAGCAAAGGGAAGGTGATTATTTCTTGCAATGGCATCTGCTACGACACCGCTGCCGATAGAGTCAATGATAATGCCGTGAAAATGTGCATTAAGCTCACTCCATTGATTGATATCGGACTCTACAAGGTATCCTTTGGCGATTAGCTTTTTTCCTTTTTGGATCCAAAACTTCAATTCCTTATCGACACTAGACGGCAGCCCTTGCTCCGCCAGATGCCGAGCGGCCAGCCCCTCCAGCACCCCACGAACCTCAACCGCGCAGTGCACATCTGCTTGGGTAAATTCACGCACCATAAACCCGCGTTTGCCCGCCTGCTGCAGCAACCCTTCCTGCTCCAGAGTGCGAAAAGCCAGCCTTACCGGCGTTCTCGAAACACCCAATTGCTCCGCAACCGCGACTTCACCAAGGCGCTCCCCTGGAGCGTATGCACCCTCACTGATCAATTTTCGCAGCCGACTGACGACACTTTTATCGTTGTTGCTCATTTATTTTTCCTCTCATATCAACACTGTGTTGCTATTCATTGGCGAGCTCTACGAAAGTATAGGTTGACTGCAAAAACCTTCCTAGCCTTTACTTTGGATCCAATAATCATAATTACAACACTAAACCAAAAAGGAGTTAACCGTGACTCAACAAGCCCCCTTTCCAATGAACACTTGGTACGTCGCCTGCACCCCTGAAGAGCTTACCGGAAAGCCGCTCGGACGAACTATTTGCAACAAGCAACTAGTTTTCTTCCGCGGCGATGCAGGTCGCGTCGCCGCCGTGGAGGATTTCTGCCCTCACCGTGGCGCCCCGCTCTCCCTGGGCTTTGTACGTGATGGCAGGCTGGTTTGCGGCTACCATGGCCTTGAAATGAACTGCAGCGGCAAATGCGACAGTATGCCCGGCCAGCGGGTTCGCGGCTTCCCAAGCAATCGTGCCTATCCCGTTGAAGAACGCCACGGCTTTATCTGGATCTGGCCCGGCGACCCCGATAAAGCTGACGCCGATCTGATCCCCGAGCTGCACTGGGCCAACAACCCCGACTGGGCTTATGGCGGCGGCCTCTACCATATTCAGTGTGAATATCGCCTGATGATCGACAACCTCATGGATCTTACCCATGAGACCTATGTGCACGCCTCCAGTATTGGCCAACCTGAGATCGAAGAATCCGCACCTGAAACAACGATTAACGGCGATGAGGTGGTCACCAGCCGTGAAATGGAAAACATACCCGCGCCGCCCTTCTGGCAGGCTGCCCTCAGGGGGAACGGGCTGGCTGACGACGTCCCTGTAGACCGCTGGCAGATCTGCCGCTTTACCCCGCCCAGCCATGTGTTAATCGAAGTCGGCGTGGCCCACGCGGGCAATGGCGGGGCCAACGCACCGGCCAATGTAAAAGCCTCAAGTATCGTAGTCGACTTTATCACCCCAGAATCAGACACCTCTATCTGGTACTTCTGGGGAATGGCCCGCAACTTCAAGCCGGAAGATCAGGCGCTCACCGACAAGATCCGCGAGGGCCAGGGCAAGATCTTCGAAGAGGATCTTGAGATGCTCGAGGCACAGCAGCGTAACCTACTTCGCTATCCCGACCGCCAACTGCTGAAACTCAATATCGACGGCGGCGGCGTACAGGCACGCCGTATCATTGACCGCATCTTAAAAGAGGAGCAGGCCGAGCAACCCCAGGAGGCAACGGCATGAGCCACCCCTCTCTATCGCTTATTGTCGAGGTAAAAGCTCGCCATGAGGAGGCGCTGGGCATTGCCACCTTTGAGCTTGCCGACCCGCATGGTCGACCGCTGCCCCCCTTTAGCGCCGGCGCCCATATTGATGTCCAGGTGAAAGAAGGGGTAATCCGGCAATACTCGCTGTGCAACCACTCAGAGGAGCGGGATCGCTACTTGATCGGCGTATTGCGTGATGAGGCCTCCAGAGGAGGCTCCATCGCCATGCACGATGAGGTTCAAGAGGGTGATCTCTTACTCATTAGCGCCCCTAAAAATCACTTCCCGCTTAAACCCGCAAAGCGCACTTACCTGCTGGCGGGCGGGATCGGCATCACCCCGCTGCTGTGTATGGCGGAGCGATTAGCGCGCACCGATGCGGATTTCGAGCTGCACTACTGCGCGCGTTCCGCCGAGCGCATGGCCTTTCGTGAACGTATCAACACATCAAGTCTCGCCGATAGAGCATACTTCTACCTGGACGATGACGACGCGTCCCCAACCCTCGACCTGGAAAAACTGCTTAGTGAGCCGGAGGCGGATGCACAGGTCTACGTCTGCGGCCCCAGCGGATTTATTAACGCCGTCATATCCACAGGCAAACAGTGTGGCTGGCCAGCCGATCAACTGCACACCGAGTACTTTGCAGGCGCGGAAACAACCAGCGAAGACGACGGCAGTTTCGAGGTGCGTATCGCCAGCAGCGGCGCTGCCTTTACCGTGCCCGCCGACAAAACGGTTTACCAAGTGCTGGCTGAAAATGGCATCGACATTATGGTGTCCTGCGAGCAGGGGGTCTGCGGCACCTGCCTAACCCGTGTGCTTGAAGGGGAGCCCGACCACCGAGATCTATACCTGGATGACGATGAGCACGCGGCCAACGACCAGTTCACGCCCTGCTGCTCCAGAGCTAAGAGCAAAACCCTTGTGTTGGATCTTTAAGCAATCATAAAAACAGTTACAAGAGCAATCACCAGAACAATCACAAAAACGTACCCCGTTGACTAGATATCAGGATAACGACAATGAATAAAATCCCCACCCACCTAGCCAAGGCAACCCTGTTTGGCGTGCTCGCCGTTTCATTCGCGGCCCCTGCCGTAGAAGCCAGTACCACACTTCGAGTGGCGCACGTTTGGCCGGGTGGCTCAATGATAGACCGTGAGCTGTTTCAAGCCTGGGCTGAAAGCGTCGAAGAGGCGTCAGATGGGCAGCTGACAGTAGAAGTTTTCCCCAGCCAGACACTAGCGAAATCGGCTCAAACCTACGAAAGCGCTGTCAGCGGTATCGCCGATATTGGCGCCTCTGCCCAAGGTTATACGGCGGGCCGCTTCCCACTCACGCAAGTCGTCGAGCTACCGGGGGTCTCATCGAGCGCCCGCCAAGGAGCCTGCATACTCCAGTCGCTTTACGATCAGGGATACTTTGAACAGGAATACGCCGACACGCGCCCTCTGTTCTTGTTTACTACCGGCCCCGGTTATCTGCATACAAAAGATCAGCTTATTGAAACACCGGCTGACCTTGAGGGGCTTCGCCTACGCCGCCCAACGCCAGTGGTGGGTGACATGTTCGAACGCCTAGGCGCCCAGGCGGTGGGTATGCCAGCGCCGGATGTGTTTACCTCCATGCAGCGTGGTGTCGTCGACGGCCTCAGTTTCAACTGGGAAGGCATGAAGACCTTCCGGCTGAACGAACTGGCGCAGTACCATACTGAAGTCCCCCTCTATGACCTTTCGCTGTTCGCCACCATGAGCCAGCGCAGCTACGACAGCCTGCCGGCCGATTTACAGCAGGTGATTGATGACCACAGCGGCTTAGAGTGGTCGCTTCGCGCGGCGGAAGTTTACGACGAGATGATACGACAAGGCCGTGAAGAAGCCGTCGAAGCCGGACATGAGTTCGTCGTCATCGAAGACGCCCTGGAAGATCCCGAATGGGGCCCTGTGCTGCAGCAAACCATAGATGATTACTTGGAGGAGGTTGGTGGCTCCGCCAATGAAATCTACGAAGCTGCGATGGATTTACAGCAAAGCTGCCCGGCTTAGGTTAAGAAATAGAAGTAGCCATCGCTATCGACATACTATAAAGGCAGCCAGTTGGCTGCCTTTATAGCTGTATTAAAAACCCTGCATGCTCAGATCAAAAATCAAAAAACACCGTCTCGCCTTCGCCCTGCAGGCGGATATCGAAGCGATAAAGCACCTTACCCTCCACCTCTTCGCGCTTGGCGATCAGGGTCTGGCGGCGTGCCGGTGATTCGATACGCGTGAGCACCGGGCACTGGGCGTTCGCTTCAGCTTCATCATCGAAGTAGAGCCGTGTTTGCAGGTGAATATTCACCCCGCGGGCAAACAGCGTGAGGTTAATGTGCGGCGCCATTGGCTGGCCGCTGGGGTGCTTCACCGCGCCGGGCTTAATGGTGGTCAACGACCACTCGCTGCCGTGATCAAACGTCGTCGCGGTGCGGCCAAAGCTATTGAACGGTTTGCTAAGGTCGTAATCGGCTTGGTAGTCACCGTTAGCATCGGCCTGCCACGCCTCAATAAAGGCATCGCGCACCAGATCGCCGTTGCCGTCGATGACAATTCCGACCACTTCGATATGCTCACCCTCGGCGTCAGGCTTAGCCATCTCGCTCCAGACCTCTTCATCCCGTACGGGGTTGCCCGCCGCAGCGAGAGCAAGACCAATATGCACGTAGGGGCCAGCAGTTTGCGAGGCGGTTTCCCACAGCATCAGGTCGCTGGTCGGCTGGCTATTAGGCTGCTTCATGAGGTATCCCCTTATTGATTCTCAGCTATTGGTTTTCGAAGAAGGTCTGCAGCTCGCCGCGCACTACTACATCAAAGCGATAGGCCAAGCAGTCCATCGGTTTGCTGTGGGCCATATCGAGCCGTCCAACCATCGTCTCAACCGCGAGAGGGTCTTTCAGCGTATGCACGATGGGGCACAGGGGAATCAGTGGGTCACCCTCAAAATACATCTGAGTAATCAGCCGGGTAGAGATCGAAGGGCCGGTCACCGATACGTGAATATGCGCTGGGCGCCAGCTGTTCATATCGTTGGGCCACGGGTAGGGGCCTGGTTTGATGGTACGAAAACGGTATATACCCTGCTCATCGGTCAAGCAGCGACCTACACCGCCGAAGTTAGGATCTAACGGCGCTAGATACTTATCGTTTTTGTGGCGGTAGCGCCCGCCTGCATTGGCCTGCCACATTTCCACCAAGGTATGCGGTATCGGTTTACCAAACTGATCCACCACTCGGCCAAACATCATAATCCGCTCGCCCTGGGGGAGACCGCCCTGGCCTGGATCCTGACGGAAGTTAAGCAGTAGATCGTTATCGTGGGGCCCCATGCGCAGGTGGCTAAAATCGGGGCCGGTCAGCTCGGATGCGGTTGGCTGCTGCATGCTCACTAGCGCCTGCTGGGGCGAGCGCGCCACCGAGGTTTTATAACCCGGCGCGTAGGCAGGCGGATGCCAGTTGCGGTCACGGGCCACAAAGCGTTTATTGTCGTGGGTCATCGCCCTTTACCTCTCATCAATTATTTTGATTCGCTATTCACCCCAGCCCAGCTCTTTGGCAAGAGCAAAGGCGTGGTTCGCCGCTGGAACGCCGCCGTAAATCGCCACGTGCATCAATACTTGGCGCAGCTCGGCCTCCGTTAGGCCAATACGCTTGGCGGTTTTCAAGTGCAGCGTGAGCTCTTCGCGCCCTAGCGCGGCGAGAATGCCGGTGGTGATCATGCTGCGCTCGCGGCGGGTTAGGTCGTCGTTGCTCCACAGCTCGCCCCAGGCCAGGCGGGTAATCATTTGCTGGAAGGGGGCATCCAGGCTGTTGGCGTTGGCGGTCGAGCGCGCCACATGTTCGTCTCCCAATACCTGCTTGCGGGTTTCCAGGCCGGTGGCGTACGCCACGCCATGGTTGGCTACGTCACCTAGATCCGTTGCCAGCACGGCGAGGAGCTTTTGCGCGAACAGCGCCGAGGCTTCTACCGCAGGCACATGGCCGACGCCGTCAAAAATCTCCAGCGGTGCATCATCGAACTCCGCTGCCAGGGCTTCCAGCGTCGAGGGCGGCGTGGCCATATCTTCACTGCCACCAAATAGCTGTACCGTCGTACTCTTACTGGTAAGTTTGCCGGTAAAGATATCCCGACCGAGCATTTCACACAGCTGAGCGTAGGACTCATCGTCGCCACGGCCCATCTGGGTGCACCAGCCTGCTTTCAGCTCCGGGCTTGCCTCAAACGCCGCCGGGGCAAACCAGCGCGGCACGATCTCTTCAGACATCGCCGCCAAGCCTTCCTGACGTACCCTCCCTGCGCGGGTGTTCCAGAGATCCGGATTGCCGATCACCGCGCCGGTATTGGTCAGCGTAGCGGAGAGCAGGCGGTCGCTATGCTCTGCAATCAACTGTTGGCCGACGACACCGCCAATGGACGTCCCGGCAAAGTGAAAGCGCTCAGCGCCCGCCAGTTCTGCCAACGCCAAGGCCTCGGCGGCTAGATCAGCGGGCGTAATTTGCGTACCGCTGACTGCCTGACTAGCACCGTGGCCGGGTAGATCCCAGGTCAGCACCCGGTAGCGGGGCAGCAGCGCGGGAATCACGTCATCCCATACCGCTTGGCTCATGCCCAGGGGGTGCGCCAGCACCACCAGAGGATTGCTTTCAGCGCCGAGCAGCCGGTAGGCCACGCTGCGGCCATTGATGCTATGAAATGCCATGACGGTCTCCGTTAAACGCGTTCAATCAACGTAGCGATACCCTGACCCACCCCAACGCACATGGTGCACAGCGCATAGCGCTTGCCGCTGTTTTGCAGCTCATGGGCGGCGGTCAACAACAGGCGGGCTCCGGACATACCCAACGGGTGCCCCAGCGCAATCGCGCCACCGTTCGGGTTGACGCGAGGGTCGTCGTCTTTAAGACCGAGGTCGCGCATACACGCCAAGGCCTGGGCGGCGAACGCTTCGTTAAACTCAAACACATCGATCTCATCCATCGAAATACCCGTGCGCTTGAGCAGTTTCTGCACTGCCGGTACCGGGCCATAGCCCATAATGCGCGGCTCTACGCCTGCTGTGGCCATGCCGATGATTTTCGCCATCGGCTTAAGACCATGCTGTTTGACCGCCGCTTCGCTGGCCACCAGCATCGCCGCCGCACCGTCGTTGACGCCAGAAGCGTTGCCCGCGGTAACGCTGCCGCCTTCACGGAAAGGCGTGGGCAAACCTGCCAGTTTTTCCAACGTGGTTTCCCGCAGATGCTCATCCTGGTCAAAGATCAGCGGCTCCTGCTTGCGGCGCGGGATCTCGATGGCGGTGATCTCCTGGGCAAAGCGCCCGGCTTTTTGAGCGGCAGCGGCCTTCTGCTGGGAGCGCAGGGCAAAGGCATCCTGGTCTTCCCGGGAGATATTGAACTGCTCGGCGACGTTCTCTGCGGTCTCCGGCATGGAATCAATGCCGTAGGCTTTCTTCATCAGTGGGTTGATCAAGCGCCAGCCAATGGTGGTGTCTTCGAGTTTTTGATTGCGGGCGAAAGCGCTATCGGCCTTGCCCATCACGTAGGGCGCGCGAGACATGGACTCCACGCCGCCGGCCAGCGCCAGCTCCATCTCACCCGCTTTAATGGCGCGAAACGCCGTGCCCACCGCGTCCATACCCGAGCCGCAGAGGCGATTCATGGTCGTGCCGGGCACTGAGGTAGGAATACCCGCCAGGAGCGACGACATCCGCGCTACGTTGCGGTTATCTTCGCCGGCCTGGTTGGCGCAGCCCATAAAGACTTCTTCAATGGCAGCAGGGTCGAGATCCGGCGCTTCTGCCAGTACGGCTTTAAAAATCGTTGCAGCAAAATCATCCGGGCGCACGCTGGCCAGGGTTCCACCAAAGCGTCCCACGGCGGTGCGGCGGGGATGACATAGAAAGACGTCTTGCATAACAACATCGCTCATAAATAGCTCCTTTATGCGTCCGCGTGGGCCCGCTCAGTGCGCGCTTTGAGCTCACGTAAAATCGTCAGCTCGTTTTCGCTGGGCTCTGGTGTGCTCTCAAGCTGTTCGGCAAAGCGAATCTCCCAGCCGGTCGCCTCAATCACGTCTTCGCGGCTGACACCTGGATGCAGTGACACCACTACCAGCTCTTTGCTTTCCGGGTCGGGCTTCATCACGCACAGGTCGGTGATTACCCGGGTGGGGCCTTTGCCGATATTAGGTACGTTATCGCGCCCTTTGCCGTCGCGGCCAAAGCCTAGTGTGGTGACGAAATCGACATCTTTCACAAAGGCACGCTTGGAGTGTTTCAGGGTGATAAACACTTCACCGGCGTTGGTGGCAATTTCCGGCGCACCGCCGCCGCCTGGCAGGCGAACCTTGGGCGCTTTGTAATCGCCGATCAGCGTGGTGTTAAGGTTAGCAAAGCGGTCGATTTGCGCGGTGCCTAAAAAGCCCACGTCGACTTTGCCGCCCTGCAGCCAGTAGCGAAACATCTCCGGCACCGCTACGGTGGTCAGCGCTGATTCGCACAGCTCACCGTCACCGATGGAGAGCGGCAGAATATCGGGCTTGGTTTGCAGCGTGCCGGACTCATAAATCAGCACCACATCAGGGGCGTGGGTCAGCCGTGCCAGGTTGGCGGCTTCCGAGGGCAGTCCGATACCCACAAAGCAGGTCATGCCATTTTCCAGCGCCCGTGCGGCGGTCACCGACATCATTTCAGAAGAGGTATATTCGAGACTCATTAGCTGTTCTCCTCTGCATGATTTTTAACAGCGTTAAAGACGTTGTCGTCGAGCCACTGGGTAAAGGTGTCGCGATCGCGAGCGATGGCATCCCACTCTTTATAGAAGCGGTTGCTGCGGCCGTAATAGCCGTGGGTATAGGAGGGCAGTGCGCCTTTCTCGGCCACCGCAATGGCGCTGATGGCCCAGCTGGGAATCACGCAGGCGTTAGGATGGGCGTTGAGGTCATCGACGATCTCCTCTACCGTGACGATACTGTGCTTGGCCGCTAGTACCGCCTCTTTCTGCACACCCACGATACCCTCTACCAGCACATTACCCTGACGATCCGCCCGCTGGGCGTGGATAATCGAGACATCCGGGCGCACCGACGGCACGGCGGCTAGGCGTTCGCCGGTAAACGGGCACTCGATGAATTTGATTTGATCGTTGACGCTGGGCAGCTCGCTGCCGATATAGCCGCGAAAAACCGCCAGCGGCAGCCCGGCGGCGCCCGCTTCAAAGGCGCAGGCCATGGCCGCGTGGCTATGCTCCAGAATCTCGATCTTACGCGGCCAGCCTTTCTCAACCGCATCGCGCAGGCGGTGCAGCGAGCCCACGCCGGGATTACCGCCCCAGGAGAAGATCACCTTTTTAGCGCAGCCCGCGCCAATCATCTGATCGTAGATGATATCCGGGGTCATGCGGATCAGCGTCAGGTCACGCTTCTTCTGGCGGATCACTTCGTGACCGGCGGCAAACGGAATCAGGTGGGTAAAACCTTCCATGGCCACGGTGGCGCCGTCTTGGACGTAGCGCGCTACCGCGTCATGCAAGCTGAGAAACTCGGCCATGATGGGTGCCTCTCTTAGCGAGTCGTTGGCGTATTTGTTAGTGAACTGCAGGAGGTTGTTCGTTAAGCGAACATAGATCCTCTATACGAACAATCTACTGCTGAACATTAATTGGGTCAAACCCAACGGCGCCTGCCTAACGACCTACCGAATCCATCACCCATTTCACAACCGCACTTAACACTTTGTTTTTAAATACGCTTATTGGGCTTCTAGCCATTTTCTGGCGCGCATGACCTGGGCTGCGCTGCTACCAAGGTATAAAGCAGGGTCGCAGGCATTACGCAGCGCATCGGGGTCTACGGTCCCTTTCACATCAGAATGTTCGGCAAGCACCTCTGAATAGGGGCGTGCTTCCCGGCGTGAGGTTTCTGCCGCTTCAGCGCTAACCGCTTTAGCTTTCTCCACGCCTAGCGTAGGCGCCAGCAAACGTGCGACTGGCTCGGCCATGATGCCGCCGCCGGTGGCTGCCAGGTTGCGCCACATGTTGTCGGGGTAGACTTCGAGTCCTTCCAGCAACACGGCCACTTGCTCCAACGCGCCTTCAACCAACAAAACGCCTTCCATGAGCGGTGCCCACTCTGCATGCCACTCGCCCAATCCACGTTCAAGGGGTTGGGCGGCAGCGTTGATCAACACGCTTGTGTGACCATGCACTTGTCGTGCTGCACCGCGAATCAGCGCGCTGCGTACAGGGTTACGCTTATGGGGCATGGATGACGACTCCCCCATCCCTGGTGCCGAAGGTTCCGCGACTTCGCCGACCTCGGTTTGAGTGAGCAGCGACACATCCAGGGCGATTTTTTCAGCGGCTCCGGCAACAGCATCTAACGCCGTGCCGAGGGCATGAATCGGGTAGCGGTCGGTATGCCAGGGCAGCACCGGCACCGACAAGCCTAAACGCTCGGCTAGCGCGTCCATCCACTCAAGCCCGAGGTTATCCCAACCCGAGTGCACGCCCACCGCACCGCCAAACTGCACGGGAAGCTCAACAGCGCATAAACGTCGGCGCGCTTGCTCCAGGCCAATTGCCCAGTGAGCCACCTTCACCCCAAAGGTGATCGGCAGCGCCTGCTGCATTAAGGTGCGCCCCACCATGGGCGTGTCGATATGAGTATCCATCAGCGCCGTCGCGGCCGAGCGGCAGCGCAATAGCAGATCGTCTAGTGCGGCTAAGCGTGGCTTGAGCAGCAGCATCAGCGCAGAGTCGACCACGTCCTGGCTGGTCGCGCCTTGATGCCAGTAGCGCTTGATCTCATCGGCAAGCAGCGCACGGCTCTGTTTAACGAAGGGAATCGCCACATTGCCGCCGCTGGCGATACCCTCGGAGATCTCAGCAACATTAACGTTGGCGCTCTCAAGCTGCCCACGCATTTGCTGGCTAACGCCACCAGGCACGGCGCCGCTGGCTTCCTGAACCTCGGCCAGAGCCAACTCAAAGGCCAGCATGGCACGCACCATGGCGTCATCTTCACACTCAGCAACGGCTCGCTGGCTCATGAAAGGGTGTTTTAAAAATGCAGAGGGCATGGCGATAGGCTTCCTATTAACGCTGTCCTGAGCCTAAAAATAGCTCAAAAAGCATGGCTCAAGACAAAATTGTACATATGTTCGCTATTCGAACTGTACGTTAACTAGGTAGGCGTGAACTCACAAGCGTCGCCCTGCTTCGGAAGGCAAGCTTGCGGATCAACATGTGCTGACTCGTGACTACAATTGAGGCGTTGCTTATTCAGGACGCACGTAACGCAGCACCATATCGGTAACATGATCTTCTAATTTTTGCTGATTCTCTGGCGCGGCTTGGTGCCAATCAAAAATCCGCGAAAAGGTGTGCTGGTTTGAGACATTGAAAAACGACAGCGCGCTAATCAGCCAGTGCAGTTCCCGAGGATCCAAGCCTTCACGAAAACAACCCTCTTCTACACCGCGGATATAGACGTTGGTGAGTACATCAATCACCCCGGCATTGAGTGATTGAATCAACTCTGACTGCGCTAAAAAGCGGCCATGATGAATATTTTCGATCATTACCAGGCGAATAAAGTCAGGGTTTTTGGCGTGGTGGCAGAAGGTAAAACGCACCAGTCGGCTAAGCGCCTCGAGCGGGGCCAGGTGGTCAAGATCCAGCTCGGCCTCCTGCAGGCGCACTTTCTGGTAGGCGGCTTCCAAGGTGTGTAGGTAGAGCGTCTCTTTATCATTAAAGTAGTAGTAAATCATGCGCTTAGAGGCGCGTGTTTTCTCGGCGATCTCATCGATCCGGGCCCCAGAGAGGCCTTTTTCTGAGAATTCGCGGGTAGCCACCGCAAGAATATCGGCGCGCACGGATTCGGGATCATTTTTACGCCGTCGCCGCGCGGCAGGGGGGTTGGCCTTGGTCGAAGGGGCTGTCATAGAGCGTGCCTTTTATTGTCGTGGTCGTCTTTTGTCTAGTATGCCATAGCTTGACTGAACGTACCATTTCGTACATTGTTGCTCAGGAAAGGATGGAAGAGCCAAGCACGCCAAGACCGAAGGCTTCTCCAGACCCCATGACAACGGCCCAATAAGAGGACAACAACAATGTCTCTACACCCACTGTTTGCACTAAAACAAACGTCCATGAAGCGCACGCTAGCAGCCGCCATCGCCGCTGCCACGCTAGTGACTGCCGCAAACGCCTCTGCCCAGACGCTACGCTTCGCCCACGTTGACCCAGATGACTGGACTACTTCGAAAAAAGGCGCAGCTGGTCAGGTGTTTAAAAACCTGGTGGAAGCCGAAACTGATCTCACCGTGGAGCTCTACCCCGCTGGCTCACTAGGCGGTGAAACCGAGCTGATTGAAGGCGCCCAGGATGGCACCATCAGCATTGCGATGGTCTCCGGCGCCTACGCTAATTTCTGCCCGGCGGTCGCCGTAACGGATATCCCTTACACCTTCCCGTCAGCGCCAGTGGCGTGGCAAGTAATGGACGGCGAGTTTGGTACAGCACTAGCCGAACACTGCTTGCAACAGACTGGCCTACGCACACTGGCTTACGGCGAAACGGGCTTCCGCCACTTCACCAACTCCGTGCGCCCGATCAACTCGCCTGAGGATATGCAGGGCCTGAAGTTCCGCGTGCAGACTATTCCGCTCTACTTGGAAATGGTCAGTGCTTTAGGTGGAGAGCCTCAGGGCATCGCCTGGGGGGAGGTGCCAACGGCCCTTGCCACCGGCGTAGTCGATGGCCAGGAGAACCCCATCTCAGTGATCTACGGCAATAACTTCTATGAGTTTCAGGATTATTTGACCCTGGATCGTCACGTTTACGGCGTGGATCACCTGCTGATCAACGATGAGATATTTCAGTCGCTTAGCGAAGAGGAGCAAGCCGCGGTGAAGCGCGCCGCTGTGGTCGCCGGCACTACCGGCCGTGCCATTCAGCAGTTCAATTCGGCAGAGGGGATCACCAAACTGGAAGCAGAGGGTATGGAGATCACCCAGCCCACTGCTGAGCAGATGGAAGCCTTCCGCGAAGCCGCCCAGCCACCGGTTCAGGCGTACCTGACCGAAGAACTTGGCGATAACGCAGAGTGGATCGAGCGCCTTTCTTCCGCTGTGGAAGAGGCTTCCGCACGCTTCTAATCCCCGCCGAACCAAAGCGCTTGCGAGTGGGCCTTCGGAGGTTCACTCGCAACCCTGCGTGCCTGACTATCGATCGAAGGTGCTCTTATGTCTCCTCTTCTCGCCCGGTTACACCGCGGTCTGATCCTGTTCAATGGCAGCTTGGCAGGGCTTGCCATGGTGCTGATTTTTCTGCTGGTCGCAGGCAATGCCTTTGCGCGATACACCTTTGGCGGCTCCATTACCTGGGGAGAAGATACCGCCATCTACCTGATGATTTACGGGCTGATGTTTGGCATGTCCTGGGCGTACCTACAGGACAAGCACATCGGGTTTGACCTTATTCGTCGCTTGCTGCCGCCGCGCTGGGTGCGCTGGCAAGCCGTGGCTGTCGACCTAATAGTGCTAGTAGTGGGCATTGGCTTGATGGTGTCAGCCGGTGAGTTTATCGCCTCCCGCGGAGGCCGCACCTCGTCGAGCACAGGAATGCCAATGTGGCTGTTTCAAGCCTCCATGCTCATCGGTGGCGCGCTGCTCTGTCTCTCTGCACTGGTAATGGGCGCGCTGCGTCTGTGTGATCAGCGTGGTGAGGAGGCTTCATCATGATTTTTATACTACTTTTAGCCCTCGTACTGCTCGGGGTGCCGTTTGCCTTTGCCATCCTCGGCTCATTGACGGTGTTAATGAGTACCGGCGATTTGCCCTACCACATCCGTATCGTCTCGCAGCAGTTTTTCGGCGGTATGGAGTCCTTCCCACTGCTGGCGATCCCGCTGTTTATTCTGGCCGGCGAGCTGATGAACGAAGCGGGTATCACCCATCGAATTATTAACCTGGCCACCGCCATTGTCGGCCGCCTAAAGGCGGGGCTGGCACACGTCAATATCTGGGCCTCGGTGATTTTTGCGGGTCTTTCCGGTTCGGCGATTGCCGACACCTCCGCGTTAGGGCGGGTGTTTATACCGTCAATGGAAAAAGAGGGCTACCCCCGGGATTTTGCCGCTGCGCTCACAGCTGCCTCTTCGGTCATTGGCCCGATTATTCCACCCAGTATTCCGGTGATTATCTATGCACTGACAGTGTCGGGTGTGTCGGTACCGGGACTGTTCTTGGCTGGTATCGTGCCGGGCTTTTTGCTGGCATTGGGGCTCTCCATCTACGTCTACTTTTTTGCTGGTGACCTTGGCGCCACCCAGTCAAAACAGCAGTCGCGCCGCCACGCCCTTCTCCACGGCCTGCTGCCCGCGCTGATGCCGGTGTTTGTGGTCGGTGCCATTCTTGCCGGTATCGTCACGCCCACCGAGGCGGCGGCCTTTGCCGTGGTCTACGCGCTGATTCTGGGCGTGGTGCTCTACCGCAATATCAAACTGGTGAATCTGCCTGGCATCTTCGCCCGGGCCATGCGCGACAGCGCCGTGATCATGGTCATCATGGGGGCCGTTGCCGCAGCCAACTGGGTATTAACCTTCGAGCGCGTGCCCAACATGCTCACCGAGTGGGCGCTGATGAGCATCGACACCCAGTGGACCTTCCTGATTGCCGTCATTCTCCTGCTACTGGTGGTGGGGCTGTTTTTGGAGGGCATCGCGGCCATTTTGGTACTGGTACCCATCCTTCACCCCATCGCCATGGCGCTGGGTATCGACCCGCTGCACTTCGGCATCGTGGTGATCTTCAACCTGATGATGGGGCTGATCACACCGCCCATGGGGCTCTGCCTGTTTGTTGCCGACTCCGTCTCCGGCGTGGGAATGGGGCCGATTATCCGCCGCATTCTGCCGATGCTGGGCGTGCAGTTTTTGATTCTGTTGCTGATTACCTTCGTACCAGCGCTGGTCACTTTCCTGCCGCGCCTGGCGGGTTACTGATATTACTCAATGTAAGGAGCGTGATGCCATGTACTCATCCATTGCCACGGTTTGCCTAAGCGGATCACTGGAAGAGAAGGTAGACGCCATTGCTCAAGCCGGCTTTGAGGGGCTTGAGCTGTTTGAAAATGACCTCACGGCGTTCACCGGCACGCCGCGGGAAGCGGGTGAGTTGATTCGCTCCCGCGGCCTTAAGCTGGTGACGCTTCAGCCGTTCCGCGATTTTGAGGGTCTCCAGGGCCGCGCACGGGAGCGGGCCTTTGACCGCGCCGAGCACAAGTTTGACCTGATGGAGGAGCTCGGCACGGATCTGCTTATGGCATGCAGCACCGTTCATCCCGACTCACTACCGGGACTAAGCCGCGCCGCCGATGACTACTATGAGCTCGGCGAGCGTGCCGCGCGGCGTAACCTGCGAGTGGCCTATGAAGCACTGGCCTGGGGCCGCCATATTCACGACTACCGCGACAGCTGGGAAGTGGTGCGCCGCGCAGCCCACCCCAATGTCGGCCTGGTACTGGATACCTTCCATATTTTCTCCCGCCAGACGGAGCTGGGCACCATCGGTCGCATTCCGGGGGATCGCATCTTTCTGGTTCAGACCGCCGATGCGCCGCGTCTCTCCATGGATCACCTGTCGTGGAGCCGCCACTACCGCTGCTTCCCCGGCCAGGGTGAGCTGCAGATGGATAAATTCATGGCCATGTTGGATGAGACCCGTTACGACGGCCCGCTCTCCCACGAGATCTTTAACGATGTCTTTCGCATGGGGCACAGCGACCAAACTGCCCGGGACGGCCTGCGTTCCTATCACTTGCTACGCAGCATGCAGGGCGACAGTGGCATTCCCGCACCACAGCCGATCGAGTCGGTCGCCTTTCTGGAAATCGCCGTTGAGCCTGCGGATTTAGCACCGCTGCGCGAGCTGCTCAGTGCGTTGGGTATGGCCTGCGTGGGGCGCCACCACACGCTTAACGCCGAGCGCTGGGCTGCGGGCGAGGTTAATCTGGTGCTCAACACTGACGCGAGTTTCACCGGCCGTGTGCCGGGGCGCGACGCTACCGCCATCACTGCCATTGGCCTACGCGTAGGCAACGCCTATGAAGCGTTCAAGCGGGCGGACAAGCTTGGCTACGATATTGTCGAGCCCGAAGAGGTGGGTGCCAGCCACCGCATGAGTGCACTGCGCAATGTGGATGGCAGCCTTTCCTACATTATTGATGACTCGCAGCTAAGCCGCACCTGGGATCGCGAGTTCCCTGTCGATGTGCAGCCGGTTCCTCAGGGGGCGCTGGTGGATATCGATCATATCAGCGTGGCGCTCTCCTACCACGACTACCTCTCGCTGATGCTGCAGTACCGCGCTATTTTCCAGCTGGCGCCAACGCCCTCCTTCGATGTCACCGATCCCCGCGGGCTGATCCAGAGCCAGGTGCTGCAGAACCACAACGGCCGCTTTCGTCTGGCGCTTAACGCCAGTGCCTCGCCGGATACCGCCAGCAACCGTTTTGTGCGCCAATACGGCGGCTCGGGGATTCACCATGTCGCCCTGCGCACCAGCGCCATGCGCGACACCAGCGCTGCGCTGCAGCAGGCGGGCACGCCGGTACTGCCAATCCCCGGGAATTACTACCGCGACCTGGCCGCGCGCTTCGACCTGCCAGCGCAAACCCTGCAATGGATGCAAGCGCACCACATCCTCTTTGATCAGGACAGCGACGGTGACTTCCATCAGCTGTATACCCAACCCGGCCGCCAGGCGTTCTTCTGTGAGCTGGTGCAGCGTGAAGGGTACCAAGGGCTGGGTGCGCCGAATGCTTTTGTGCGCGTCACCGCGCAGCAGCGCTTGGAAGCGGAAATTGATGGTATTGCCCAAGAAACGCCAAACCACGACTCGGGAGAGAGCCAAACATGATCAAACTTGGACTGGTAGGCGAAGGCATTGCTAAATCGCAATCTCCCGATTTGCACGAGCGCCTGGGTGCGTCGTTGGGCGAGCCGGTACGCTACGATTTAGTCGATAGCCGGGGAGCGACGGATTTTGATTTTTCCAGCGCGATACGAAGGCTGCGTGACGAGGGGTACCGGGGCACCAACGTTACGTTCCCCTTCAAGGAAAAAGCCGCACAGCTCGCCGATATCCGCGGTGAAGGCGTACGGCGGGTAGGCACCGCCAACACTCTACTGTTTGACGCTGAGGGGCTGCGCGCTGAAAACACCGATTACACCGGTTTTATCAGCGCCTACCGCCACTCATTCGGTAGCCAGCCCGCGGGTGAGGTACTGCTGATTGGCGCCGGTGGCGTTGGGCGTGCGGTAGCGTGCGCGCTGGGAGAACTTGCCGTTAGCCACATCAATATTCTTGAACATGACACTGCCCGGGCAGAGAGCCTCAGCCGTGATCTTAACGCGATGGGTATTAAGGCGACGTGCATCACGCCAGAGCAGGCTCAGCAGGAACTGCCTCATTGGCGGGGCGTGGTTAACTGCTCACCTATTGGCCATATCAATCACCCCGGCTGCCCCATCGATACCGCCGGGCTGGGTGCCCAGCATTGGGTCTTCGATGCGGTTTACATCCCCGCCCACACCGAGCTGTTAAACGCCGCCCATCAGGCGGGCGCCAAAACACTGTCGGGTGTTGATCTATTTGTGTTCCAGGGCGTGGATGCGTTTCGCTTCTTCACCGCCGATTGCATCGCCTCTGAACAGATCGACCCGCATGTAATACCGCTGCGTACGCATTATATCGAGCAGTTAGTCGCACCACAGCGCTCTAACTCATAAGCAAGGGCCTCGCCAATGCCACCACCTGCTCCTGTAATGATGGCAACCGTACCCTTTAACTCTGTATTGAACGCGTTATCCGTGGTGTCCATATCAAATTCTCCCAAGTTGAAACAAAACGACACAACTATATTTAGATTTACGGTGTGTGGTACTTTACATACTAGATGCAGTCACCACCCACTGTGCGGAATACCTATGGCTCCCAAACCTCTTAAGATCCAGCGCCCCCAGTCCCTGGCAACACTTGTTATGGAGCGGATTCGTGATGCTATTGTGTCTGGTGAGTTCACCTTGGGTGAGAAAATCTCAGAAGAGTCGCTCGCCGAAACGTTTGGTGTCAGCCGCTCGCCGGTACGCGATGCGCTAAACGCACTGCAATTTACAGGCTTGGTTGAAATCCGTCCCAAGCGAGGTAGTTTTGTCTTCAATCCTACGATCGTCGACATAGGTCAGCTGTGCGAATACCGTGAAATGCTAGAGCGTGAAGCCTGCACCCTCGCCATGCGAGGCGGAGGTGAGACATTGATTCAAACTCTTCAAGGGCTGTTCGATGAAATGGCCAGCGCTCATAAAAGCGGTGACACCCGGCGCTATGCCGCACTGGATACCGCCTTTCACAAAGCATTCTTCCAACACTGTTCCAACGCATTGGTACAGGACGCCTATATGCTGGTCGAAGCACGACTAGCGACAATCCGAACCGTACTGACAGCGGCCAGGGAAGAGCGCCGCGAGGCCAGCTATACTGAACATGGCGACATCATCGATGCTCTAAAACAACAGGACATGGCTAGGTTTGAGAGAGTGCTGAAAACGCATGTTCACCGCACTCAACTCGTTGCCGTCGAACGCTTATCCGAAACGGATCATGATGCCTCTGCACCGGCTCGATCCACCGTCAGGCTTTAACGCGAAGGATATCGCGGACGGACGGATTAGCGAGATAAGTCGGCTCACGTCCCTGCAATACGTCGACGATGTTCTGCGCAGTCTTTGAGCGAATCTCGAACTCGCTACCTTCTGAATACCAAGCGCAATGCGGGCTAGTAATAACATTGGGCAGCGATAATAGCGGGTGATCAGCGCCAATAGGTTCGGCTTCAAACACATCGAGCCCTGCGCCTGCAATTTGGCCACCTTTCAGTGCACGTACCAGCGCATCCTCGTCAACCACTGGGCCGCGGGCGGTGTTAAGCATTAGCGCCGTGGGCTTCATCGCCGCAAACTGTTCATCCGAAATCATGTGCCGGGTTTCATCGGTCAGCGGAACATGTACTGACAAGATATCGGATTCAGCGATTAACTTGTCGTAAGTCACCAGCTCAACACCTGCGGCCTTCGCAACAGCTACATCGGCGTATGGGTCATGCGCAATAATACGCAAACCAAAATTCGACATCTTGTGTGCCATACGCTGAGCAATTTGACCGAAGCTAAGAAAGCCCAATGTTTGCCCACGTAACCGCGATAGTGGCTTGGCAACGGTGTAGTCCCATGTACCTGCTCTTAAGGCTCGATCATAGGTGCCAATGCCTCGTTTCAGCGCCATCATGAGTGCAATCGCATGATCCGATACCTCTTCCAATGAGCCGTCTGGCACATTGGCAACATAGATGCCAGATTCGGTGGCACGCGACACATCAATAGTGTTCAGCCCAATACCGTAACGAGAGATAACCTGACAACGCTCTAGTTTATCGATTACCCCTGCTGTCAGTTGGCAATACTGATTAATAATGGCATCCGCATCGGCGCAGGCAGCGATGGCCTCGGCTTCTGTCTTGCACTGAGCTTCGATTAACTGAAAACCAGCCGCTTCAATGACCGCTCGCTCAGGCGCTAAATCGGGAAATTCAAAATCGGTAACGACAATCTTGGGGTTCATGAACGCGCTCCATACTGGTCATCAAAGGCATTAAAGAAGTCCTGGTTTACGATGTCGGTGAACTGGCTGTAGTTATGCTGATCACCGACATTCGCTGGAGTACCGTCCTCGCGCAGGCGAACCAACGCGTTCTCCATGGCCTTGCTCGCGGTAAACAGTAGGGTGACGGCATAAAAAACGACCGAGAACCCCATTTCCTGCAGTGCCGCCTGGTTCAGCTTGACCGTTTCGTTGCCATCCACGATCGACACGACCTTAGGCCCTTCGACAGATTTAGCGACGGCCTCAATTTCGGCGATGGTTTTAATGCCATCGACAAACACCAGGTCGACACCAGCATCCTGATACATTTTCGCCCGGCGAATCGCTTCCTCGGGCCCTGCGGCAGGCATCGCATCAGTGCGACCAATGATCAGCATATCTTGGCTACCACGTGCGGCGATGGCGCCTTTTAAACGTCGTACATTGGCATCGGCATCGATCAAGCGTACACCCGCTCGCTGGCCACAGCGTTTAGGCGCCTCTTGATCCTCCAAATGGATCGCGGCGACCCCGGCTTGCAGGTATTCCTGCACGGTGCGGTAAATGTTGCTTGGCCCGCCATAGCCGGTATCGGCATCGGCGATGATGGGGATATTGACAGCGCGCACCATATTACGGGCGTGCTCGGTCATCTCAGTCTGGGATAAAAGCCCAATATCGGGCATCCCCAAACGACTGGCAGTGGCACCAAAGCCCGTCATATAGATAGCGGGGAAGCCTGCTCGCTCGACCAAGCGCGCCGATAGAGAGTCGGGGGCGCCAGGAGCAGCGATAATATCGCCCCTGGCAATCATTGATTTAAGCAATGATGCCTGAGTGATCGGTGTTCTTTCCGTCATTGGGATACCTTTTTTCGTAAAGATTTTCTGTGTAAGCATGCCAGTGTTAGCGTCGCCCTCCGGCAATGCGCAGCACCTCGCCGGTGGCATAAGGGGCGTCCAGTAGCAGCCATTCAGCGGCAGCGGCAAATGCGATACTGAATTGCTGTATCACCCCCGTCATGAATAGCGCGCAGACCACCACAACCAGTCCATTGACCAATGCCAGCATCGCTCGTCGTAACGACGGTGGTGCGCCAGCTCGAAACCGATATGCATATTGCGATGCATTGCGGCAATAGCTCCTCCAAATCCGAAAACAGGTGCCGTAAGCACACCGCCATCTTGTTTATGTAGAGTGTTACATACAACATACAACAACCGAGGCAGATACCGTCAAGGAAAAGTTTTACTAAAGCGCTGAAAAAAATTAGGCGAGCGATATAAAAGCTGACTACTTACGCTTATTCGCCTCGACAGGGAATATGGAGGCTCGCTATTGGCGAGGAAATAGCGTTTTGCTGCACGTAAAGCTCAATATATTTCTGCTAAAACTATCAGTGTTCACAAACAGGACATGAAAAATTAATCAATAAAAACAGTTGCTTGTATTTATTTAATACTTTTGGCTAAGACAAAGAGTTCCATTAAAGCTTGACGCGCCTCGCCTTTTGAACTGAAGTGTTGCGTGTTACATACAACAAGATATCCATAACAATGTGAGAGCATGTGATGACTCATTTAAAGAAAAGCCGCCTATGCAAAGTACTCAGTTTTGCCTCGTTGATGGTTCTTGTATCATCACCACTGCAAGCCGACAGTTGGCCGGATAAACCCATCAATCTTATTGTTCCTTGGGGAGCTGGCGGTGGTACGGATGCGACGGCACGCATGATTGCCGTATTGCTAAAAGAAAATCTTGGCGTACCTGTTCCCGTCATTAACCGCACAGGTGGCTCTGGCGTTGTGGGCCACTCAGCTATTGCCAATGCTGAAGCAGATGGCTATACCATCGGGGTCGCCACGTTAGAAATCGGCGGCATGCATTATCAAGGCCTGACAGAACTCAGTTATAAAGATTTTTCACCTATTGGGCTTTATAACGCTGACCCTGCTGCCATTTTTGTATCATCTAGAAGTAACTATGAAAATATCGAAGACTTATTAAGCGATATCCGCTCATCCAGCCATCGTGAACTGAAAGCCAGTGGATCGGCGCAAGGGGGCGTAAATCATATTGCAACTGCCGGGATGCTTCTGGCTTCGGATATACCTGCCGATAAGGTTGCCTGGGTTCCGTCTGAGGGAGCTGCGCCTGGTCTCCAAGACCTTGCAGCAGGAGGAATTGACTTTGCCGCCGCTTCAATGCCTGAGGCACGTGCACTGATGGACGCTGGGCTCATTAAACCGCTCGTGTTACTTAATACAGACAGATCCCCGGCATCACCAGAACTGCCTACGTTTGAAGAAGCCACTGGTCAGGATTGGTCTTTTGGTTCTTGGCGCGGTTTGGTGGCACCAGCCGGGGTTGATGAGGCGATCATTGAAACACTACAAGAGAGTATGAGCGCTGTGGTGAGCGATCCTACTTATTTAGAGTTTATGGAAAATCGGGGCTATGAAACCTTATGGCTGGAAGGTGATGACTTCGTAGAATTTATGGAAACCTCTGACCAAAACATAGGCCAAACATTAGAATCTTTGGGCATTGTAAAATAATACGGAAGGGTACATTAAATTTAATGTACCCTTTTTAATTTTGGATAATAAAAGTATGAAATTCAATGATGTAATACTGGGAGCAGTATTTATTATTGCTGGCCTGTTAATTATTTCTCATGCTAACACGTTTCCTGAGATGCCTGGCCAAATGGTAGGTCCCTCTACTTTCCCGACTTTAATTGGTAGCGGCTTTCTTCTTGGAGGTATTTTAATAGCTATCCAATATTTCAAATCAAGGAAAAAAACACCTTTCATAGCAGTAAATGAAGGATGGTTAAAAAAAGCACGAATACTAAGTTTCTCAGTCGTAATTGTGGGCGGCATGTTATTCGCTCTTTGGATTGAAACAGTTGGCTTTGTATTAGGGGGAATTTTACTGGTCACCGCATTACTATGGTTAGAAGGGCACCGTAAGCCATTCATGCTTGGGATTGCTGCGACCTTTGTGATGCTGGTTTATTATTTGCTATCGCATCAGCTACGTGTCCCGCTTCCATCAGGATCTTTTATTTAGGGAATATTCAAAATGATTGATAATATTGCGAGCGCCCTTCCCTTAGTATTTAATTACACGACACTAAGCATTATTTTTGCTAGTGCGTTATTTGGCCTGTTTGTTGGTGCTATCCCTGGCCTTTCAGCCACAATGGCGACCGCGATATTGGTGCCCATTACTTTTTTTATGGATCCAGTGCCTGCCATCGCCGCTATCGTGACAACAGCTGCTATGGCGATTTTTGCTTCTGACATTCCTACCGCCTTACTGAGAATTCCTGGCACAGCTGCATCGGCTGCGTATGTTAATGATATGAATGGCCTCGCAGTTAAAGGTAAAGTAGGTCATGCTCTTGGTATATCGGTTTTTTGTGCTGCTTTTGGTGGTATCTTTGGTTCATTGGTTCTAATGTTTACTGCACCGAAGCTTGCCTTAGTATCATTAAACTTCACCTCCACAGAGTACTTTTGGCTGGCACTACTCGGGTTGACGGCGGCGGTGATGTTAGGTAGTGGTTCAATACTTAAAAGCTTGCTTTCACTGGGCATAGGGCTTTTTATTGCAACCATTGGCCTCGACTCAACCGCTGGACACCCTCGCTTTGTCTTTGGAATAGATGCGATACTTTCAGGAGTTGCCTTTATTCCTGCATTAATTGGCATGTTTGCTATTCCCGAAATTATTCGCACAATCGTTTATAAAGACTCAAGCGAAGAAGCACCTGTACATGTCAGTGTTCGCTCTCTATTCTCAGGGCTAGGCAAGACCTTATATAAGTATAAGATTAATATGGTGCGTGGCTCTGCGATAGGCAACGCAGTAGGAATTTTGCCTGGTGCTGGTTCAGATATTGGAAGCTGGATTGCATACGCTGTCTCCAAAAAAATGTCTCGGTATCCCGAAAAATACGGCTCAGGCCATGATGAAGGATTAGTCGACGCTTGCTCTGCTAACAATTCTTCACTTTCTGGTGCTTATGTTCCCGCGATGGTATTTGGCATTCCTGGAGATTCAATTACAGCGATTGTCATCGGCGTTCTCTATGCCAAGGGACTAAACCCTGGGCCCTTGGTTTTTATTACTAAAGGTGTAGAAGTAACTGCTATCTTTATCACTTTCTTAGTTGCCAACTTATTAATAATCCCTCTTGGATTGGTTGCCATATTAATTTCACGCCATCTTTTACAGGTAAAAAAATCAATTTTAATTCCTTTCATTTTAATCTTTGCCATAGCTGGCTCTTATGCTATCGACAACACATACACGGGCATTGTGATTATGCTGTTATTGGGACTGCTAGCCTACTTTATGGAAGAGAATGGTTTGCCTGTAGCTCCTGCTATTTTGGGAATCGTTATGGGGCCAATGCTTGAAAGCAATTTAATTACATCTCTCATAAAAAGTGACGGCAATTTTCTTGAGTTTTTCTCACGCCCGATAGCTGCAACGCTTGGTATTATTACACTTTTCATATGGTTTATGCCTTTATTACTAGGCCTTCTCCGAAAGTACCAAAACACTCAACGCAGTGGGTACTTATAATGAGTCAAAAACTCCATATTGGAGCCGTTCAATCATTGACTGACATAGTTACTGAGAGGCTTCAGTTAGCTATTATAAATGGTGATTTTGCCCTTGGTGAAAAGATCTCTGAAGAAGCGCTTTCTCTCAAGTTAGGTGTAAGCAGAACCCCCATTAGAGACGCTCTAGCAAGACTTCAAACAGTTGGTCTTGTTATCGTAAAACCTAAGCGTGGCAGCTTTGTGTTTAAGCCAAACAATTCAGATGTAGTAGACATTTGTGATTTCCGTTTTATGGTAGAGCTACAAGCGGCAAAACGTAGCTTTTATAAAAAACCAATAAAACTAGTAAAATCGCTAGTACATATTGCTCAAAAAATGCACGTTGCAATGGAGAGTAACAACGCTTTCGAATATTCAAAGCTAGACAACTCATATCACCAAACTTTTTTTGAATACTGTGACAATAAATACTTGAGCAATGCATTCAACTTAGTTAATAGTCGCATTGCTGCTTTACGAGTCTCTATCACTTCTCCTCAAAGTGAACTAAGAGCAATAAGCTTTAGAGAACATATAACAATGATTAGCCACTTGAAAGAAAACAAAATATCTGCATTTGAAGAAACACTCCATGAACACATAATGCGCACGCAAAATGTTTATCTAAAAGCGCTGGCTATCCAAAACAGCAATAAAAACCAAAGTTTAAGGGGTTAATTCTTCAGGAAAACAAGTAGAGAGACTGTACCCAAGAACTTTTTACGCGGAAATATTCTAGAAATGCAGTGTTGATTCTGCTGCTGATTACTTTCGTACCAGCGCTGGTCACTTTTCTGCCGCGCCTGGCGGGTTACTGATGTTACTCAATGTAAGGAGCGTGATGCCATGTACTCATCCATTGCCACGGTTTGCCTAAGCGGCTCGCTGGAAGAGAAGGTGGACGCCAGCGCCTCGCCGGATACCGCCAGCAACCGCTTTGTGCGCCAATACGGCGGCTCGGGGATTCATCATGTCGCCCTGCACACCAACGCCATGCGCGACATCAGCGCAGCGCTGCAGCAGGCGGGCACGCCGGTACTGCCGATTCCCGGGAATTACTACCGCGACCTGGCCGCGCGCTTCGACCTATCGGCGCAAACCCTGCAATGGATGCAAGCGCACCACATCCTCTTTGATCAGGACAGCGACGGTGACTTCCATCAGTTGTATACCCAGCCCGGCCGACAAGCGTTCTTCTTCGAGCTGGTGCAGCGTGAAGGTTACCAAGGGCTGGACGCGCCGAATGCTTTTGTGCGCGTCACCGAGCAGCAGCGCTTGGAAGCTGAAATTAACGGCAGCGCTCAAGATGCTGCTGTTTGACCCTGACCCTCTGCGGGCTGAAAACACCGATTGCATCGCCTCTGAACAGATCGATCCGCATGTGACACCGCTGCGTACGCATTATATCGAGCAACTTGTCACGCCTTCTGTTCACTCCATGCCATGAAGCACAAGAGAAATAGCGTACAATTATTCGTTATTCGAACTTAACCATTTGCCTTCATGCGCTAAGGGGCCGCCATGCTCGCTATACTTGGGATTACCACGCCCATATTCCTACTAATTGGCTTAGGCTATATAGCGAGATGGAGCGGCATTATCCAGCGCGAGCAGATGCAGGGGGTGGGCGTCTTTGTGCTCTACTGCGCACTGCCCGCGCTCGTGATTCGAGCGTTAACCCAGCAGCCTCTGGGAGATATTTTCAAGCTCAACTATCTGGTTGCTTACGGCCTGGGCTCTATCGCTGTTTTCGGGTCGGGGTTACTGCTCTGCTTAAAACTACAGCGCCAACCACTTAGCGCCAGTGCTATGCAGGCACTCGGTATGGCAGCGGCTAATAGCGGCTTTGTCGGCTATCCCGTGGCAGTCATGGTGATCGGTTCACCTGCGGCAGTGCTGTTGGCGCTCAATATGATCATTGAAACGCTGATTATTATTCCTATGGCGCTGATTCTGGCCGAAATGGGCAGCCATCAAGGTTCCAGCGTATGGAAAACGGTCAAACACACAGCGCTTAGCCTAATCAAAAATCCGGTGCTGATTGGGTTACTGGTCGGCATTAGTCTCGCGGTATCCCACGTACAGATACCTGGCCCGCTGTTTAAAGCCATTGATATGCTAGCCGACGCAGCTGGCCCTGCGGCGCTTTTCGTCATTGGCGGGGCGCTGTTTGGCCTGCAGGTGAAAGGAATGGCCAGGGACGTTGGCCAAATAGTGGCCGGCAAACTCCTCTTTCACCCGCTGGCTATATTCATCGCCTTTTATCTTGTCCCAGGTATCGACCCACTTTATATGGCCGGTGCGCTGCTGTTTGCTGCCGCACCGTTGATCAGCATTTACCCCCTACTCGGCCAGCGCTATGGCTTAGCCGGGGTGAGCGCGGCGGCTCTGCTGGTGGCGACTATCGCCTCCTTCTTTACGCTTAGCCTAATAATTTGGTTGATGACGATGTCGGGACTGATGACGTTTTAACGTTTGGGTTTATACAAAAACAAAGATTGATGACCGCCAAGGATAACAAAAATGCATCCACACTCTGATCAAAGCAGAACATCTCAGCATCACTGCGCCGTGGTGACCGGCGGGGCTAGAAACATCGGCCAAGCCATTGCACTGCGTCTCCAGCAAGAGGGTTACCAGGTTATCGTGGTGGATATTGTTGAGCCGGAAGCAGCGTCTTTGCAAGCTGATGCCGTCCTGGTCGACCTTGCCGATGCCGATGCCTCTCGCCGGGTGATGGCGAAAATAGCCGAGCGCCATACGGTGACCCGGTTGATCAATAACGTAGGCATTGTCGCCCCCGCGCTGCTTGAAGAGACGCGGCTTGAAGACTTCGACACATTAATGCACCTGAACGTCCGCTCGGCGCTGATATGCACACAGGCACTGCTGCCTTCCATGAAAGCAGCCGGTATGGGGCGCATCGTCATCAATGCCAGCCGCGTGGTGCTCGGCAAAGAGGCGCGCACCATTTACAGCGCCACGAAAGGAGCGCTGCAGTCTATGGCGAGAACCTGGGCGTTGGAGCTGGCGGAACACGGCATTACGGTTAACTGCGTTGCCCCAGGGCCCATCGCTACCAGTGCCTTTTGGGAGAATAATCCTCCCGATTCTGAGCGCGCCCGTCGCATCATCGATAATATTCCGTTAAAGCGTATGGGCCAGCCCGAAGACGTAGCCCAGGCCGTCAGCTTCTTTTGCGACGACCGCAGCGGCTTTATGACCGGCCAAACGCTGTTTGTTTGCGGCGGTGTTACGGTCGGATAGGCCAACCAAGGGCTGCGCGCTCAGCGCAGGAATGCTCCCCCTTATGCGCCGCCCAGCTCGGCAAGTGCCTGGGCCAGCGAGTTGGCTTGGCGACGCTCATACAGCGCAATTTCATCCGTCACGGCGGTGCCCAGGGCCTGCTCAAACGTCTGCTGGCTGGAGTGGCTGCTGTACTCATCGCGCGTCCCATCGCCCAGGTTAGACTGGAAGATGCCCGCCGCACTCACCGGTAGAAAATCTTCGTAGATCATGGGCGTTGCTACCAGTGCACCCGTTGCTAAAAGCCGTTCGATGTTATCGCTAGTGGCGTCCTCTGCCGTGGTAGCCCCCGGCACTGCACGGTAATGGAAAAATGCCAGCTCTTGGCGGCGCAGCGCGTCTTGATCATCAGGAAACTCAGCAAACGCTTGGGCTAAATGAGCTTGATGGTCAGCATTAGAAACGGCTGGATCGCCCTGGCGTGAAGCAGCCAGCAACTGGTCGTAAAGCATTCGCCCTTTACGGGTCAAGGCAACCCCGCGCTGCTCGATTTCACCAAAGCGCGCCGTATGCTGGCCTTCTGCCTCATCCGCAAAGTAGATGGACTCCTCCAGTGCTTTAAAACTGGTTTGCCGCAATAGAATTGGGCAGTGGCGCCTAGGCGGCCCTTCAATAATCGCCTTCGGGGTAATACCTTTTGTCGGCATGCGCTGCTGCACCGCGTCTATGTCCAGGGTACGCGGGGTCAAGTGGTTGATATGCGGCCCGCGGAAGCAGACCACATCCGCGATCAAGCGATGCTCTTGGTGTAGCGCTTGATAGGTCGCTAAATCGACGGTGGCATCACGGTGCCAGCGGAAGGTTTCCAGCGCCTCAACCACAAAGGTTTCGGCCTCGGCTTCGTTAAGCCCACCCTGAGCTTCAAAGCGTTCGATCAGGGCGACGGCCTGCGGGGTGACGATCTCTCGCGACGCTATAATCGCCGCCGCCCGATCGCGCAGCTCGGCATCTGCAATGAGCTCAAGCCGGAGTAACGACGTGAACAAACGGAAAGGGTTTAACTTCAGCGCTTCATCGTTAATGGGACGAAACGCCGTTGCATGAACAGGCACGCCAGCGACTGAAAGGTCATAGTAACCCACCGGAAACATGCCCATAACGGCAAACATGCGGCGCAACAGCGCCAATTCTTCGGGGCTGCCCACCCGGATAGCGCCGTGTCGCTCAACGTGCAACCGCTCCATCTCACCGTTTGCAGTGAGCGTGTCCGCTAGCCTGACATCGCGCTCAATGACCTCTCGATTAACGTCCGCCACCAGCGAGAGCAGCGTGCCGTACTGGGGTACCTCTTGCTGATACATATCGGACATCGCTTGGGAAAAGCGGTCACGGATACGATCGGCACTATAAAAGTGGTCACTCATTGACTTGTTCTCTTGTCACATTCAAATGTTTGTAAAGCCTTAGCGGTTTAGGAGGTCTTAGACGTTATAGGGCGCTTCCTGCGCGCCTCCCAAAAGCGATAAAACGCCAAGCCAATCGAGCCCACTGTCAGGGCAATAAAGAACCAAGTAATCGGGCCACGTACAAAAATTGATAGGTCATTGGAGCCGATTAAAAGAGAGCGGCGCAGGTTATCTTCAAACATCGGACCCAGGATAAAACCGATCAGAAAAGGAGCTGCGGGTATCGCCGCCCGATTGAAGATATATCCCAGTACACCGAAGGCCAACATCAACCCAACATCGAAGGTATCGTTATTGACCGCATAGGCGCCGTATACGCAAAACATCAGGACGATGGGAAACAGAATCGGCTTTGGAATATCAGCAATTAATGAGAAGTACTTAATTGCCACATTACCCACCACCAGCAAAATAACGGAGCTGAGCATGATGCCCATAAACAGCGCATAAATCAGCGATAGGTTCTCTTGGAACATCAGCGGGCCAGGCGTCAAACCATGCACCATAAAGGCGCCGAGGATAATCGCGGTAATCACATCACCAGGAATACCTAACGAGAGCAGAGGGATCATGGTAGCGCCCGCGACGCCATTATTGCCCGCCTCCGCGGCCGCAACGCCCTCGACTTCACCTTTGCCGAAGTTAGCCTTATTAGGCGAGCGCCTGCGCGCATCGCTGTAAGAAATAAACGCCGCCGCGGTGGCGCCAGTACCCGGTATCGCGCCGATGATGACCCCAATTAAACTGCCCCGTACGATGCTCGACATGCAGCGCTTCAGTTCGGAAAACGCCAAGCCAGCACCACTGGCCTTAGCCTTAATATGCGGCACCGCTTTTTTGCGATAAAACTCAATAATCTCCGGTATGGCGAACAGGCCAATCAACAAAGGAATAAAGGAGATGCTATCCATTAAGTTGTAGCTGCCAAAGGTCAACCGCTGAGAGCCAAAGACATCGTCAAGCCCTACCATGGAAAGCAGAATACCCAGCAAAGCCGCCATTAAGCCTTTAATCATCGAGCCACTGGCCAAGGAAATAATAATGGTCAGCGAGAAGCAGATCAGCCAGAAAAATTCCGGGGCGCCGAAATTAAGCGCGATCTTAGCCAGATAAGCGGCAAAGAAGATAAGCGCGATGTTGGAGATAAAATCGGCGATAACCGAAGAGTATAGCGCCGCCTTGAGGGCTTTCTTCGCATGCCCCTGCTGGGCCATGGGATAGCCGTCAAGCAGCGTACAGGCAGCAGCAGGAGAGCCTGGCGTGCGTATCAAGATCGCCGTAATCGAACCACCGTACATCCCCCCTTTGTAAATCCCCACCAGCAGCAAGATGGCGGCAATCGGCTGCATTGAGAAGGTGAAGGGCAGCGCTAATGCCACCGCCATTGTCGCGGTTAATCCTGGGATCGAACCCACCACCACACCGATGACAACCCCCACGGCGATCGCCAGGAAGTTCTCCAGGGTAAAGAATAGGTGTATGACTTCCGAAAAATTTTCCATAGCTCACCTAGTACGAGAATCAGTCAATCAGAGCCAAAACGGCATTATCGGAAGCGGTACATTCATCACTTCAACAAATAAGAATGTCACGACGATGGGAAACAGGAAGGCCAAGCTATACACCCACCATGTGCGCACAGGGTGGGCCACAAACAAGACGAGCGTTGCAAGGATGCCACAGAACACCGCGCCCATCGTTTCAAACAGGGCAACGTAGATCACTAACGCAACGACCATCATAAAGAAACGCCGCGGCGAGCCCTTTTCAATCGCTCGCTCATCTTCCTCGCGAGCACCTGTTACCAGTAAGCCTTGAAAGATGAGCAGAATGGAAAACAGCAAAATCAACCAACCCACGATCGTAGGCAGCCAGCGGGGCGACATCATCGGGTTTTGCAGAATGGGCGGCTCATTGATGTAGTTGGGTACCAGGTAAAAGACCAGCACAAGGGCAAATCCCAGCAGGACAACGCCTGCTATAACATCGCCGATGTCCTTTATCTTCACCCTGCGATGGGAATCCGATGTCGTCATCGCTGCCTTCTCCTAACAAATAAGAGAGGCGAGGACATAGCCCTCGCCTTAACTTATTGGGGGTTACTGAACTTATTGACTGATACCAGCCTGCTCGGCAACCTCTTCCCAGCGCTGCAGGTCATCGGCGATAAACTGTTTGAACTCATCACCGGCCACTTGGCCCGGCTCAGCACCCAGCTGTTCGGCGAAATCCAGAAACTCTTCGCGCTCCATGACATTGGCTAGCGCTTCTCGCATTGTGCTCTGGGCCTCTTCAGGGAAGGAGCTGTGCGCAATCAGGCCGAACCAGGCAGTCGTGATGAACTGGTCGAGGTTATATTCACCAATTTCTGACAACGTCGGGACATCGGGAAGGTACTCGGAACGCTCGGCAGAAGTAACCGCCAGCGCACGTAGATCACCTGAACGTATGTGCGAGAGCACCGCTGGCATGTTCTCAAACGAAACATCCACATCGCCGCTCAGCAACGCAGGAAGCGCCGCGCCGCTACCCGCAAAAGGCACTGCCGTCATATTCGTTTCGGTCAGCGTTTTGAATAACTCACCCGACATATGAATGGAGCTACCTACGCCGCTGTGGCTGAAGGTCATGTTGTCTTCTTTCGCAGCTTCGATAAACTCAATAACATTCTCATAGGGGCTGTCTGCGGGCACCACCATGACATTGGGGATATCGATCATATTTTGTAGAAAGACAAAATCTTCAACGGGGTCATAGGCCAGGTCTGGGTAAATCGCGGCACCAATTGTGTGCCCTGGGGATGCCATCAGGATGGTGTGGTCAGCATCACGGCCACCGCGGGCCAGCCTGCCAGTGCCTACAGTGGAGCCCGCGCCCGGGCGATTTTCTACAATGACATTGGCATCGAGTTCTTGCTGAAGGAGATCAGCAACACGACGGGACAAGACGTCGGTAGTGCCACCCGGCGCATAAGGAACGACCAGGCGAATATCGCTAGTCGGCCACTCATTGGCGCTAGCGGAGGAAACAGTGAGACCGAGAGCCAAGGCGCTGCTGCAAACGGCGAGACAGGTTGCGGCAAAGATTTTTTTCATTTTAACTTCCTATTATTGCTTTGTTTTTATGTTCGCATTTCGTACATCTATTCGCGCTACATACAGCGAGATTACTCTTTTACTTTAGTCATAAAAAACACGACTTTAGTATAAACATCTAAAACTAAAGCATATTTAACTTAATAGGTTTATCAATAGACAGTATTCTAACTATCAGAAATGTTAACTCTTGTTGTGGAACGACAACTTATTTTGATAACTCGCCTAGAGTGCTATACACCGGCCTGTGGCAGCCGCATCGTAAATCGCCTCAACGACTCTTAGGTTTTGCAAACCATCGTGCACGCTGACCAAGGGCGTTGCTTCGCCGCGGATAACGGCGACAAAATGAGCGAGTTGGCAATCCAAAGGGTCATCGCGGCGAACATCGAGTGTCAGCTCATCAAACGGTTCCCACCATGAAGCAACTTGCTCCTCACAGTAGCGTTTGATGCGCAGCGTCGGTACCGACAATGACCCCTGAGTACCGGCCACCAGATAACACTCCTCATCGGGGTAATGCGCGTAGACAGGATCCTCACCGCTAGACTGCTCCCAGCTACGCGGCGTGGCCGCCGTATCGCTCAGTAAAAATGTGCCCAGCGCGCCGTTAGCAAACCGAAAGTTAATGGCCGCGGTATCTTCCACGGTGAACTGGCGCGTGGCCTGGGAGGTCATCGCCTGCACATGGGTGATATCGCCCAACAGTGAGCGCAGATTACCAATCTCATGGATTAGGTTGATCAACACAGGCCCACCTCCCGGCTCCCTGCGCCATGCAGCCTCGTCAAAATAGCTATCCGGCTTATAAAAAAGCGCGCTTCCCTGAATAGCGACCGGCTGCCCAATCACCCCTTCGGCAATGATGGCACGCGCTTTGGCTAAAATGGGGCTATGGGCCCGGTGATGACCGACTAAAAGAGGGACTGAGGAAGTGCTTGCCGCGTTCAACAGCCGCTCGCCTTCCGCCACGCTATGCGCCACGGGCTTTTCAATTAGCGCAGGCACACCTGCTTCTATGCACAGCAGGGCTTGTTCCACATGTAGCGCGTTGGGGGTTGCCAAAATCACCCCGTCTACTGTTTGCCGGGCAAAAAGCGTGGGTAGATCCTGGTGGTGCTCAACGGCCAACGTATTGGCAAGGGTTTGCGTTGCAGCCCCTGGGCCAACAATGGCGGTTAGCGCTACCTGGGCACTCTCCTGGATCAAGCCGATATGGCGACGACCGATAACACCCGCCCCCACCAAGGCTAGTCGAAGTCTGGTCATGACAACCTTCTCAACTATTAATGGATCACCCTAGGAGATGCTCGCCGCTTTCATGATCGCATCCAGCGCGGCCTGATAACCCTGTGTGCCCAGCCCGGCAATGACGCCATCGGCACGCAGCGATACATAGGAGTGGTGACGGAAGCTTTCGCGCTTGTGTACATTAGAGATATGCACTTCGATGACCTTACCCTCAAAGGCGTTAAGCGCATCCAGAATCGCTACTGACGTGTGGGTATAGGCAGCGGGATTGATAATAATTGCCTGGGTACCATCAAGCCGTGCCGCATGAATAGCATCAATCAGCGCGCCTTCGTGGTTGCTCTGCAGGCAGTTAAGCTCCCAGTCAGCCATGACGGCTTTTTCACGTAGCGCGTTATTGACGTCTTCAAGGGTCTCATAGCCATAAATTTCCGGCTGGCGGGTACCGAGCAGATTCAAATTAGGTCCGTGCAGCACTAATACTTTACCTTGGCTCATTCGTCAGTTTCCTTGAGTAGTTCGCGACGGTAGTGGGCAAATAGCGTGGTTGACTGCTGGTCAGCCGCCTCGCGTTTAGCTTCATCTTCACAGAACAGCTTAAAGGCGTCGACGCCCTGATACACAAACAGGCTAACCCCGCTAACCACCGCAGCGCCCGCTTGCTTTGCCGCGGAAATAAATTCAGTGACGGCGGGCACGTACACCGCATCAAAAATCCAGTGGTGCGCCTGCACCAGCTCTGCAGGCAGCGGGCAGCCGGGGCTTTTTTCGTGCCCAATCGGTGTACAGTTTACTAGCCCATCGCAGTGGGGCACGGTATCAGCCAGCTGCGCGGCGGTAATGGTCGATGCAGTGAAACCGTGTTGCTGTAGCTCCTTGGCCAGCTGGCGCGACTTGGCGTCATCCAGATCCATCAGGATTACCTCGCTTGCACCCAGTTGCCCCAGGCCAAAAGCAACGGCTTTGCCGACGCCGCCGGTGCCCATCAACAGTACGCGGCCCGGTTTGCGCTCACCTAAGGTGGCACGAAAGCCACTCATAAAGCCGGTAAAGTCTGTGTTCTCCGCGATGATTTCGCCGTTTTCAAACACCAATGTATTGGCAGCGCCGACCATTTTTGCGCCCGTGGATAGACGGGAGGCCAGCCCAACGGCGGTCTCTTTCCAGGGAAATGTCACATTAACTCCGCGATAGCCTGCGGCGATGACTTTATCTACCTGTTTTGCCAGTGACTTAATCGGTTGCTCGTTGGCATCAAACAGGTCGTAAGTAGTAAGTATGCCAGTGAGCTGCCCCAGCCGAACATGCAAGTCCGGTGAACTGGAGTTCATAATCGCTTTACCGATTAGGCCAAGTTTCATTGCTATCCTCCCGAGCAGTGCCGCTTTGCACCGCCGCATTGTTTTCGTTTTGTCTAATTAGCGCTGGGCGGCCTGAGCGGCCAGGCGAATGCCCGCGTTGGCAGCACCAAACTGCTGGTAGGCTCCACGCCGCTCAACGATTTCGAAGAAGAATCGGCCCGAGAACGTTTCGGTATAGGCGTGGAGAAAGTCGCCTTCGTCGTTGCGATCAAACAGAATATTGCGCTTACGCATTGCCTCTAACAGCTCCTCTTCCAGCCCGTAGCGTGCTTCAAGATCGTCGTAGTAATTCTGCGGAATTTTCAGCAGCGGCAAGCCGCGCGCTTGTAGCTCATCAACCGTGGCGAAGATATCGTGGCTTTCAAAGGCGATCTGCTGCACGCCACCGCGAAACTCGCTCAGAAAACGCCCTGGCTGGGTATCCTGGGCCTGTGAAACCGTCAACGGGATGCGAATACTCTGCTCTGGGCTAATCACCGCTTGGCTGATCATCATGCCCCTTGGGTCGATGATCTCGTTCTCTGCGGCCGCGTTAAATCCAAATACGGTGCGGTGAAAGAGCTGCCAACTGAGTAGCTGCGTAGCGGGCAGTACGTAAGAGAGGTGATCTACCCGGGTGAGACCGGCCTCATTGCGGCTCTCTTGGTCAAACAGTTCAAAATCGGTTCGCCACTGCAAGTCCTCAGCCGCTTGATCATCCACCAGGTAAACAAGGCTGCCTTCTATACCCCGCAGCGCTGAGATTTCCATCTCGCCTTCGCCCACCTGGCCACGGAATGTCTGTGCTTTAAATGCTTTTGCACGGGCAAGCCCGCGTTCAACATCATCAACACGGAAACCCACCGCACACACTGAGGTGCCGTGAAGCAGCCGGAAAGTATGGGCAAAGCTGTCCGTTTCAAAATTGAGCACCAGATGAATCTCACCCTGCTTCCAGAGCTCGACATTTTTGGAACGATGGCGGCCTACATGACGAAAGCCCAGTGCATCGATAAATTCGCCGAGCGGCGCGGCGCTCTCTTCGTCGAGGGTAAACTCTATAAAATGAATGCCGTTGTAGTTGGGCGCCGGGGGAATAGGGCTTGCCCAGGGGCCCTCCTCGATAAGGTTTTCGAGCAGAATGAGCGAACGAAGACCATCCAGGGCAGTGATTTCGGTTGGTGCGGCGCGAAAGGCGTCGCTAAAAATTTCCAGCGACAGCGGGCCGTCGTAACCGGTTTTGGCGAGTTCGGCCATGAAGGCTTTCAGCGGTAGGCGACCTTGGCCGGGAAAGCAGCGGAAGTGACGGCTCCACTGCAGTACATCCATATCCAGCAGCGGCGCATCTGCCACCTGGACGAAGAAGATCTTTTGTTTAGGGATTTTGCCGATGGCAGAGAGATCGTGACCACGCGATAGAATGTGAAAGCTGTCGAGCACAATGCCCAAATTAGGGTGATCGACGCGCCGCACGGCTTCCCACGTATCGCGGTAGTCAGAAATATGCCTCCCCCAGGCCAACGCTTCAAACCCCACCCGAATATTCCGCTTCGCTGCCAGCTCGGCAAGCTCGCGCAAATCGGCCACTACGCGATCCATATCATCCATGGCCTGAGGAGATACATTGCTACACACCAGCAGAAAATCAGTACCTAACTGCTCCATCAGTTCGAACTTACGCTCTGCACGCTTTAGATTGCGGCTGCGCTGCGGCTCCGGCATCGCCTCAAAATCGCGAAACGGTTGAAAGGCAACGATCTTCAGACCCAGGCGCTCACACAGCGCACGCACTTCCTGCGGCGAGCCATCAAAAGAGAGCAGGTCGTTTTCAAATATTTCTACGCCATCAAAACCGGCACGGGCAATGGCTTCCAGCTTAGTTCGCAGGTCTCCGCTTAAACAAACAGTGGCAATTGCGCGCATAGCATCCTCCCAGGTAGTGCTTTCAAGCGAATGAGCTCTAGCACCACGACTATTATGTGTCGCTATGGCTGAGCTAATGGCTTTCAGTATAGGTGACCATTGTTCGCATAGCGCTCTTTAGTTCGCATTATGCACGATAGGATAGGGGGTGTGGCAACCTGTTCCCTATACGACTAACACGACACCTATCAAAAACCGTTACTATATAGAGGTAATAGAGGTTTATTGTTATCAGAAACAATGGCTAATAAGCCCAAAGCTCTATTAACACCTGCTAAAACAGCATGTTTAGTACTGCCTTGTAACGGCCATCACGCAATATTAAACCTTGGTCTTATACGAAGGTTTGTTGATTGACAGCCGCCATAGCGATCACTAGTGTTCGCCTTAAGCACTTAAGTTCGTAAGGCGAACTAATATAATAACTCGTTGGAGGATAAGCATTATGACTAAGCCACTTTTCACCCAGTTGGCTATCGCTATCGGCTCTTTGGCAGTCGCGGGGGGCGCCCTCGCCGATTATCCTGACCGTAACATTCAAGGCACCATCCAGTGGGGAGCCGGGGGCGCCACCGACAACGTCGTACGCAGCCTGACGCCCCATGTTGAAGAGGTTCTGGATACCACTATTGTTCTAACCAACCGCCCTGGCGGTACCGGCGTTATTGGCATGAACCATGTTATGCGCCAGCGTCCTGACGGCTATAACCTCCTTTTTGGTGCGGAGAACCCCCAGCTATACCCGCTGATGGGCTTAGCCGATTTCACCTACGATGATATGTACCCTATCAATATTATCGGCCAAGGCCGGGTGGTCATTGCCACCCATCCTAATAGCCCATTCGATACTTTCGCGGAGCTGCTTGAGTACGCCCACGAGAACCCCGACGAGCTCAAAATGGGCGGAACCGGTGCCGGTGGCTTGCCCAGCACGATTCACGCAATGATCAACTCTGTTGACGATCTTAATGTTCGCACAGTGACCTTCGGTGGGGATGGACCTGGTGTTACGGCACTGCTGGGTGAACATATCGACTTTATGCCGCTAAGCCTTTCCGCTGTGGCCGAACAGATCCGCGCAGGCCGCCTGAAGGGCCTTGCCGTGCTGGGTAGCGAAGAGCTGGAAGACCTACCGGATGTTCCGCCGATCACCGATGCTATCCCAGAGCTTGATTCCTTCTTGCCTTGGGGCCCGTTCTGGGGCGTCTTTGTGCGTGAAGATACACCTGATGACGTAAAAGCCACTCTGGAAGATGCTTACGAGCAAGCCGTTGCTAGCGATGGTTTCCAAGAGTTCTTGGCCAATTTTGGTGGCGAATCGCTCAACCTCAACGGCGAAGAAGCGCAGCAATACTTGGATAACTGGCAGTCCGTCACAGCGTGGTCAATGTTCGAAGCGGATGCGGTCGAAAAATCCCCTGAAGAGTTAGGCATTCCACGCCCCTAACGCTATCTTCCTATGACTTAGGGGACAGGACTACCACCTGTCCCCTTGGAGTCTCTGTATGACTAAAAAAATTGAGCGCGTTCAAGCGGGTGAAAAGGTATTTGACTGGCTGCTTCTGCTCTTTAGTGTCGGTGTTCTCTACGAGGCTTATCGTATCGATAATGGAGTGCAGCTGAATTCCGCTGGCTCATTTCCTGTCGGGCTCGCCTTGATAATGCTTGCCTCCTCAATAGCGATTCTTTTCAGCCATCGGCGCAAGCAGCGAGACCCACAAATCCGTAGCGCAGGCCAAGAGTTTAAAGTGTTTTTACATGAGCATTTTAAAACTCATATTGTTGTGTTCTCGATAGTATCGATGCTCTATTTAGTAGCTATCGTATGGACAAGCTTCTATGTAAGCACCTTTATCTTTTTAGCCGCTATGTTCATTTATTATCGGCAAGGAAAAATCATTAGTTCTTTAGTGATTGCTTCACTTGCCATTGCGGTAATTTATGTACTTTTCACGATAGTGTTTCGTGTCTATCTTCCTTGATTATGAACCCCGAGGCATCCAATGAGTGATACCTTCTCCTATCTGCTCATGGCTTGGCTTGATCCAGGTCTATTGGGCTTAACTGCCCTTGGCGTTATCGCCGGTATTTACATCGGTGCCATTCCCGGCCTCTCGGTTACAATGGCCGTCTCTATTCTGATTTCATTTACGTTTTCCTGGGACATTAATAACGCGCTAGCGCTGATGGTGGGTATTTATGTCGGCGGCGTTTACGGCGGTTCGCGCACGGCCATTCTGCTTAATATTCCTGGTGCTCCATCAGCGGTCACAACTGCTTTCGACGGTTACCCGTTAGCCCAGAAAGGTGAAGCGGGCAAAGCGATCGGTCTGAGCACCGTGATGTCGGTCATCGGTGGCTTGATTGGTGTGGCCGTACTCGCTGCCACGGCCCCGCACCTTGCCGATCTTGCTCTTAAATTTGCCCCCCGCGACTACTTTTTAATCGCCGTCATGGGTTTGCTATTGGTCAGCTCGCTATCGGGTAAATCGCTTGCACGCGGTATTTTCTCTGTCGCCCTGGGGGCCACCATTGGGTTGGTCGGCATGGACATGGTAACCGCCCAGCCACGCCTAACCATGGGCAGTATGGAACTGCTGGGCGGGATTCATTACGTGGTGGTCATGATTGGCCTGTTTGGTGTCGCGGAAGCGTTTTACCAGCTACATAATATGGCCAAAGTGCCCGTTAAACAGAACGTCGATAAGATCGTTCCGCCTCTTAATATGGTGCTCAAGTTTTTACCGCTTTCTTTACGCACGTCTATTATCGGCGTCGTGGTTGGCGCTCTCCCCGGTACTGGTGGAGATATTGCATCACTGTTTGCTTATGATCACGCCAAGCGCACCGTTAAAAACCCTGAAGTGCCTTTTGGTGAAGGCGCGTATGAAGGGCTTGTGGCACCTGAAACCGCCAATAACGCAGCAGTGGGTGGCGCTTACGTACCTATGCTTACCCTCGGCATGCCGGGTGACGCAGTCACCGCCGTTATTATCGGTGCACTAGTCATTCATGGCCTGAATCCAGGCCCAATGCTGATGATCGAAACACCCTATATCTTTTGGTTTACGGTCGGCAATTTAGCATTGGCCAATATATTCCTGCTCATCTTTGGACTCACCGGTATTAAGCTTTTTTCAAAAATTGTTGAAGTGCCTAAAGCCATTATGATCCCGCTGATATTGGTGCTGTGTGTGGTAGGTACCTACTCGCTTAACAGCAGCATGACAGAAGTTTATTGGATGCTAGGCTTTGGCATATTGGGCTACTGGCTGAAGATGTTTGGCTTTCAGATGGGCCCGATTATTCTCGGTGTCATTCTTGGCCCGCTGCTGGATGAATCTTACCGACAGGCTATGTCATCGGTCGGTGACAGCAGTACGGATTTCCTACTCGCGCTGGTAATCAACCCACTTTCATTAGTGCTTACCTCAGTGATTGTGCTGGTTTTACTAGGCAATACTCCCCTAAAAAGTTGGTTATATTCACGCTTCAAACGTAGCTAATGTTCGTGTAACGGCACTTGTCGCCTAGGTATAGTGCCGTTTTTTGCCTGGAACCTAGCCAGCGGAGTAGTTCCGTGAGTGATGACGATACGATTCCTTCTTATGCATTGGTGTTTGACTTCGATGGCGTTGTTCTCGATTCAGCAACCCTAAAACGCCAGGCGTTTGCTGACGTATACTGTCAAGCGCCGGAAGCTCAGTACCGCGCCATCGTGGCCTACCTTAGCAGACGCGGTGGTCAGCCTAGAGAGGTCAAGTTTCGCCATATTGAAGAACACATCCTGGGCAAGCGAGCCAGTGACGCACGTATTCAGGCGCTTTGTGAGCAATTTAAAGCCAGTGTCGAAGAACACTTACTGACCGCACCGCCCATTCCCGGAGCGCTAGAATTTTTAAGCGATTGGCACCACCACCAGTGGCTATATTTGCTCTCTGCCACCCCCGAACAGGAACTCAAGGCCATTGTGGAGCAGCGCCAGTTGGCGCCTTACTTTAAAGAGGTGGTGGGAGCGCCCCCGGACAAAGCCACGGGCTTACGCAACTTACTCACCCGACACCAACTAGCAGTGAAAGCCACCGTTATGATTGGCGATTCGTATAATGACTATCGCGCCGCACGCTCAAACGGAACGCTTTTTGTCGGTGTTGCAGCGAATCCTGCTCAATCTCCTTTCCCAGCCGATGTCATCACGATTAAAGATCTACGCACATTGGTTCAAGCGCTCAACCGTTTATAGCGCCGTACACGGCGAATATATTCGCCAACCAAAGTCGCGCATACATGTTCGCCATTCGAACAATATGCTATATTGATCTTTAAAATTTACGCCTATTCCGATGAGTGGACACCAATGGAAGAGCAGCTTCAGGATGAAATGTTAACCCCCGATGACCGCGACTTCGTGACAGCGCTGGCGAGTGGCCTGGAAGTGATTTTAGCATTTGATGAGGGCCACCCAAGGATGACGCTTAGCGAAGTGGCCGCACGCACAGGCATGAACCGGGCCAAGGCCCGACGCTTTCTGCTCACCCTGCATGCACTCGGCTATGTGCGCAAACAGCAGCGCTACTTTGAGCTAGCGCCGCGAGTACTGCAACTGGGTTACTCGTTTTTGTCCGCCAATAATTATCGCAGCGCTATTCAGCAGTATTTGGAGGAGATCACCAACGAATGCGGTGAGTCATCCTCATTGGGTGTACTTGATGGCGACGATGTCATTTATGTTGCGCGCTCAGCGGCGCGTCACCGCTTGATGGCCATTACTCTGTCCATAGGAACCCGTTTACCGGCCGCATACACCTCAATGGGGCGCGTTCTGCTAGCCCAGCTGTCAGAGGCTGAGTTGGATGCCTACTTAGAGCGAATAACCCTACAGCGCCATACGGATAAAACCTTTACCTCTAAAAGCGAACTAAAAAAGTGTATTCACAAGGCCCGCCAGCAAGGCTACGCCATTGCCGATCAAGAGCTGGATTCAGGCTTACGCTCGCTGGCGGTACCGGCGTTTGATGCGAATGGCAAACTGTTAGGGGCTATTAACATTAGTACCAACGCGGCACGAATCGATTTAGACACCCTGCTCAAAGAGTACTTGCCGCTGCTGCAGTCAAAAGCGCGTCTTATCCGCACCACTATTAGCTGCTAACCCGCCAGTGCGCCAGCCTCTGCTCACCCACGGCATACTGGCACCGCATCTATAGACGTTTTAGAGCCGCCATTCGCGCTTAACGGGCAAGGCTCTTAACCTGTTACATTAGCGCTTGATCTTGTCGATGTAGGCTGGCACCCATGACGCTTCCTCTTTATCTAGGCTTGCCTATGTGGGCCAATCAAGACTGGCTGGGCAACCTTTATCCACGCCATGCCAAAACTGAGCTGCTAAGCGATTACGCGGCGGTGTTTTCCAGCGTTGAGGGCAACACTACCTTTTATAGCGGTACCCCAAAGCCGGACACCATTGCTGCCTGGGCGCGCCAGACACCACCCCACTTTCGCTTTTGTTTTAAATTGCCTGCCAGCGTCACCCACGATCAACGGCTAACCCGGTTAGAGGAGGCCTGGGCATTTTTAGCGGCGCTAGAACCTCTGCACGACCGCCTTGGCCCCACCATGGTGCAACTACCACGGGATTTCGGCCCCCAAGAGCTTCCACAGCTTGAAGAGCTACTTGCCGCTTGGCCTGCCCATTTGCCTTGCGCGGTCGAGGTTCGCCATCCTGAGTTTTTCCACAAAGGGGCCGCCGAAATTGCCCTTAACCGCCTGTTGATAACTTATTCGGCCAACCGCGTGATGCTCGACGTGCGCCCGCTCTTTTCAACCCCGGCAAATGACCATTTGGGCTTGACCCATGCCCAGCAAGAAAAGCCGAAACTCCCGCTACACGTGCTTTCCACGGCAAATTTTCCTGTCATTCGCTTTATTGGCCATATTGACAAAACGATTAATAGCGACTACTTCACCGCCTGGAAAGCCCGCCTAAAGCTGTGGATAAGTCAGGGGAAAACCCCTTTCTTATTTGTGCATACTGCGGATAACCGCGAGTCTCCCCACATGGCCCGTTTACTCTATAACGCGCTAGGAGAAGTGACGCCATTACCCGCTCTTGGCCCCTTCGCGGGTGAAAAGCAAAGCCAACTGTTTTAACCCACCTTTTTAGGCCAGCTAACTGGCATGCTTGCGGTCGATCAGATAAATTGCGCTTACTTTCGGAAAAGTACGCTGGCAATGGCGCAATTTTCCGAAAACTAGCGTGTTCAACACGCAGTGATTTACACAACAATCGACTTAATGGGTGATGTATGGCGAAGCTTGCGCATGCGCAGTGGTCATCGCGAATGACCTTTGTGCTGGCCGCCGCTGGTTCGGCGGTGGGTCTAGGGAATATCTGGAAATTTCCGTATATGGTGGGTGAAAGCGGCGGCGCTGCTTTCGTATTTGTGTATTTGCTCTGTATCGCGCTGATCGGCTTGCCCATTCTTGTCTCTGAGTGGCTATTGGGACGGCGCGGCCAGAAGAACCCCGCCAGCACCATGTCAGAACTGGCGCGCACGGCGAAAAAGCCCAAAGCCTGGGCCATCGTGGGCATTAGCGGCATTGTCGGGGCCTTCTTGATTTTATCGTTTTACAGCGTGATTGGCGGCTGGTCGCTCTACTACACCGTCAACTCGGTGAGCGGTGCTTTTAGCGGTCAAGATGCCGATGGCATTGGCGCGCTATTTAATGGCATGTTGAGTAACCCTGGGTTGCTGCTGCTGGGCCACTCCGTGTTTATGCTGCTGGTCATTGGGATTGTCGCCCGCGGCGTTACCAAAGGCCTTGAAGGCGCTGTACGCATTCTGATGCCAGTCCTCGCACTACTGCTGGTCGTGCTGATCGGTTATGGCATGACAACCGGCCACTTTGGCGAGGCGTTGACGTATATGTTCAACCCGGACTGGAGCAAGCTCACAGCAGAAACCGTGCTAGCCGCCTTGGGCCACGCCTTCTTCACCCTCTCACTGGGTATGGGCATCATGATGGCTTACGGCTCTTATTTGGACAAAGAGATCGATCTGCTGCAAACCGCCCGCACGGTCATCATCATGGATACCGTCATCGCTTTAGGCGCGGGTTTAGCTATATTCCCGATCGTGTTTGCTAATAATCTGGATGTCGCTTCGGGCCCAGGGCTGATTTTCGTTACCCTACCACTGGCCTTTGGCAATATTGATGGTGGTTTACTTTTAGGTTTGATGTTCTTTCTGCTGCTGACGTTTGCGGCATTAACATCGGCCATTTCACTGCTTGAGCCCGTGGTGGAATTCATTGAAGAGCGCACGCCGCTAGGCCGCGTCATGGCTACCGTTGTGGCCGGTGTGGGTGCTTGGTTACTGGGTATTGCAGCGCTGCTGTCATTTAACGTGTGGAGCGAACCGCTGCTGTTTGGACTGGGCGTGTTTGACCTGCTGGATACGCTGACCAGCAAAATAATGCTGCCGCTGACGGGGCTGGGTGCGATCCTATTCACCGCTTGGTGCCTGGAGCGCAGCAGTGTGGAAGACGAACTGGGTCTTTCAGCGACCGGCAAGAGCGTATGGAACATCATCGCGCGCTATGTAGCGCCCGCTGGCGTTATTGCCGTGTTCGTAACAGGGCTAATCTAAGCTGAGCCGCCAAGGCCCTGCTAACCGGCAGGGCAGCGTGGTTCTGCGCAGATAATAGTTGCGCCCCTAACCTCTTGGCACCCTAAAACTTAGTGCAATTCGCTCTCTTGCCGATCTTCATCAGGCAAGGGGGCGATATCCCGCGATAACTTTTGAAACTCACGATGAAGCTCAATACCCCGCCGCGCTCTTAAGCTGCGTTGGGCAGCGCTGCGCTGGCGCTGGGCATGCTCATCGACTTCCATACTCATAAAGATGTCGAGCAATTCGCTTTTAACCGAGGTGATTCGTTCGACGTTTCTCATAATCGACGTTCCTCCAGATGAATATGCCTTCGTCCACCTGCATCCGTGACGACTGTGATGATGCAGTGCGGCACTTCAATTATTACTATAACCTACTTGACAAAATGATGACCAATCTTAAAAAAACTGACTAACGACCTTAAACGCTGTTGGATCGCTGCCTAATAGTTTGTGGCCCTATGGGCTCATTGAGGCATACTGTTCTTATCGCATTGAAGCAATACGAAGCATCACAGTGAGCAGATAGGCAGAAACGGTCGTTTAAAACGACTGTATATTGGCGTACTGTTAACTACCTGTTGGTTGAGCACCCAAGGAGCTGAACGTGAGTCGCGCCCTGTTCGATGAAATGAGACGCCGCATGGAGCACTTTCGACGCTCCGAGCAAAAAGTGGCGCGGTTTGTACTGCGCAACCCCGAAGAGGTCATCCACATGCGCATTGTGGATCTGGCCACCGAAGCCACCGTTAGCGAACCTACCGTGGTGCGCTTTTGTCGTGCGCTGGGGTGCAATGGCTTTCAGGATTTCAAGCTACAGCTGGCGCAAATGCTGGCCAGCGGCAGTCAGTTCGCGCAATTCTCCATGAACGACAGCGACTCGGTCGCTGAATTTTCCCACAGCATCTTCGACTCGACCGTAGGTACACTGCTCTCGGTTCGTGACCGGCTGGATAACGATGCCCTGGGCCGTGCGGTAAACGCCCTGGCGATGGCCAACCGGGTCGAGTTCTATGGCTTTGGGGCTTCCGGTGCAGTGGCCTTTGATGCCCAGCACAAGTTTTTTCGCCTGCAGATCTCCACTTCTGCCTACGCCGACCCGCATATGCAGAATATGTCGGCAGTGACCTTGAACGATGGCGATGTGGTGGTGGCAATTTCACAAACCGGCCGTACCAAAGCGCTAGTCGCCAGCGTACGCCTGGCTCGCGAGGCGGGTGCAACAGTCATTGGCCTGTGCCCCAGCGGCTCGCCACTCGCCGAAGAGGTCAGCCTGCCGCTGTATATCGATGTCCATGAAGACACCGAAATCTACACCCCGCTTAGCTCGCGCATTGCCCATCTGGTGCTGATCGATGTACTCGCCGTGGGTGTGGCCAAAACCCGCGGGCCGAAACTCGCCGAACAGCTCAAAGCAGTTAAAAAGAGCCTGAATACGCTGCGTTTCCCAGAAGAATAATTAGCTTCTTAGCGCTGCCATAACTATAAGCCTCGGTGCCGAGGACAGGCTTACGCGAGGGCGCTGTTAGAAAGTTTTTAAAGGTAGCAGTTGCGAATAACTGCAATCACTACACCTGTATACACAGCCAGTTCGCTGGCTGTGCTAGACTAGCCGCCTATTTTTTGATCCGGCAGCGGCTACTATGGACGACGTCACGGCGATTCTCGATCAGCTCAACTCCGCCCAGCGCGAAGCAGTGAGCGCCCCTCAAGGTAATCTGTTGGTGCTCGCAGGCGCAGGCTCCGGTAAAACCCGCGTGCTGGTGCATCGCATCGCCTGGCTGATGCAGGCCGAAGGGCTGTCCCCTTATGCCCTGCTGGCAGTGACCTTTACCAATAAAGCCGCCAAAGAGATGCGCACCCGCCTTGAGGCACTGCTGAGCATCTCGATGCGCCATGTATGGGTGGGCACCTTTCACTCCATCGCCCACCGCCTGCTGCGCACCCACTGGCAGGACGCCAAGCTACCGCAACACTTTCAGATTATCGATTCTGACGATCAGCTACGCCTGGTCAAACGGCTGTTGAAAGATTACTCGATCGACGACGAACGCTTCCCACCCCGCCAAGTGCAGCACTTTATCTCCGGCTGCAAAGAGGAGGGACTGCGCCCACACCAAGTCAATGTGGATGGCGATGCCTACATGGGCCAGATGGTCGAGCTCTACGAGCGCTACCAACTTACCTGCGAGCGCGGCGGCCTGGTCGATTTCGGTGAACTGCTGCTGCGAAGCCTGGAGCTACTACGCGACAACCCGGCGCTGTTAAACCACTACCAGGAGCGCTTTGGTCATGTACTGGTAGATGAGTTCCAAGATACCAATACCCTGCAATACGCTTGGCTAAAACTGCTCACCGGCATGAAGACGCCGATGACGGCGGTGGGTGATGACGACCAGTCGATCTACGGCTGGCGCGGTGCCAAGGTGGAGAATATCAGCCGCTTTGAGCAAGAGTTTCCGCAAACCCACACCGTACGGCTTGAACAGAACTATCGCTCCACCAGCGCCATCCTGGAAGCCGCCAATACGCTGATCAGCCACAACAGCGAGCGGATGGGTAAAAACCTGTGGACTGACGGCATCGAAGGCGAGCCGATCTCAATTTACGCTGGGTTTAACGACCTGGAAGAAGCCCGCTATATCGTCGATACCATCAAGGAGAAGGTCGACGAAGGCTTTAACCGCCGCGATATCGCGATTCTCTACCGCTCAAACGCTCAGTCGCGGCTGCTGGAAGAGACGCTGATTCGCCAAGGCATGCCCTACCGTATTTACGGCGGCCACCGCTTCTACGAGCGCCTGGAAATCAAGAATGCCCTGGCCTACCTTCGCCTGATGCTCAACCGCGACGACGATGCCTCGCTGGAGCGGGTGATTAACGTACCCACCCGCGGCATCGGCACGCGCACGGTCGAGATTGTCCGCCTGCGCGCTCGGGAACAAAGTATCCCTCTCTGGCAAGCGCTCCACGATGCGATTAACGACGGCACCTTGAAAGGCCGCGCGGCCAATGCCGTGCAAACCTTCGCCAACCTGATCGAGCAGCTCGATAACGATGCCTCTGGCATGGCGCTGCATGAAATTATCGATCACGTCACGATACACACGGGCCTGATAGAGCATCACAAAAGTGAGCGCGGCGAGAAAGGCCAAGCGCGGGTCGAGAACCTGGAAGAGTTGGTTACCGCTGCCCGTGCCTTTACCCAAGGCGATGTCTTTGAAGCGCCTGAAGCGGGCGAAGGCATGGCGGCACTGGAAGCATTTCTCTCAGAGGCCGCTCTTAACGCAGGCGACCACGAAGCCGAAGAGTTTGAGGACAGCGTACAGCTGATGACGCTGCACTCCGCCAAAGGTCTGGAGTTCCCCGTAGTATTTATTGCCGGTGTCGAGGAGGGGCTGTTTCCACACAAGATGTCCCTGGAAGAGCCGGGTAGGCTCGAAGAGGAGCGCCGGCTCTGTTACGTCGGCGTCACACGCGCTATGCAGAAGCTCTACCTCACACACGCCGAAACCCGCCGCCTGCACGGCAAAGAAGTGTTTCCACGTCCATCACGCTTTTTGCGCGAGCTACCGCCGCACCTACTCGAAGAAGTTCGCCTGCGCGGGCATATTTCCCGCCCGGTCACCGCATCGCGCACCTCCTTTGCCCAGCAAAGTGTCGAGAGCAGCGGTGATATACCCGCCTTACATGTCGGTCAAGGCGTTGAGCACCCGGTGTTCGGTGAAGGGATTATTCTTAACGCGGAAGGCGAAGGGGCTCGCGCCCGGGTTCAGGTCAGCTTTGAAGGCGAAGGGGTCAAATGGCTAGTGCTTGGTTTTGCTAAGCTAACGCCGCTTTAAGCCGCTACGCGCGTGGCGTTGAGTGCAATGGCTTGCCGATTAAAACCCGCTTAGCGCATACTGGCGAACGGACATTGCGCCTTTGTGCGCGCTGACAAAAAAATCCTATAATCTCCGGAGTTTTGCTCACCATGCAACGCCGTCACTTCCTCAAAACTGCCAGCCTTGGCGTCGCCGGGGCCGTTGCCGCCCCCTTCGTAACCACCTCAAGTGCTCGCGCTCAAGAAACCTTCACCTGGGACATGGTCACCTCGTGGCCGAAAAACTTCCCTGCCCTGGGTACTGGTGCGAATGATTTCGCCCGCCGGGTAGAACAGCTTTCCAACGGCCGCATGCAGATCCGCGTCCACGGCGCGGGTGAACTGGTACCAGCCCTGGAAGTCTTCGATGCGGTAGCAGCTGGTACCGCTGAAATGGGCCACTCTGCCTCTTACTACTGGCGCGGCAAAGTCGCTGCCTCGCAGTTCTTTACCGCTGTACCCTTCGGTATGACGACTACCGAAATGAATGCCTGGTTGTACCACGGCGGCGGTCAGGAGCTTTGGGATGAGATCTACGCCAATCACAACCTGAAGCCGTTTGCCGTGGGCAATACCGGCACGCAGATGGCGGGCTGGTTCAAGAAAGAGATCAACTCACTCGACGACATGCAGGGGCTGAAACTTCGCCTGCCAGGCCTGGCAGGCGAAGCGATGAACAGCATCGGTGTCAGTACGGTTACTATGCCAGGTTCAGAAATTTTCACCTCGCTGCAAACCGGCGCACTGGATGCCGCTGACTGGGTGGGGCCGTATAACGATATGGCATTCGGCCTGCATCAGGTGGCTGACTACTACTACACCTCGGCGTGGAACGAGCCCTCTGCGGTACTGGAAGGGACGATCAACCTGGATGCCTGGAACTCGCTGCCGGAAGACCTGCAGGACGTGATCCGCGAAGCGGCGCGGGCGTCTAACCTGGCCATGATCAGCGAATTTGCCTTCCGCAACGCGCAAGCACTGGAAACACTGGTCGATGAACATGGCGTTCAGTTGCGTACTTTCCCTGACGATGTAATGGCGGCGTTATACACCTCGTCTCAGGAAGCGATCCAGCGCCAGGTCGACAGCGACGAAGAGTCTCGCCGTGTTTACGAGTCTTATTCAGCTTTCCAGAAGCTGCTGCGCCCGTTCAGCGATGTGGGTGAATACGCCTACCTCAAGAACCGCGATAACGTCGACGGTTAATGAGCCGCTAGACAAATAAACGATAAGCACGACAAAAGGGCGCCCTAAGCGCCCTTTTGCTATTTCAAGTTGAAGTGAGCTAGTCGCTATGTACTGCTCGGATGCGCCCATTATCGTCCAGCGCAACCATCACAAAGCGCGCCTCGGTAACTTTTTGGCGCTCCTCTATGCGTTGCCCATGGGGAGGACGCACCCAGACCTCCACATCAATCTTGATCGAGCTATGACCAATTTCTTGCACTTGGGTGTAAACGCTGACCATTGAGCCAACGCGCACCGGGCTTAAAAAGTCCATGGCTTCAATCGCCACGGTCGCCGTGCGACCACCCGCTTCACGACCGGCCGCCAGCTCAGCCGCCTGGTCCATTTGATTGACCAGCCATCCACCGGGTATATCACCATAAAAATTGGTATCTTGGCGGGAAGCCAGTAGTTTTAAAGTAAGCTGCCCTTGAGGGGCCGGTACGTCATCCAAATCGGTTTCCAGAAGAGTCATGAGTTAGTCGCTTAGTCAGTTTATTGTTGTAAACGTTGCAGAGTGGCACGTTGTTTATGCGTGTTGCTGCATCGCAACACAAAGGAATGAATTTAGTTAACCATAAGAGGACGCTCGTTTGAATACTCGTTTGACGACTCTTTGCATTAATCGGAGGTTAACTTCCGCCGTCCGTCGCACCGTATTGAGCGGAGTGGCGTTTATACTGATGCTGATAACGCCCCTGACCTGGGGGCAGCAGCCAACAGTTATTAGCGGCACCTTGGGCGCGGTGGGCTCCGACACTATGGCGGGGCTAATGCTGCGCTGGGGTGAAACCCTCACCACCCGCTATCCTGACGTAAAGCTGCAGTTTCAAGCAAGTGGTTCAGCCAGTGCGCCCACGGCGCTGATGGCTGGCACCACCCGGCTTGGTCCGATGTCTCGTCCGATGACCAGCGAAGAGCGTGATAACTTTATTGAGCGCTATGGCTATCCACCGCTGGAATTAAAAGTCGCCCGTGACGCACTGATTGTAGTCGTACACCGCCATAACCCCTTGCGCGCTCTGACCCGCCAGCAGGTTGATGCGATCTTCTCAACCTCGCTGGCCTGCGGTGGTGAAACGCCGATCAGGCGCTGGGAGCAGCTATCGGCAACCCGTGACTGGTCATTTGGTAGCATTGCGCTGCATGGGCGTAACCTTGCCTCGGGTACCCATGGGCTATTTCAACAGCGGGCGTTATGTGGCGGTCTTTTTCGTAACGACATTAGTGAGCACCCCGGCTCATCGGCGGTGGTCGCGGCCGTTGGCGAATCTGCCAATGCGATGGGCTATGCGGGGTTTAACCACCTCACCCCAGCCGTGCATGCATTGAGCCTGTATAACGATGATGGCATTGCGATACCGCCCGATGAAGCGGCTATACAGAGCGGTGACTACCCGCTGTCGCGCTATCTTTACCTCTATGTGAACCTACCGCCGGGGGAGAACTTACCCCCCGCCGAGCAGGCACTGCTCAAGTTGATTATGTCCGATGAGGGCCAGCAGATTGCGCGCGCATCCGGCTTTGTACCATTAACCTCCAGTGTCCTTAGTGCACAACAGAGGTGGTAAACCACTGTCATCTAACTGACACATAATTGTCTTAGGGTAGGGATTCTGTCTATGCACTGTTTTTCACCACATTCTGGTTTTTCACTACCTATTGGTCAGCGCTATGATCACCTCGGTTTTGCCATGATATCCACATGACCCTACCTCGGTTAACCTCTTCTCGACAGCCGCTTAGGCTACTGCAAGACCGCATGGCCACCGGTTTAATCACCGCTGGCGGCATAGGCGTGCTGTTGGCAATCCTGGCTATCGGTGTCTTTTTGGTGTGGGAAACCCTGCCGCTGCTGGCGATTGGCGATACCTTAGCGCTGGCTAAGCTCTCTCCCCTGGCGTGGGGCACGCTCAAAGCCGCCCTAGCCGCACTGCTGTTCGCCATTCCCGTGGCCTTGGGAGCCGCCATCTACTCTGCGCTGTTTATGTCAGCGCGCCTGCGCTCGCGGATCAAGCCCGCGCTCGAAATGATGGAGGCGATCCCCGGTGTGGTGGTGGGCTTTATTGCCGGGCTTATTTTGGCACCTTGGGTAGAACGCCATCTCGCCAGCGCTTTGGTGCTGATCATTTGGCTGCCGCTTAGCGCAGCGCTTGCCGGCTTACTCTGGCAGTGGGCCAAAACACGCCTACGCCGCCGTTTACCGCTCTCCTGGGCGGGTCTCTGGCTCGTTCCCTGGCTCGCTGTAATGGTGGCGATAGCACTATGGCTCGCGCCCTGGATGGAGCAGCAGTGGTTAGGCGGTGATTTACGCCAGCTACTCGACCAGCGCTATGGCATGGATTACGCCACCCGTAACGCACTGATTGTCGGCATTGCCATGGGCTTTGCCGTTATTCCCAGCATATATTCACTGGCAGAAGACGCGCTCGCCGATGTGCCTGCTAGCTTAATCGAGGGCGCCCAGGCGATGGGGGCCAGCCGCTGGCAGGCGCTATGGAAAGTGGCGCTGGTGGCAGCGGGCCCAGGTATCTTCTCGGCGATAATGATCGGTGCGGGCCGGGCGGTGGGCGAAACCATGATAGTGCTTATGGCCAGCGGTAATACGGCTCTGTTTAGCGCCAGCCCCTTTGAAGGCATGCGCTCCATGGCCGCGGCTATCGCCATTGAGCTGCCTGAAGCGTCACCCGGTGGCCAAACCTACCATCTGCTGATCTTGGCTGCACTGGTGCTGTTTATCTTCACGTTTCTGGTCAACACCCTTGCCGAGGTCGTCCGCCAGCGTTTACGCCGCCGCTTCCGCCAGATGGGGGGCACATGATGAACTCTGCGACCCACACCGCCTCTCGCCGCCGGCGCTTTAGCCGGGTAAATGATGTATGGCCCTGGCTTTGCGCAGCCAGCGTAGCGCTCTCCCTGCTGATGCTGGGCGCCTTACTCGCGCTACTGCTGGTACGCGGGCTAGGGCACTTTTGGCCCGCTACGCTGGAAGAGGTCACCCTTGACTCGGGTGAAACCTTTGCTGGTCAAGCTGTGCGCGAAGTCGCGCTACCCCAGCGAGCTGGGGATGAACGCCTCTACTTTACCGGCAACCAGGATATAGAGGGCGTTCGCTGGCGCTGGGTGGCGATTGATGAAATTGCCGAGCGCGCCCAGCCAGACGATTTGATTCGTCTTGATCGCAGCCCCTGGGGTGACTTTATTGGCCGCTTGGTGGCCATTGAGCAGCATGATCAACGCTGGGAGGGAGACGCTGCCTGGCAGCGATTAAACGCTTTATTGGCACTTCCCGCCAGCCAACGCCAGGATAGCCAACTGCTGCTTACCACCGTGGACGGCCAAACCCTGCGCCAACCGCTGGCCAGCGTGGCGAACGCTCAGGCTCCCAATGCCATGAGCGTGTGGCAGAAAACGCTCGCCTGGGGGGATGCAGTTTGGCGGTTTCTGAGTGAGGGGCCACGGGCCGCCAATACCGACGGTGGCGTCTGGCCCGCGATATTTGGCACGGTGCTGATGGTGATTTTAATGTCGGTGATGGTGACCCCGTTTGGGGTGCTGGCCGCTATTTATCTCAATGAAATCGCTCACCAGGGGCGGCTGACCCGGCTGGTACGTATTGGTGTGCGCAACCTGGCGGGCGTTCCGTCGATTGTGTATGGCGTATTTGGTTTGGGAGTGTTTGTTTACGGCATTGGCGGCTCGCTGGATGAGTGGTTTTTCAGCGATACCCTACCTTCGCCCACCTTTGGCACCGGCGGCCTGTTATGGGCGTCGCTCACCCTGGCACTGCTGACCCTACCGGTGGTGATTGTGGCAACAGAAGAGGGGTTAGCGCGGATTCCCGAGGCGCAGCGGGAAGGCGCCGTGGCGCTCGGCGCTACGCGCTTAGAGATGCTCACCCGCATTGTACTGCCCATGGCAGCCCCTGCCATGCTGACAGGTATCATTCTAGCAGTAGCTCGCGCGGCCGGCGAAGTGGCGCCGCTAATGCTGGTTGGCGTCGCTAAGCTGGCGCCTCAAATGCCCATCGATGGTGAGTTTCCTTACCTACATTTAGAGCGCAAGTTCATGCACCTTGGCTATCATTTATTTGATACCGCCTTTCACGGCGAAGATGTGCAGGCTGCCATACCGCTGGTTTACGCCACAGCGCTACTTTTAGTGTTAATTGTGCTGGTGCTTAACCTAACTGCCATATTTCTGCGTCATTATCTTAGGCGTCAACGGGGAAACGAATGCTAGCGTCATTACATTCAGCCAATACCTCTCAGGCACCAGTGGCGCACTTTTCGTCCGAGCACAGCTGCCTGAGTATCGATCACTTTAGCCTCGCCTACGCGGGGAAAGAGGCGTTGCGCGAGTTAACCCTCAGTGTTCCCCGGCATCGTGTAACGGCCTTTATCGGCCCGTCAGGTTGCGGTAAGTCGACGTTGTTACGGGCAATTAACCGTTTGCACGATCTTAATGAGTCAGTCACCCACAGCGGCCAAATCACGCTGGAAGGGCAGGATATTCATGACCCGCAAATGAATGTGACTGAGCTGCGGCGGCGTGTCGGGATGGTGTTTCAAACGCCCAACCCCTTCCCCATGTCGATCTATGAAAACGTGGCCTTTGGGCTACGACTGCAACAGCGCATGCCCAAGCGCAAAAGGGACGACATTATTGAGTGGGCGTTAACTTCCGCCGCTCTGTGGGATGAAGTGAAAGACCGCCTACACCGTTCCGCTTGGCAGCTTTCCGGTGGCCAGCAGCAGCGTCTGGTGATCGCCCGTACCTTAGCAGTACAGCCCGACGTGCTGCTGCTTGATGAGCCAGCGTCAGCGCTAGACCCAATTTCAACCCTCAAAATTGAGGAGTTGATCCGTAACCTCAAGTCGGAGCTGACGCTGATCCTGGTCACCCACAATATGCAACAAGCGGCGCGCGTATCGGATTACACCGCCTTTTTGCATCAAGGGGAGCTGGTTGAATACGGCCCTACCGATCAGGTCTTCACCAACCCCCGTTTGCAACGCACTGAAAACTACATCACCGGCCGTATCACCTAGGCCTTAGCAACTGAACCGTCAGGAGTGCTCCATGGATATTACTAGCGACTCTCACAGCCAGCATATCTCTCGCCAGTTCAACCAGGAGCTGGAAGAGCTGAAAACCCACCTGATGGCCATGGGCGGTCTGGTGGAAAAACAAGTGCAGGACGCTGTCTTTGCCCTACTGGAAGGAGACACCCGGTTAGCCGAGCAGGTGCGTGACAATGACCGCCAAGTCAACGACCTGCAGCTGCAAATCGACGACGAATGCACCCGCGTACTGGCGCGCCGCCAGCCTGCTGCTTCCGATTTGCGTCTGGTGCTGGCCGTCATCCGCGCCACCTCAGACTTAGAGCGCATTGGTGATGAAGCCAGTAAAATCGCCCGCAACGCCCTGCTCCTGAGCGAAAGTTCTAGCACCATTCGTGGCCTGGTGGAGGTGCGTCACATTAGCGAGCACGTACGTAAAATGCTGCGCGATGCGCTCACCGCCTTTGCCCGCTTTGATACCGACCTAGCTATGCAGGTCGTACGCGAAGACGAACTGGTGGATGACGAGTACAGCAGCGCTATGCGCTCATTAATGACCTTTATGATGGAAGACTCACGCTCTATTACGTCAGTACTCAGCATCATGTGGGTACTGCGCGCGCTAGAGCGGGTAGGCGACCACGCCGATAACCTTGCTGAGTACGTGGTCTATCTCGTCAAAGGTTTGGATATTCGCCATAGCGACACCGATGAACTGGAACCACAGGTGCCAAAAAAGTCTTGACCTGATGGGGCTTTCCTCCTGCAATACGTCCAGGCTGCCACGCAGCCTGGACGTTGGAATCACGAGGAGCTCACCTAAATGCTGGATGCTGTCACTGCGCTTAGCCGAGGTACACGCTGTGTGTATCAACCGGGTATGCGCCGCTATGTTTTTCTGCCTATTCTGGTCAACCTGATTGTCTACGTGAGCATGTTCAGCTTTGTGCTCAACCGTTTTGATGGCTGGCTCGCCCATTGGATGGGCATGGTACCCGCTTGGCTTGACTGGTTATCCTGGCTTATCTGGCCCCTGTTTGTGATTAGCCTGTTGGTGGTGGTGTTTTTTACCTTCACGCTGGTTACCAGCTTGATTGCAGCCCCTTTTTACGGCTTTTTAGCCGCCAAAGTTGAAATCCAAGCCACTGGCCGCGAACCCATTGATGACCGAAACCTGACCAAAACAGCCATCGATGCTGTGGGACGCGAGTTTGTTAAGCTCGCCTATATTCTGCCTCGTGCCGCAGGCCTATTTGTGCTTAGCTGGATTCCAGGCGTCAATATAGTTGCTCCGCTACTCTGGGCACTGTTTTCTGCCTGGGTGATGGCAATCACTTATCTAGACTACCCAATGGATAACAACAAAGTAACGTTTGCCGATATGCGCCAACGGCTCTCTAAGCGCTGGTGGCAAAGCCTCACCTTTGGGGGGTTAGTGACCTTAATTACCTGGATTCCGCTGGCCAACCTGTTTTTGATTCCCGGCGCCGTTGCGGGTGCCGTACTGCTGTGGGACGACCACTATAGAGACGTACGTGGCGATGCACGTGGCATTACACCGCAGTAGGCGCCTATTACCCAGGCTACGTCACTTTGCTACCTTTATGTTTTGTTCGTCTATCCTGGGCTCAATCAACAACAAAGGAATCACCGCATGATAAAACCGATGGCTTGGCTGGGTGGCGTACTCTTGATTGGCGCTATGTCTATTTCGATGACATCTATGGCGTTAGCCCACGACGTAAAAACAGAGACTCTTCGCATTGCGCACCCCTTCGCTACCCCAACCCCACCGGGTGCGGTAAACGGTGCCGCCTACCTTGATATCACCGCCGTTTCAAGCCCCGTCACTCTGGTTGGCGCGAGCAGTCCTGCGAGCAGCAACGTTGAGCTGCACGATATGCAAATGGACGGCGATATGATGCAGATGCGGCATGTGGACGAGATTCGTGTCGAGGCAGGGGAGACTTATGCCATGCGCCCTGGTGGCGGCTTTCACTTAATGCTGATTGGCTTAACCGAGCCGCTGAAGGAGGGTGAGCGGTTTCCCCTCACGCTCACCTTCGCTGAACAAGGTGACGTAGACATCGAGGTCTGGATACAGAGCGCCCAAGACGGTAGCGAAGCTGCTGATGGGCATCACCACTGATGTCGTTGGCTTTTAACACATAGCAAAAACCCCACCGAAGCGGGGTTTTTAGCGAGTAACGCTTACATTAGCAGTTACACTTATCCTATTATTTACCAGTCGGTGCTATCACCTTCATCCCGGTTGAGTTCTCCAGGAGTGTAACCCTCTTGGCGAGAAGTAGGCCCTTTTTCAGCCGTAGAAGGACGGCTACTGGAAGGCGAAAAGTCCAAGCTATCAGCTTCGTCACGGTTCAAGTCGCCCGCAGAGACATGAGATGGTTTGGAAGCTGCATGCGACTCAGGTTTGTTGATGACATCCTGACCAGCGGTACGGTCTTGGTTCAGTTCAATAGATGAGTGCGCCATCGCCATGGGGCTCGCGACCAAACCAAAAGCAATACCTACTATGGCGACTTTTTGGCTCATTTCTTTTAACAGCAAGATGTTCTCCTCATTATCCATGGATTCCGTTCATCGATGATTAGAACGGCTATTACGCTTTGCGTTGCATATTAGGCGTCAAAAAAGTTAGCTCACCCTTTAGGATCAAAATGATTGTGAGACCGGATGCCTGAGACATAACCCACCGGCAGGCTGATGATGGGCAGTGTATAAATAGCGCCGCAATGAAATTAGGCTCCGCTAGAAAGCCGTACCTTAAACTAAAACAAGAATAGTGTGGGAGAGGTGTTGGATGCCACAAAAAATCAGACCCCGCATCAGCAGGGTCTAAGGACACAAGACTTTGACAATGACTAGCGCTAGCTTCCTTTCCTTTTGCGGGGCTGCTCCAACCTTGGAATTTAACCCTGACCAACGCTCTGATTGTCGTTTGATTCATTCCTTGAATCGATATGCATCCGTATCGGTGTGACACGCTTTCGCGTGTTTAGCTCACATGTTAATCGTAATATATTTCTTCAGAATTGCAAATTTTTGTTACCAAACGTTTCCATCACCTACGTCTTGGGTCAAATCTTTTGCTGTGTACTCCGCTTGAGCGCTAGTGTGATGCGACTCTGCCTTGATGACTCGAGGGCGGTCGCCTTCGTCATACATCAAATCAGAGGGGCTAAATTTAGCCTGACCCGAGGTATGATGTGATTGAGCTTGAATAGGCTCATCGTCAACGGTCAAATCTTGATTTGCTTCGATGGACATATGGGCAAAGGCAAGCGGGCTTGCCAGCAAACCAAAAGAGAGACCTACGACGGCTGCTTTTTTAACAAAATCGTTAAACATACTATTTACTCCTGGTGACCGTTTGATACCGCTGAAGTGAAGTGAGAAGGGCTCTCTGGCCAGATCTCACTGCGGCTAGCTTCACTACCTCTAGATAGCATATGTAATGCCAACTCTCTTATAAAAATAAAATAATTATATAAATCAATAATTTAAAATAAATACATTGTGCACAATTATACACCGCTAAAAACAAAAGCACGCTAATTACATGTGCACTAATGACACATGCGCAAAACTGTCTGTGCCTTTATGACACACTCAGCAAAATAAAAGGCTCGATGCCAACAAAGCGCTACGGCATCAATTCATAAAAAACAAGACATGGCATTGGATAGAGAGGCGCAAAGAAAGATCGGCGGAAAAGATAGGGGAGAAAGTAGCGGGGGGATAAGCGAGATAAAAAGTAGGCAGCAAAAATTAGGCCCCGCATTGCGGGGCCCGATATCAGAATTGGCTATAGGTAATAACTAACGCTAGCTTCCACTCCTTGTGCGGGGCTCCAACCTTGGAATTAACCCTGACTAGTGTTCTGATTGCCTACTGATTCATCCGTGAATCTTAAAAGCATTCTTGCTTTTGTAACATCCTGTTAATCGCTTATTCATTCTCTGAAAAAGCTTTTAATGATATCTAAAAGGTCATTGATAATTAGCTACCGCCATTTTCTTCTACAAGCTCATCCTTGTCATACTCAGCATCGTCTGAGTGACTGCTTGATTGCGGATCCATGTCGCTGGCACCATCACCTTCGTCATGGGTTAAATCGTCAGTCATGTCTGTTGTATCACTGCCAGTTGAACTACCGGTACCTTGGGAATCCATCGGTTGCTCGTCAGCGGTAATACCTTGGTTTTCGTCAATCGCCGAATTTTCATCGGTTTGTGCAAAAGCTAATGGGCTTGCCATCAGACCAAAAGATACACCTAAAATGCCAGCTTTCTTGAGAAAATCCTTGGACGTCATATCCTACCTCCGATCGCTGTTTAGTACCGCTTAATGAAGAAAGAAAGGCTTACTGAGAAGCCAGCAATTCCTGCGGTCATCTTCCTTCAATCTGTACTCTGCAGAAGGCATGCCAAAAAACTTAAGCATATAAATAAAAACAACAAAATCAGTCTCTTAATTAAAAATAAGTTATGCCAAAAAGGCATCGACTGAGTCACGACACAACGCTTTAAGCTGTGTAAAAATGGCACATGGGTAAAGCTTTACCAACCTTGCATGCCAATATTGCACATTGCTACAAATATTATGCGATGGGATGACTTGCTAAATTAAACAAGACGCGAGGGGGGGAAGGCGCAGCGAAACAACGCACCCTTGCCGGGAAGGGACTCAATTTGTAGTTGCGCATCGTGGCGCAACAGCACGTGCTTAACGATCGCCAAGCCTAAACCTGTGCCGCCAGTCGCAGTGCTGCGCCCCTTATCAACACGGTAAAAGCGTTCTGTTAGTCGGGGAATATGAACGGGATCAATCCCTTCACCGTTATCTTCCACATCGATATAGCCGCCACCAGTAGCACTAGCTTTCCAGCGCAGGGTGATTTGGCTGCCAGCAGGCGTGTAGCGAACCGCATTAAAGGCAAGGTTAGAGACGGCGCTGCGAATCTCCTGTTCACTGCCTAACAGTCGGGCATCGCTCTCAAGGGCGACGGTGATGGTATGACGTTGATGCGATAGGGCCAGCGCATCATCACAAACGCTTTGCAGTAAAGGCTCGAGTGACAGTGGATGATGATCTTGGCCGCCCTGGTCAATTTCCAAACGCGAGAGCAGCAATAAATCGTTGACCAGATTCTGCATCCGCTGGGTCTGTTCCTGCATTTGCTGAATACTACGTCCCAAGCGCGGCGGAAGCTGGTCGGAGATATCACTGTAGGTTTCCAAATAGCCGGAGAGAACGGTCAGCGGCGTACGTAACTCATGGGAAACGTTGGCGACAAAGTCGCGCCGCATCTGCTCAAGACGATGCAAGCGGGTGATATCGCGAGCCATCACTAAGCGTTCGTCGTCACCGTAGAGGGTAATTTGATACTGCAGGATTCGCCGTTCATCAATCGGTGAGGTGAGCGTTAACGGCTCACTGTAGTTACGCGAATTAAAATAGCTGATAAAGCCCGGGTCGCGCAGCAGGTTGGTAATGTGTTGACCACGATCATGGGCGGTTTGTAGCCCCAGCATGGCGGTGGCGGCGCTGTTCCACCACTCCAAATCACCGTGGCGATCAAGCATGACCACGCTATCACGCATTGCTTCAGACGACTCTTGAATACGTGCCAAAGTAGCCCGCAGACGGCTTTGGGTGATGCGCTGACTTTTTTGATAGCGGTATAAACGATCGAATAGCTCGCCCCACATCCCGCGAGCGGCAGGCGGTTCATCGTTAGGGTGGAGGGTGAGCCACAAATAGAGTTCGCGTAACTGTCGTAAGTGGTAAAACAAGCATCCCGCAAGCCCTGCTGCAAGCCCCAGCCCAGCCGAGCCCAACAGCCAGCCCAAGCAAGTGCCCAGCGTGGCCAGCCACGCTATTCGCCACAGCTCACGACTCCATAAACGCACATTTACACCCGTGCAGAGAAACGGTAACCGGTACCCCGAACCGTTTGGATCAGGTTTTGATGCACGTCGCCCAGCGCTTTACGCAAGCGGCGGATATGCACATCGACCGTGCGCTCTTCAACGTAAACATTGCCGCCCCACACTTGGTCAAGCAGCTGGCTACGTGTGTAAGCGCGCTCTTGGTGAGTCATAAAAAACTGCAGCAAACGGTACTCGGTGGGGCCCATTTCCAGCGCTTTGCCGTGGGCACTTACCCGGTGGCTCACCGGATCAAGCAGCAGGCCGTTAATCTCAATCGGGTCTTCAACGCCACGTGGCGTCGCACGGCGCAGCACCGCTTTTAGCCGTGCCACCAATTCCCGGGGTGAAAAAGGCTTGGTGATATAGTCATCGGCACCGGCTTCAAGCCCTTGAATTTTATTATCCTCTTCGCCTTTCGCGGTGAGCATAATAATCGGGATTTCAGCGGTGGTTTCTTCACGCTTTAGGCGTCTCGCCAGCTCAATACCGCTAGTGCCGGGCATCATCCAGTCCAGCAGCAGTAAATCGGGTTGGTGGTCGACCACCATGGCATGGGCATCCTGGGCGTTATCCGCTTCGAGCACGCGATAGTCAGCCATTTCCAGCGCTACCGCGATCATCTCGCGAATCGACGCCTCATCATCGACAATCAGAACGGTCTTGGCGGTCATACCAGAGCCTCACGGTGTTCAAAGAAACTAGTTCAAAGAAAAACAGTTCAAAGATAAACAGATCAATGACATGTCAGTGACGATAACACCATGACTTGATGACAATTACATGACAATCGCCTCGATCAGCCAGCCGCAGGCCACCAACTTAGCGCGATACCGGCAAAAATCAGCAGTCCCGACCAGTGATTATTGAGAAACGCCTGGAAGCAGGCATCCCGCTCCTGGTCGCGAATTAAGCGCTGCTGATGCAGAAAAGTCGCTGCCATTGCCGCTAGCCCTAACCAGAAGAAACCACCTAAACCAACCCACCAGCCTACCCAAGCCAGCAACCCCAGGGTGGCTAGCTGGAGTAAGCCGATAATCAAACGATCCGCATTTCCAAACAGCACGGCCGTCGATTTAATGCCAATTTTTAAATCGTCGTCGCGATCGACCATGGCGTACTGGGTATCGTAGGCCACTGTCCAGCACACATTAGCGCAGAATAGCAGCCATGCTTCCAGCGGCACGTGGCCGAGCACGGCGCCAAAAGCCATCGGAATTGCCCAGGAAAAAGCCGCGCCCAGCACCACCTGAGGAAAGTGGGTATAGCGCTTCATAAACGGATAAATAATCGCCAGCAGCACCCCGCCCAGCGAGAGCAGCACCGTAAACCAGTTGGTCAGTAATACCAGAATAAACGCAGCGGCCACCAGGGCGATAAACAGCAGTTGAGCTTCGGTTTCGCTGATACGGCCCGTCGCTAGCGGACGTTGTTTTGTGCGTTTCACATGCCCATCGAAGTGGCGATCCGCATAGTCATTGACCACGCAGCCCGCAGCGCGCATCACATAAACGCCGGCCACAAAAATCAGCAGCACATTTCGCCCTGGTACACCTTCCGCAGCCACCCATAATGCCCACAGCGTCGGCCACATCAAAAGCCATGTGCCTATCGGCCGATTCAAGCGCATCAGCTGTAAAAAATCTGCCACGCGAGCCCATCCCTTCGGCCGCAACAGTGAACGATCCATGCTTACCTCACGAAGAATAAGATGCAGGCGCTAGCCTAGCGCGAAGGCAGGCCAAGATCATCCGCCATCGCCGTCAAAAAATACTCTTGCACTAATAACGACAGACTGCCGTGCTTACAGCCGTGATAAAAAACAGAGCGCCTTCCCCAGGCACAGCCTTCCTGTATGCCGTTGACGCTAGCAAACTGGGGGGAATGCGTCGTTACTTCCAATGGCCCACGCACTAAACCCGGCTGGCGAAATAGCCAACTACCTAGCGAGCGCTCGCCCAGGCACTCTAGCCGTTGGCCCTTTACCTGTGAGAGCGGGGCGACCGAGCGCGCCACCACCCATGGCGTTCCATCTAAGCACAGCGCCACTTCCCGCAGCCAGGCGTAACGCTTGGCACCAATGCCCAGCGCCTGAGCCTCATCCTGGCGCGGCCAACCAACCCCCTGGCGCAACAGTCGTACTCGAAACGGCTTCTCGCCACCTGCGACCATTAAGTGGGCGGTTAACGAGTCGGTGGAGGCAACCCACTGCCACCAGGAAGCACTCATCGCCGGGCGCGCCGCATCAATCGGGCGCCAGCGGGAAAATAGAGGAGTTTGCCGAAAAGCAGCAGCCGTCACCGAGTTCTCCAGGGCAATTAACGGGTTGGCTAGTGTAACATGAGCACTGAAAGGCTTTTGTTTCAGCGACTTTTTTAACGACTCGGTTTAGCGCTTCTTTTTTCGCAACCTTATTTAGCAACTTTTTTGGTGTCTGCATGCCCGCCACCCAAACACAGAAAACCTCTTCGCACTCTGCGCTGGTGATTATTGGCACTGGAATGGCAGGGGTTGGCCTTGCCCGGGCGTTGCGCCGATTGGGCGACCAACGCTCAATCACGCTGGTGAGCGCCGACAGCGGCGATGATTACAGCAAGCCGTTGCTCTCCACCGGCTTCGCCAAGGGCCTGGTGCCCGAACAATTAGCCCAGCGCAGCGCTACTGACCTGGGCGAAGAGCTAAATGCCCAAATGGTTATCCACACCCAGGTAACCGCACTGGATGTGGATAACCAAACAATTCTGCTCGAAGGCGGCATGGTGCTCGGCTACGACACACTGGTACTGGCCACTGGCGCTGCACCACGGGTGCCCTTCAGCATTGAACCCAGCGTAGCCCCACGCTGCTTTACCATTAACGACCTGGATGACTACCGCCGCTTTCACACGGCGCTAAGCCAGGGCCCTGCACGGGTGGCGATTGTTGGCGCGGGGCTGGTCGGCTGTGAATTTGCCAACGACCTCCACGCTGGCGGCCATCGTGTCAGCCTCATTGCCCCAGAAGGAACCCTACTTCCTCGCTTGCTGCCACCGCCCTTAGGGAACGCCCTAGGCGATGCCTTTAGCGAAGCAGGTATCCATCTTCACCTTGCACGTTCGATTGATTCGATAGCGGCCGAAAGCGGCGAAGATATCGTATTACGTCTGGATAACGGCGACGCTGTCAGCGCTGATCTCGTGTTGATGGCAACCGGCCTTGTACCTCGCACAGCACTTGCCGAATCGGCTGGTTTAAACGTATCACCTGGCGGTATAGTCGTTGACCGCCAGTTGCGTACATCGCACCCCAATATCCACGCCCTAGGCGATGCAGCCTGCGTAGACGGTGTTAATGCCATGTACGTGCAGCCACTACAAGCCAGCGTTAAGGCGCTGGCGGCAACCCTTTCAGGCGCGCCCACTCCGGTTAGCTTCGGTGCTTGGCCGGTAGTGGTTAAAACGCCGCTGCTACCAGTGGTGGCCTACCCGCCAACGAACACGCCTGAGCACTGGCGAATTGAAGGCGAAGGCGGTGATATCAGTGCCTTGGCTGAAAATAAAGACGGTCGTTTGATTGGTTTTGCGTTGACAGGCGGCTGCGTGAGAAGGAAAGTGGAGCTTTCCAGAGCAGCACCTGCACTGCTAGGCTGATTTTCGTCGCGTTCACGACTAGGCTAGAGAAGCTAACCTAATCGGCTACGCACCCAACAACATGCATTTGTTTGATGTTTGATTTCTTTTAAAAAGGGGAGATTCCTTATGCGCAAACCTGAACTCGCTGCAGCCATCGCTGAAAGTGCCGACCTATCCAAAGATAAAGCTGGCCAAGTGCTGAACGTTATTCTGGATGAGATCACCAACAGCGTTGCTAAGGGCGAAGATGTCGCTTTGATTGGTTTTGGTACCTTCACGGTACGTGAGCGCGCAGCACGTACCGGCAAAAATCCGCAAACCGGTGCCCCGCTGCAGATTCCGGCCAGCAAAAACGTTGCCTTTAAGCCAGGCAAAGGACTTAAGGACGCCGTTTCTTAATGAAGCTCAAGCTGACGCTGTGGCTACTGGGCGTACTGCTCAAACGTGCCCTGCGCCGCAAGCCGCGCTTTCGTGAACAGTTAGAACGCATGCGCGGCCTGGACTGGGGGATTGCCACGGAAGATCTAAGTATTGCCCGCCACTACCGGATGACACCGAAAAGTATCAGTACCGGCAAAGGGCTGCCTGTGGACTTAGATCTTGAGCTACGCTTCCGTGATCAGAATACCGCCTTGAAAGTGCTCAAAAAGCCAACACAGCAGGCCTTTCTCGACGGCATGATAAACGGCGACGTGCGCTTAGTGGGTGATTCCGCCGATATGAATAAGCTGCAAAAACTACTCAAGTATTTGTAGCGGTTTACGATTGGCATAGGGTAACGGCTTAGATTAAATAAATTTAGGCTGAACTAGGTAGAGGTATAAAAGCTATCGATGGACATACCTCATCAACGCCTCGTTTACTTTCGCGTTACCCTTGAGTCTGGCTCCGTGCGCCGCGCAGCGGCGCGCTTGGATATTGCTCCCTCGGCGGTAAGCCGGCAAATTGCTTTGCTGGAAGAAGCCTTGGGAGCGACGCTTATGGAGCGTCAGCGCGACGGCATTTCGCCTACTCCGGTAGGCGAAATGCTGCTTGAGTACTGCGAGCGCCGCGGCGCCCTTGATGAAGGGTTTATTGCGTCACTTGAATCGTACCAACGCATGGAAACCGGCAAGATATCGCTTACCGTCGGAGAAGGGTTTGTCAGTGACCTAGTAGCATCCCCACTGCATGAATTTACCCAACGCTATGCGGGCATTCAGCTCGATATCCATACCGCAGGCACCTCGGGCATTATTGACGCCATTGTCGGCGATCACAGTCATATCGGCTTGATGTTCCATGAGCGTACCCATCCCCAGCTGCGTTTCTGGTCATCTACTCCTCAGCCACTCATGGCTATTCTATCGCCCAACCACCCCTTAACCAGCCAAACGTCACCGCTCACGCTTACCCAGCTTAGCGACCAGCCCATGGCCATGTGGGACACCACTCATGGGGTACGTCAAATGGTCGACCAAGCATTCCAGCAATCACGCATAGCCCCGCGCATGGCGATGAATACCAACTCAATGGTGATTCTGGCGCAGTATGTGCGTAGCGGCATGGGCATTACCCTACTACCCGCCTTTGCCGTCGCCCACGATTTAGAGCTCGGTACGTTAGTGGCGCGCCCGGTCGATAATCCGCTTTTTCAGCGCTCCCAGGCCCACATGGTCACGCGGGTAGGTCGCCAACAGCCCAAGGCCAGTATTCTGCTGCTACGCCACCTGCAGCGCTGGATGCAGGCGTTTCGCGCTCCAGGCTCGGCGCTAAGCGATCAACCAACACCGCTGCCGTAACCAAACGCCACGCTGGCTTCGGGGGCGGTTTCCACCCAGACGCTTTGCGGCACCGTGTATTCGCGCAGGCCATCCAAGCCGCTGGAGCGACCGAAGCCGCTATCGCCAAAGCCACCAAACGGTGACATCACGCTGATCGCCTTGTAGCTATTGATCCACACCGTGCCAGCTCGCAACTGACCGGCTACGCGATGCGCCCGCGCTACGTCCTGGCTCCAAACGGCGCCAGCCAAGCCAAAGCGGGTCTCGTTGGCGAGCTGAATGGCCTGATTTTCATTGTCAAAGGCCATGGCCACCAGCACCGGACCGAACACTTCTTGTTGAGCAATCTCCATATCCGGCGTGACATCGACCAGCACGGTAGGGGCGATAAAGTAGCCCTGAGCCTCGGCAGGTAATCCCTCTGGCCGTTTACCGCCCGTTAACAACGTTGCGCCAGCGGCTACCGCCGCGTCGATCATGCGTGTGACCTGCTCAAATTGGCGGTGATTCTGCAAAGGCCCCATGCGGGTCGCTTCATCGTTAGGCAGGCCCACCGAAATCTGTTCCGCCGCCCGCGCCAAACGGCTGGTGACTTGCTCAAACACCGGGCGCTCGATCAACAGCCGCGAGCCCGCCACACAGCTCTGGCCGGCGGCGGCAAAAATGGCCGCCTGGGCACCCGCGACAGCTTCATCCAGCTTGGCATCGGCAAACACAATATTGGCGGATTTGCCCCCCAGCTCTAACACGCTGGGCACCAACCTCCTCGCGCCCGCTTCAGCAATCATGCGACCACTCTGGGGAGAGCCCACGAACACCAGTTTGCTGATGGCAGGGTGGTCGGTCAGCGCTGCGCCGGTCGACTTGCCCAGCCCGTTGACGATATTGATCAGCCCTTTAGGAAGTCCGCCGCTTTCAAGTAGCTTGGCAATCACCACCGATGAAAAGGGCGTCAGTTCGGAAGGCTTTAGCACCACACCATTGCCCGCCGCAATGGCAGGGGCTAACTGCCAGGCACAGGTGAACATCGGGGCATTCCAGGGGGTAATCTGCCCCACCACGCCGTAAGGTACATGGCGCACATAGTTAAGATGCGAGGTAGGCACTGGAATCACTTCGCCATGCTGCTTGTCGCACCAACCCGCGTAGTACTCGAACATCTCGCGTACTTTGCCTACTTCAGCCCGGCAGTCACGAATCGGCTTACCGGCCACCACACTTTCCAGCTGAGCCAGCGCCTCTTCATGGCCCGCCAGGCCGCGTATGGCGGCATTCATGCGCCGTCCACGCTCGCTGGCGGTTAGCGCCATCCATTCGCGTTGGCCTCGCTGTGCCGCTTGGGTAGCACGCTCAATCAGTCCAGCACCCGCATCGCGATAGCTCACCAGCGTTTCGCCGGTGGCTGGATTGGTCAGGGTGATCACGTCCCCCTCTCCTGCCACTAAACCGCCATCAACCCAGTTGCTCAGCAGCGTGGTGGCCGTTAATCCAAAACCTTCGAGTAGCGTGGCAAGGTGATCTTGGGCATGTTGGCTAAGTGCGTTCATTACTGCTCCTCCGCCTGGCTGGCACGCGCTAATATCGGCGTGGTGATATGGTTAAAGTCATCGCTATCGGTTGGTTGTTCGGGGTTCGCGTGCCAGGCATCGACCACGGCTTGTAACAGCGGCGAGGGGATATCCAGTTGCTCAGCGGCATCCCGGGCCAAACGTAAATCCTTACGCATCAAACCGGTGGTAAAGCCTGAGTCGAAACGCTCACTCAACACCCACTCTGGGAAGTTCACCTCGCTGACCGCGCTGCGCCCCGAGCCACTGTTAAGGCCCGCCAAGCAGGCCGCGGGGTCAACGCCCGCCTTGACTGCCATAGCAACGGCTTCGGCGGTGGTTAACAAGTGCGCGGCACACAGGTAGTTATTGGCAAGCTTGACCACATGGCCGCTGCCCGGGCCGCCCACATGGGTACGCTTGGCCGACATGGCTTCCAGCATCGGCAATACCCGCTCAATGGTGGCGACATCGCCTCCTAACAGCATCCCTAGCTTGCCGCTGGCAGCGCCTTTCGGGCCGCCGCTGACCGGGGCATCCAACCATAGAAGGCCCGCTGCGGTTACTTTTTCGGCCAGTTCACGCGTCACGGCGGGGTCACTGGTGGAGGTATCGACAATCACGCTACCTTTCGGCGCAAGGTCAAGCAGGCCTGGCGATTGCTCGATCACCTCACGCACATGGGCAGAGGTGGGCAACGACAGCAGGTAAACGTCGCTAGCGGGTAATTCTTCGGGAGCCACAACGGTTAGTCCTTGAGCAGCAAGACGCGATCGCGCTTGCTCAAATACATCGCTACCCGTTACTTCAAACCCTGCTGCTTTGAGGGTGAGCGCCATATTGCCGCCCATCTGCCCCAAACCAATGACGGTAATCGATAAAGGGGTGGTGACTAAAGACATAGTAAAGCTCCTTTAAACGTCATGAAGACGCTATGTTCCGGGTAGACGCTCCCCTACCCAGAGGGCATCAGAGAGCGAATAACGTGTATTAAGTCAGGAATTTAGACGAGTAACGCCCTTACCAGCTCCACCCAGTAGCGCGTGCCCAGCGGCAGCAAAGCGTCGTTAAAGTCATAGCGGGGGTTATGCAGCGAAGCAGACTCCTCGCCATTGCCCATCCAGATATAGGCACCTGGGCGCTCGGCCAGCAGGAACGAGAAATCCTCAGAGGCCATACTGGGCGGCGGGTTGCGCACCACATTGTCGCTGCCGAGTAAGCTTTCCAGCACCGAGGCGCAGTGCTGGGCATGTTCAGGGGTATTGATAGTGGCGGGATAGCAGCGCTGGTAATCCAGCTCAACGGTTAAGCCGTGAAACTCTGCCAAGCTGGCAATCGCCTGCTTAAAGCGTGCCTCCAAGTGCTCTTTAAGCGCCATATCAAAACAGCGCAGCGTGCCGCGAAGCGCCACCTGTTCGGGAATCACATTGAAGGTATCCCCCGCGTTAATACTGGTAATACTCAGCACGGCAGATTTGTCTGGCGGCGTTTCGCGGCTCACCAGCCCTTGCAGTTGGCTGATCAGTTGGCAGCTCGCCAACACCGTATCAGTACCTAAATGGGGCATCGCCGCATGGCAGCCCTTGCCAGTCAGCGTCAGGCTAAAGATATCGAAGGCGGCCATGACGTCGGTATCGTGCACCGCGGCGACGCCTACGGGCAGACCCGGCCAGTTATGCAAGCCGTACACGGCATCCATGGGAAAGCGCTCAAACAGGCCCTCTTCAACCATCACCCGCCCGCCGCCTGCGTTCTCTTCGGCGGGTTGAAAGATGAACACCACCCGGCCTTTGAAATCCGGCTGCTGCTTTAACGCCCAGGCAGCGCCCAACAGCATGGTGGTGTGTCCATCGTGGCCACAAGCGTGCATTTTGCCCGGCGTTTGCGACGCGTAGGCAAGCGCAGTCTCTTCACGAATATCCAAGGCGTCGATATCGGCCCGCAGGCCGATGGTTTTACCTTCACCTTGTTGACCATCCAACGCGGCTACCACACCCGTTCCGGCAATCCCGGTGGTTACCTCAAAGCCCCACTCAGTCAGCAGCTCGGCAATGCGTGCGCTGGTGCGGTGCTCTTCAAAAGCCGTTTCCGGGTGCTGGTGAAAATCATGGCGCCACGCTTTTAGTTCTGCGTGATCCGGTAAGTCTACTGAAGCAGTCATCGTCTTATCCTTAAAGCATCACATGGGCGACAACAGCAGAGCCAATAAAGGTACCGGTAAAGACCAGCAGGGCCACAATCACCAGCTTCCAGCCAGTCTGCTTGAACATGGCAAACTCACGACCGGTAAGCGCCAGCCCTGCGTAGGCCAATACCGGCGTGACCACTGCCAGGAAATCCACCTCGGCCAACCGTGCGATGATCCACCCATTACCCGGGAAGAACGGCAGCGTCGCGATAATACTCACCAGCGACACCCAGGCCACGCTGGGCAGGTAAAAAGGGCAAAACCGCCCAACCACCAAGCCGATAATGACCATGGCATACAGAATCAACATGCCGGGCAGCGCATCTAATAAAGGTGAACCGTTGACGATATTGCTAAACCACGCCGCCACACACACTGCCGCCAGTACCAACGCGGTTTTGCCTAGCTGATTTTCGGGACGTAGCTCTTTTAACGCCTCAGCATCGAACTGATCGATTGGGCTCTCATGAGTTTTCATGGCTAACCTCCTGGCGCGAGCCTTTTAAGCGCTTGTACATCCACTCAGTGATCGGTAGCGCGATAAATAGCGATATATACAGACCGGTGGCGTAGGTAAGCAGGTTGCTTGCCCCGGCAAAGGCGAGTAGTTCGTCTTTGGATGCGGGTACCGCTTCGGCTAAAGCTGCTGAACACGCTGCCACCATACTGCCACTGCCCACCCCGCAGGCCATGGCCAAAGCACGAATATCGAGAATATCCAGCGAGGCGATATAGCCCGCCATTAAGGCGAAGTAGAGCGTACCGAACATGGTGCCCACTACGTAAACGCCCATAATGCCGATACCTTCAGGACTTCTCAGCCCGTAACGATCTGAAATAATGGCAATATTGGGCTCACGGGCGATAGAGTAAGTGGCACCGATCGCTTCACGTCCCATTTTGAGGACTAATACTGCAAAGGGGAGCGCTATGAGCATGGTGCCCAGATTACCCAATTCCTGGAGAATCAGCGCAGGGCCGGCGGCGATGATCTGCTCGATCGCTGGGCCAATGGTGGAACCGAATTTGGCGATAAACGGCAGGATGGCGATTAGAATAATCGGGCCAGCCGCATTGCTGACCGGCTTGGGAATGACCTTACCCATTGCCGAAAAAAGATGAGGGTTGAACAGAACGCCAATCACAAAGGCATAGAGCAGCGGTAATAACAACAGTGTTCCAGGCCCGAGGGGGATGCGTACGATGCCGACCCACTCGGCAAACATCGACGTCACAATCACCGTAAGGTGAAGACGCCAGTCCAGCAGCAGTTTGATATCCATAGGAGTGTCCCTGTTTTTTTTAGAGTCACTCCGAGTATCGAAAGGTTACTGTTTCAATCATAGGGCTTTAGTGCGCTATTTTTTAGAACACCCAAACGTTGAGTGCTGAGTAGCGACATCCAACGCCTACGCATTTATACTAAAGTCTAACAACCATCTATAAGAGCTTTTATGCCCATATCTTTGCCGCTACGGCGCCTTTGGACTCTCGATAAATTCGCCTACAGTCTGCGCGTTTTTATAGCGTTCAGCGGTGCGTTGCTATTTAGCGGCTTAATGGGCGATGTAGCGCTGGTCATTCCGCTTTTTCTCGGCATTATCGCCTGCGCGCTGTCTGAAACTGACGACAGCTGGCAAGGCCGTCTTCAGGCGCTGCTGGTAACGCTGGTGTGTTTTACGTCAGCTTCCTTTATCGTGCAGTGGCTATTTCCCTGGCCGTGGCTATTTGTAGTGGGCCTGGGGCTTTCGACCTTTTGCCTGATTATGCTCGGAGCAATCGGACAGCGTTATGCCACCATCGCTTCCGGCACGCTAATACTCTCGATCTACTCGATGATCAACATCGAGCAGCACGGCGGGGTGGATGAAGACGTGGCGGCGCGCCAACTGCTGCTGTTGGCTGGAGCGGTGTGGTATGGGCTAATTTCGGTGGTGTGGTGCGCACTGTTTTCGCGCCAACCGGTCAAGCAGAGCATGGCACGGGTGTACAAAGCGCTGGGTGAGTTTCTGATACTGAAATCGGCGCTGTTTGAACCGGTGCGCGGTGTCGATGTGGAAGCCCGCCGGGTGGCCTTGGCGCGCCAGAACGGCAAAGTCGTCGCTGCGCTCAATCAAGCCAAAGAGATGATTTTTAGGCGGCTGGAAGGCCAGCGCGGCGACCAAAAACTCAACCGCTACCTGCGTATCTACTTTATTGCCCAGGATATTCACGAACGCGCCAGCTCCACCCATTACCCCTACAGCGCGCTCAGCAAAGCCTTTTTCCACCACGATGTGCTGTTTCGCTGCCAGCGGCTGCTGGATCAACAGGGGCGCTCCTGTCGTCAGCTAGCCAAATCGCTGCTACTCAATAGGCCGTTTGATCATCAGCAAAGTGAAGAAGCGCTGGCTGACCTGCACGCCTCGATTGAGAACCTGCGCGGCCGTGGCAAGCCCGAGTGGCTCCCACTGCTTTACCCATTGAGCGCGCTGGCAGAGAACCTGGCCACCCTGGAAAACCAGCTCGCCAGCGCCCACAACCCCGGCGTCAGCGATGAGCGGCGCGACAGTTCGCTGTATGACCGCTCGCCGTCGAGTCTGCAGGAAGCGTGGAAGCGGGTGCGCCTAAACTTTACTCTCGGCTCCCCCACTTTTCGCCATGCAGTGCGGCTCTCCATTGCCCTCACGACCGGCTATGGGCTGATGCAGTGGATCGACCCCGAGCAGGGCTTTTGGATTCTGCTGACCACGTTGTTTGTTTGCCGACCCAACTTTGCCACCACACGGCGGTTTTTGTCCCAACGGATAATGGGCACGATATTGGGCCTGACAGTAGGGTGGGCGTCGATCAGCCTCTTTCCGCACCCGCTGGTGCAGAGCATGATAGCCGTGGCCGCCGGGGTCTCGTTCTTCGCTAACCGCGAAAAACACTATGTAATCGCTACTGCCTCTATCACCCTGCTCGTGCTGTGCAGCTTCAACCAGGTAGGCGACGGCTATAACCTGATCCTACCGCGGCTGCTCGATACCCTGCTTGGCTCACTCATCGCCGGCTTAGCGGTGTTTTTTATTCTGCCCGACTGGCAGGGTCGCAGGCTTTATCGCGAAGCCGCCAACGCGCTCAATAACCACCGCCGCTACCTGGAGGAGATTATCCACCAGTACGAGGAGGGCAAGCAGGATGACTTGGCCTATCGCCTGGCGCGGCGCAATGCCCATAACGCCGATGCAGCGCTCTCCACCCTGCTCACCAATATGCTCCATGAGCCGGGGCATTACCGGAAACTGGACGCGGACAACGGGCTGCGCTTTCTGGTGCTCTCCAATACCCTACTCAGCCACCTCTCTGCACTGGGCGCCCATCGCCACCAGTTGGCAGACGATGAAGACGATGCCACGCTAGTGCCGGTAGCAAAACGTATTGGTGAGCTGCTGGGACAAATCGCCGAGCGATTAAACCAGCGCCAGTCGATTGAGCCACTAGCGGATCAAGCTGCCGAGTTATTAGCCCAGCTAGAAGAGAAAAGTGCGCTATCAGCAGATGAAAAAGCCGTCACGCTCTACCGCCCTATCCAAAGCCAGCTACGCCTTATTACCGAGCAGCTCGCCCCGCTGGGTGAAGCTGCGAATCGTCTGGTGGGAAGTGAAGAGCATACGCCAAGCACCGCTAGCGTCTAACCAAGCTAACTACACCTGCCCATAGCGCCCTGCCGCCTCGCCAAGCCAGCGGCGCACCAGGACAGCGGTAACATCTGGGCTGCCCTGCAGCGTTTGGGCCATGGCCGTTACCCGCTCTAGCAGGTCGGCATCGCGTTCCAGGTCGGCAATTTTCATCTGCGCAAGGCCGGTTTGGCGGGTGCCGAGCACTTCGCCGGGGCCGCGGATTTCCAAGTCTTTCTCGGCGATGCGGAAGCCATCGGTGGTTTCGCGCATGACCGCCAAGCGCTGGCGGGAGCTTTTCGACAGCGGCGGGTGGTAGAGCAGCACACAGAAGCTTTCCGTGCTGCCACGCCCTACCCGGCCGCGCAGCTGGTGCAGTTGGGAAAGCCCCAGACGCTCGGGGTTTTCGATAATCATCAGGCTGGCGTTGGGTACATCCACTCCCACCTCGATCACCGTGGTAGCCACCAGCAAATCCAGCTCCCCCGCTTTGAAGGCGGTCATCACCTCGGCTTTCTCGCTCGACTTCATGCGCCCGTGAACCAAGCCCACCGCCAACTCGGGCAGCGCTATGGTTAGCTCATCGCGGGTAACCTCGGCCGCCTGGCACTGCAACGCCTCGGATTCATCAATCAACGTGCACACCCAATACGCCTGACGACCTTCGCTGCAGGCCAGCCGAATACGCTCAACCACTTCAGGGCGGCGTTCGTCGGGCACCACCACGGTTTTTACCGGTGTACGGCCGGGGGGTAGCTCGTCGATCACCGAAACATCCAGATCCGCGTAGGCGCTCATGGCCAAAGTGCGCGGAATCGGCGTGGCAGTCATGATCAACTGGTGTGGGGTTAGCCCGCCCGCCTCACCCTTCTCGCGTAACGCCAGGCGCTGATGCACGCCAAAGCGGTGCTGCTCGTCAATGATCGCCAATCCCAGGCACTGGAAGTGCACGTCGTCCTGAAACAGTGCGTGAGTGCCCACCACCATACGCGCACGCCCATCGGCAATCGCCGCTTTAGCATCCAGCCGCGCCTTGCCTTTGAGCTTGCCCGCCAGCCATGCCACTTCGATCCCCAGCGGCTCAAACCAGGCTTTAAACGAGCGGTAGTGCTGCTCAGCGAGGATTTCAGTCGGCGCCATGATCGCCGCCTGGCAGTTGCCCGCCAGGGCGCTCAGCGCGGCCATGGCGGCGACCACGGTTTTTCCCGAGCCGACATCGCCCTGGATCAGCCGCAGCATCGGTGCCGGGCGACTTAAATCGTGGCTGATCTCCTCCAGAACGCGACGCTGGGCACCGGTTAAGGCAAACGGTAATTGGGCCAAAAAGCGCGCCTGCAGACTGCGCCCAGAGGGTAGCGTCGGTGCGCCATCCGCCTGAATACGCAGGCGAACTTCGCGCAAGCTTAGTTGGTGGGCGAGCAGCTCTTCCAGCGCCAGCCGCCGAGTGGCCGGGTGCTGGCCACTGGTCAACTGCTCTATATTCACATCGGGAGGCGGCTGGTGCAGCAAGTGCAGGCTGGCGTGTAGGCCTGGCAACTGAAAGCGTTGAAGCAGGGCATCGGGTATTACATCGGGCAAGGCCTCGGGGGCGCTGTCCAGTAAACCGAGCGCCTGCTGAGCCAGAGCACGCAGCCGCGGCTGGTTCAACCCTTCGGTGGTGGGATAAATAGGCGTGAAATACTCCTCCACCGGGGTCTCACTACCGCCACTGAGCCGGTATTCCGGGTGGTAGATCTCTAAACCGGTCGCCCCAGCCCGCGCTTCGCCAAAGGCGCGCACGGTCGCACCTGGGCGCATCTGTTGCTGCTGGGCCGGTGAGAAGTGAAAAAACCGCAGGCTCAAAATACCGCTAGCATCACGCAGGCGCACCAGCAGGCTGCGGCGGCGCCCTTTGACTACGTCGCAAGCGGTCACTTCGCCCTCTATCACCGCCTCCTGACCTGCACGCAGCAGGCCAATAGGCGTAAGCCGCGTGCGATCCTGATAGCGCAGCGGCAGGTGGAACAACAGGTCGCTTACCTGCTCGATACCCAATCGACCCAGTTTCAGCGCCAGCGCTTCGCCTACGCCCTTCAGAGCGGTGATGGGCGCGGAAAGATCACTCATAGGGCGCTTTTAACGGCTTTAGTAGGTTGGCGGCAGTGGCTGATCGCCTGAATCAGCGCCTCAATAGCCTTAGGACGGGGAAAGCTCGCCCGCCAGGCGATCGCCACGGTGCGCGACGGCGCTGGCTCCACAAATGGCCGACTGGCCAGCATGGCATTTTCATACTGGTCGGTGCCCAGCGCAGACTGCGGCAGCACCGTAATACCTAATCGAGAGGCCACCATATGGCGAATGGTTTCCAGCGACCCGCCTTCGGCGATCAGCGTATTGTTGGGGCTGTTGAGTTTTTGGGTAATCGCCGGGCAGGCTTCCAGAATTTGATCGCGAAAACAGTGTCCTTCGCCGAGCAGCAGCAGGCGCTCTTCGAGTAAGTCCTCTTTATTGATCGCTTCCCGCTCGACCCATGGGTGGTTAGCGGGAATGAGAACTTCAAAGGCTTCGTCGTAGATTGGCTTGGTGACCACATCGGTTTCAGTAAACGGCAATGCCACAATAATCACATCCAGCTCACCGCTTCTTAGCTTGGCGCGCAGCGTACCGGTCATGCCCTCTTCAATATAAAGAGGCATTTGCGGGGCCGCGTTCGCCAGGGCAGGCACTAGATGAGGAAACAGGTAGGGCCCAATGGTGTAAATCGCCCCAATGCGCAGCGGGTTGGCCAACTGATCTTTACCCGCACTGGCGAGCTCAAAAATCAGGCTACTCTGCTCCAGCACACGCTGGGCCTGGGCGACGATTTTTTCACCCAGCGGGGTAACTTGGACGGTGGACTTGGAACGCTCAAAGAGCGGCGTTTCGAGCTCTTCTTCCAGCTTTTTCACCGCCACCGAGAGCGTGGGCTGTGAAACGTGGCAGCGTTCCGCCGCACGGCCAAAGTGACGCTCCTGGGCAAGGGTTACGATGTAGCGAAGTTCTGTTAAAGTCATAGCGGTGCCAGTGGCATCCTCTCGTAGCAGCTCGTGACTAGGGCTTGTATGAAAAAAGTGATGTATGCAAGGCCTTGCATCATGACAGTCAGCGAGACGGAAAAGGACAAGCAAGCTCTGCCGTCGGTCTTCTCAACCGACAATATCTCGGTTCAATGTCATCGTTGGTAGAGACTTTGCATCTAATAGGGAATATTAATCAAGAGGAGTGAGCACGGTGAAGCTAACCGTACTGATTATCGGCTGTGGCGATTTAGGGATCAACCTTGGGCGCGAGCTGCTTGAGGAAGGGCACCAAGTGATTGGCCTACGCCGCAACGTGGAAGCCTTAAAAGACACCGGCATTACACCGCTGGCGTTAGACCTGGATAGCCTTGAAGAGGCCGATGCCAAAAGCCTGCCTCAAGCTGACTATGTGGTTTATACCGTCAGCGCTGACCGTTTCGAAGAGAGCGCGTATCAAAGTGCCTATCCGGAAGGTTTAAAGCGCGTGCTGAGCGTGATGGAGCAGCACAAAACGCCTCCACGTAGGGTGTTTTTCGTCTCTTCAACTAGCGTGCATGGCCAGCAGGAGGGCGAGGTCGTTAACGAAGAGAGCCCCACCGACCCCACTAGCTTCTCTGGCACCCTAATGTGCGAGGCTGAGCAGGCGCTGATCAATCACCCCCTGCCGGGCACGGTGATTCGCTTTTCCGGCATTTACGGCCCTGGCCGCGATCGACTGATTCATCAGGTTGCTGAAGGCCGCGTGGCTGCGATCACTCCTGTGGTCTACTCCAATCGCATCCACCGCGACGACTGCACAGGTATTATTGCCCACCTGATTCGCTATCAGGAGCGCGGTGAGACGCTGGATGATATCTACCTGGGCAGCGACTGCGAACCGGTCACCATGCATAACGTAATGATGTGGCTGGCCGAGCAGTTAAAAGTAGAGGCCACAGAGACCATGCAGTCCCCTTTACGTCGGCGAACGAGCAAACGCTGCGATAACCAGCGCATATTGAGCACTGGTTATCAGTTCCGCTTTCCTAGCTACCGCGAAGGCTATGCACAGGTACTCAAAGAGGGCGGCTTTCTAGAGCTAAACAAAGCCTAGTCACCGATAACCATCACCGCTTCCGCTTCCACCTGGCTGCCTTTGGGTAGTGCTTTGACGCCAACGGCGGCGCGGGCGGGGAAAGGAGCGGTGAAGAACTCCTCCATGACTTGGTTAACAATCGCAAAGTTATCCAAGTCCACCAGGTACAGATTCAGCTTCACGATATCGCTTAGCGAGCCCGCCGCTTCTTCGCATACTGCCTGTAGATTGGTGAAGACTTGGCGTGCCTGAGCTTCGAAATCCTCAGACACAATCGCCATGGTCGCGGGATCCAGCGGGATCTGGCCAGAGAGATAAACCGTGTTGCCCGCTTTAATGGCCTGGGAGTAAGGACCAATAGCCGCGGGGGCTTTGCTGGTGTTGATAACGGCCTTATTGCTCATACGTTGTTTCGCTCCTGTAATGGGTAACACTTAATTATTTGATACTGAAAAATAGCGATCGCTGCCGATTTATATCAGCATGTTGTTATGTATAGTATTAATTAGCGAGTCGGGTAATTTTGCCAACGTTGGGAAGGTTACGGATGCGTTTAATGATGCGTGCCAGATGCACACGACCTTTCACCGACAGCGTCAGATTGACGGTGGAAAGGTGGGCATCGCGCTCTTCAATACCAATCCGCTCAATATTGGCATCGGCATCGGTGACCAGCCCGGCAAGCTCTGCGACTAGCCCACGACGGCTCTCAATTTCGATACGCAGCGCGACCGGGAAATCTTCATCAATGGTGTCCGACCACTCCAGCGCGAAGAGCTTATCAGGGTCATTTTTATCGGCGAAGTTCTTATCCACCACGTTTTTACACTCAGCGCGATGCACCACCAACCCTTTGCCTGTGGAAAGGTGGCCCACCACGGGGTCGCCTGGTAGCGGATGGCAGCAGCGCGCAAAGTTAATCACCATGCCTTCGCTGCCGCTGATCATGACGGCTTTGCTACCCTCCCCGCCTACAGGGTGCTCATAGCTTTCGCCATGCGCCGCAGCCACTAGGCGGCGTGCCACCACGTGGGTCATGCGGTTGCCCATCCCGAGCGACTCCAACAGAGCATCCTCAGAAGAGACATCCAACTCTTTGAAGGCGCGCTTAAGGGCGCTCTCATCCAGTTCTTCCAGGCTGGTATCGAATGGCGCCAGGGCTTTATTGAGCAACCGTCGTCCCAGCATGACCGCTTCGGTCTGCTGCTGATATTTAAGCGCGTGACGGATTGCCGAACGCGCCTTTGCGGTGGTCACAAAATTTAGCCAGGTAATATTGGGCTTCGCACCGGGGGCGGTGATAATTTCCAACGTCTGACCACTTTCTAAGCGCGTCGAGAGCGGCGCCAAATGGCGATCAATGCGGCAAGCGATACAGTTATTGCCGATATCCGTGTGCACGGTGTAGGCGAAGTCGATTACGGTAGCGCCCTGGGGCAGCTCCATAATATCGCCTTTAGGTGTGAACACGTAGATATCGTCGGGGAACAGGTCGTTTTTAACGTGCTCGATAAACTCCAGCGAGTCGCCAGCGTGGCGCTGCATTTCCAGCAGGCCCTTAACCCAGGCGCGAGCACGTGCATGGCTGCCCTCGGCAATCGGATGGGAAGTCTGCCCCGCTTTATAAAGCCAGTGGGCAGCGATACCGTTATTGGCCATGGCCTCCATTTCACGGGTGCGTATCTGCACCTCAATGGGCATACCGCGGGAACCAAACAAGGTGGTATGCAGGCTCTGGTAACCGTTAGCTTTGGGAATCGCAATGTAGTCTTTAAAGCGCCCCGGTACCGGCTTATAGAGGTTATGCACCACGCCTAGAATACGGTAGCAGCTGGCCACATCTTCGGTAATGATGCGAAAGCCAAACACATCCATAATTTCGACAAAGGGCTTACGCTGGTCGCGCATTTTTTTATAGATCGACAGCAGATGCTTTTGGCGTCCAATGACGGTGCCATTAAGCCCGTCATCGTCCAGGCTTTTTTGCAGGGAGGACTGTATTTCGCGCATGGCACTGCGCCGGTGCCCCCGCGCTTTGGCAACCGCACGCTTGATGCGCTCCGAGCGCATGGGGTGAATCGCCTGAAAGGAGAGATCCTCAAGCTCGATACGAATCGTATTGATACCCAGCCGCCCGGCAATTCGCGCGTAAATTTCCAGCGTTTCACGGGCAATGCGACGCTTTTTATCCGGGCGTAGGGCGCCCAGGGTGCGCATGTTATGCAACCGGTCAGCCAGCTTGACGATGATAACGCGAATATCCCGCGACATCGCCAGCACCATCTTCTGAAAATTTTCCGCCTGGGCGACGGCTTTGTCTTCAAAGGTGATTTGGGTAAGTTTGGATACCCCGTCTACCAGCTCTGCTACCGGCTTACCAAACTGAGCCTCCAGGGCTTTTTTGGATACGCCGGTGTCTTCGATAACGTCATGCAGCATGGCAGCCATCAGGCTTTGATGATCCATGTGCATATTGGCAAGAATATTCGCTACCGCCAGCGGGTGGGTAACGTACGGCTCGCCGGAACGCCGCCGCTGGCCATCGTGGGCCTGCTCAGCGTAGTAAAAGGCGCGTTTGACCTGCTGGATTTCATCCGAGGGTAAATAGCCGCCGAGTCTATCGGCCAGGTCATCAATGGTGAACATCTACCGCGCCTCTATCGGTTTCGTTGAAAACGTTAGTCGTCGATATGAGTAGGCGCCATAGCCGGGCGCGGACGAACAGCGGCTTCAACGGGCTCGTCCAGTACAGTGTGATCGACCAGGCCTGCGGCAATTTCACGCAGCGCCATCACCGTAGGTTTATCATTTTCCCAAGGTAGCAGAGCATCGCGGGAGCCGCGCGCCAGCTGACGAGCACGCTGGGTGGAAATCATCACCAGCTTGAAACGGTTTTCAACATTTTCAAGACAATCTTCAACGGTTACGCGAGCCATGGGAGCCTTCCTGTTATGACGGAACCGGGCCGACACCGCAGAGAACGGCGCCGACCCAGTGAAAAAATGGTGCGACAAAAATAGTGCAACGCAATAGAAAGTAGTAGAACCGTATAGATTACTCGACCGTAGGCGCCTGTGACAAGAGCGCAGCCAACAGCGGCGCATGGCGCTCGGTCATTAACGGGCGACTTAAGCGACGGCTGATTACCAGTGACTGTAACTCCTGCAGCGCCGTGGTGAAGTCATCATTAACGACGAGGTAATCATATTCGTGGTAATGGGACATTTCACTCACCGCATCGCGCATCCGCCGGGCAATCACCGCATGCTCATCGGTGCCACGGCTAGCAAGACGTCGCTCCAGTTCCTCGCGGGAAGGCGGTAAAATAAAAATCGACACCGCATCAGGCATTTGTGTGCGTACCTGCTGAGCGCCCTGCCAGTCGATTTCCAGAATGACGTCCTGACCTGCCGCTAGCAATACCTCTACTGCCTGGCGCGAGGTACCGTAGTAATTATCAAATACTTTGGCATACTCGAAGAACTCACCCCGCGCGATCATCGCTTCAAACTCGGCTACATCGGTGAAATGATAATTGACGCCATTCACCTCACCCTCGCGCTTGGCACGCGTAGTGTGCGACACCGACACTTGAATCCCATCCAGGCTTTCGATTAGCTCGCGCACCAAGCTAGTCTTGCCAGCACCTGAGGGGGCAGAAACGATAAACAGCGTACCTTGGGACATGAAGTACTTTCCCTTCAGTTAGCAAAATAAGTAGCGGAAAACGTAGTAAACGCAAGTAAAGCGACTGCAGCAGAGCAGCAAGGCTGCGCAGTATCGCACACCCAGCGCGACGACTGTAGCGTTGGTGGTGACATACAGGGAGGTAGGCATGCGCAGTACGCTATTTATTTTAGCCCTGATTGCGCTGGGCGTAGCCCTGCAAAAAGGCATCATTGAGATTCCCCGCCACTGGGCGCCATGGGCTCCGCTGCATATTGACGACCCCATTACGCCGGTCACACAGCTTAAGTTAAGCCGCTTGGCAGACGACCGCGCAGGCTGTTTAGCTGCGTTAGATACCGTCCCCGAGGGCGAGCTGCGCTATACGCCATTGGCCGATTACGCCCCCACGGCGAGCTGCCCGCTTTCTAATATCGTGCGCATGCACTCTAGCGGGGTCGCGTTCAACCAGAGTTTCGTGGCCTCCTGCCCCATGGCACTAGCGTGGGTGATGTATGAACGCCACGCGTTGCAGCCTGCCGCTGAGGAGATTATGGGTAGCCGAGTGAGCCAGGTTAACCACGTAGGTAGCTTTGCCTGCCGTAACGTTTATGGCCGCGAAGCCGGCAGACGCAGCGAACACGCCACCGCCGAAGCGCTGGATGTAGTGGGATTTCAGTTTGAGAACGGCCAGCGTATTACGCTGATCAATGACAGGGATGATGAAGGCGAGGTAGGTGAGTTTTTACGCGCTGCGCGGGATGGCGCCTGCCATACCTTCGGTAATGTATTGGGGCCCGATTACAACGCCGCGCATGCGGATCACTTTCATATGGGCATGCGCGGATTTAGGCTGTGTCGCTAAGAGATCAACCATTACTTATTCGAGATTGATGTCATCTGCATCGGTGGCGGCACCGGTGGCAGCACCAACGCCACCGCCGATAACGGCACCTTGAACGACGCTACCACCGGTTACGGCTGCGGCACCCGCGCCAATGGCAGCACCGACACCCGCGCCGCTAGTAGCGCGCTCTCCGGTAGTGGTACCACAACCCACCAAGCCAATGGTTAACGCCACCACCGCGCCGAGGGTCAATATGCGTGTCAAATTCAATACCTGAATGTGCATGGTCATCTCCTTATGGGTTACTACTCTTACACAGTAGAGAGAATTCGACTTTTTAGCCATGTTAATTATCACTGTTCGATAACTAGGCAGCTGGCCAATCACAATGCAACGTTAGCCAACGCTAGGCTCGCTGGGCCACGGCGCCGTAGGTGCGCTTTTCCAACCATCGCCCAGCGGCAAAAATCACCAAGCCACAGAGTGCCAATCCCGCACCGACCAAGCCCGTGCTCGACCAGCTAAAGCCAGCGCTGATTGCCAAGCCAGCAAGCCACGCCCCTAGGGCATTGGCACCGTTAAAGGCCGCGTGGTTGAGTGAGGCCGCCATGGTTTGGGCATCTTCCGCCACATCCATCAAGCGGGTTTGTAATGAAGGCGCTAGTGCCATACTGGTGCCCACCAGGCCAACAAACAGCAGCCCCGTCCAAACGTTATTCGCCGCAAAGTAAAACAACCCTTGTACCACGCCACACCAGAGCAGAATGGTAGGTATGGCACGCATCAGGTTTTTATCCGCCATGCGCCCGCCGATTAAGTTACCGGCAATAGAGCCCAGGCCGAAAATGACCAGCACCAACGGCCCCAGCGCTTCGCTCATACCCGCCTGCTGGGTTAATGTCGGCATCACATAGCTAAAAATTGCGAACATGCCGCCGCAGCCGATGCAGGCAAGCGCCAGGGTAACCAACACCCGCTGCTTAAGCAGCGCTGAAAGCTCACGCACCGGGCTTGCTAGAGTATCGACGGGCTGCACCGGTACATAGAAGCGGATCAACAGGGCGGTGAGCAACGCAATACCACCGACACCCGCAAAGGCGATCTGCCAGCCCAACAGGTTACCCGCCCAGGTACCCAGCGGCGCACCGATCAGAATCGCCACGGTTAAACCCATCATCACCCGGGAAACAGCCCGCGCCCGTTGGTCTATCGGCACGGCTCCCGCGGCCACCAGTGCGGCGATGCCAAAATAAGCGCCGTGAGGTAAGCCAGCCAGAAAACGCAGCCCTACGAATGACCAGAACCCTGGTGCCATGGCACTAGCAATATTGCCCACCGCAAATACCAGCATCAGCATAATCAACAGCGACCGCCTAGGTACTCGCGCGGCCAGCGCCGAAATCAGCGGCGCACCGACTACCACGCCCAAGGCGTAGCTGCTTATTGCGTAACCCACTTGAGGCACCGTTACCGCTAAATCACCCGCCACACGGTTCATCAGGCCCATAATGACGAACTCGCTGGTGCCGATTCCAAAGCCGCCCAGCGCCAACACAAATTCGGCCAAGCGCGGGTTGCGCGCCAGCCCTTGAGACGACGATGCTGTCGAATCCTGCATGTTTAACTCCTTGGGATACCGCCCTGTTGGTATCTCGATTAGCGCTAAATGATCGCAGGATTAGACGAAAGTAGAAACATGCTGCGTTTAAAAAGTTAGCGTGCAAACTCAATAGTTAAGCTTGGCTGAATAGGAAATGTTTGGATACGGTGTTTGGCGGTCAGGCGCTAGGGGGTTCCACTGAAAGCAACCGCTCACGCAGATGACGGTTACGCGGCACCAAGCCGGTTTGCAGACCCAAGGGGCGGAATACTTGGTTTAGCAGAGCCAGTGTAGGGCTTGCTTTATCGGCTTCCAGATCAGACAAGGTGCGGCGACTGATACCCACCAGCTCGGCATATTGTGTCTGCGACATTCCCAACACTTCGCGGCGTAGTTGACGCAGCACCTGCCCTGAGCTGATCTCTTCCCGCAGCAGCTGGGACAATAGCGCCATAAGTAGTGCCTCGCGCTCAATGCTAGAGAGTTCTTTGCGTTTCATACCAGCCCCCAGCGGCGCAGCTTAGCATCCAGATAATTTAACCCCACCGCATTCGATGCTAGCAACGCTTCCGGCACTCCCCGCGCAGCAAGTCGTTCTTTTAGCCCGACTAACTGCCTCCCCAGCGCTTTTAGCTCTGCCATCAACTGCTCGGCTGGCACATAGGCATTTAAGTTCTCCGCAATGGCTACCCAGCTGAATTCAGGACCCTCTTCAAACGGCGCGCCCCAAGTGGTGGTGCGAATAATGCCTTCTGGGTCAGCCTTCATGGGCGCAAAATCGTAGACTGGCGCCAGCCAGGTTCCCTGAGGCGTTTTCAACAGCGCCGTATTGCGGCCATGGTTATCGCTATTAGCAAAAGCGACATTAAGCAGATCACGTTTCACCCACTCGCTCACGAAACGCGCCGTATCAAAATGACCTCCTAACTCGCGAACGCGGTATTGCTGGCTCAACAGGCCAACCAGTGCCTCAATCACGTCAAAATGGTTTAAGAAGCTTCCCGGCTGACGCTTCATCGCGGAATAAACCGACTCCAGCCCATACAGCGTTCGCTTTCCAGCGGGGTAATCAACATCAAAGCGGGGCAACCACAGCGATGGATAGCGCTCGCCTTCCAGTAGCCGCATCCCTTGAGTGTCGATCGTCGCTATGCCGAGTGACGCCAGCTCATGATAGAAATGGTATTCGGCGCGAAGGATATTGTTATCAAGCTCGGTGCGCTGGCCGCGAGGAAATTTCACCAGATAGTGCTGGTCGGTATTCGCCGGGTCATCCTGATAGGTATCGATCCAGACCTGATCGTTTGGCGAACAGCGTAGCAGTAGCTTAGGCGCTTCACCGCCAGCTCCGGTCGCACCACCCCCAGCGGCTCCCATTTGCTGCGCATAAGCAAGAAAATCGCTATCTCGATCCACAACATCACGTAAGGCAAAGCGTTGATGCTCTAGCGTGCTACCTACTGGACGCTCGGGAAGGGCCTCTTTAATACGTAAATTACCCACCGGAGCAATCGTCCCTTTAGCCAATAGGGCGTAATCTTGTTCAGCCTCAGTAAGCGCCGATATCCCCAACTGCGTAACCCAGTAACGGCGGCTGGCCCCAGAAGGCATGATATCGTCTAAAAAAGCGAACCAGCGTGGCGATTGATGAGTATTCATGAGTTCAATCGGCAAAAGCAGGCTGCAAGCATGCTCATCATCGCGATCCAGCCACTCAAGGGCATAATCGGTGATATAGCCCAAACGCGCAGATCCTCGACGACCTTGCTCTGGGTGCTCAATCACCAGCTCAGCGGCATCGTGCCACTGGCCATGATGAAATGCCTGGATGGTTAGCAACGTGGGACACCTTAATTGAGCAGTTAATAACTGAGCAGCTTAATGCTCAATAGTGTAGTCCAAGGTACCGGAATGTGCATTTTAATGTTCATAAATATATAAAAACCCAATTAGTGAGCAATATAACACTCATTTTAACCAGGAGTAATAATGCCAGCTGATACCCCATCTTTTAACACGATCGAACACGCCATGGCTGAACTCGCCAAGGCTGACCCCGATATCGCCCGCGCCCTACCTCTAGTCGGAGCGCCCTCGCCTCGCGAGCGTGATAAAGGCTTTGCGACGTTCTTCTCCACCATCGTTAGCCAGCAGCTATCCACCGAAGCGGCTCGCGCGATTATGGGTCGTGTAAATACACTGCTGCCCGAGCTTCACGCCAAGGCAGTGATGGAGGTAGAGGGCCAAGCACTGCGCGATGCGGGGCTTTCCTGGCGCAAGATCGAGTACGCTAAAGGGCTGGCAGAAGCAGAGTTGGCAGGCACTTTTAGCGCCGAGGGGCTTGAACAGCTAAGCGATGATGAAGCCATTGCCGCGATTACCGAGCTACGCGGCTTTGGCCGTTGGAGTGCTGAGATCTATCTGATGTTCTCGCTGCAACGCCCAGATATCTTTCCTGCCGATGATCTCGCCCTGCGGGTAGCGCTGGGCCGCTTAAAAGGCATGGACGACAACCCCACACCCAAGCAGGCCCGCCAGTTGGTGGAGCACTGGGCGCCCTGGCGCAGCATGGGTTCGCTGTTTCTGTGGCACTACTATCGCGGCGAGCCGCTTTAAGCATCCAGCCCGCCAAACTTACCATTCTGGTAATCATCGACCGCCTGAACGATCTCTTCGCGGGTATTCATCACAAAGGGGCCGTGGGAGTAGACGGGCTCGTCAATCACCTCACCGTGGCCAAAAAGCAGTCGCGCATCGCTACTGGCTTCGATATCGAGGCTGTCGCCATCACGATCTACTTCAATCAGATGGTGCGGCTTGACTGGTTCGCCACCCACCGTGACATCGCCATCCACCACGTAGAGAAACACCTGCCGTCCTGGCGCCGCGGGCAACTGTTCGTGGCTACCAGAAGGCAGCCTGAGCGTTGACATAAACACGCCAGTCAGTGAGTTGATAGGGCTAACGCTACCCTGCCACTCACCAGCGATCAGATTCAGCTCACCGCCACCCGGCAACTTAATAGCGGGAATGGATTCTTGCTGCAGCCCCACATAGCGCGGCTCGCTCATTTTCAAGCGCGACGGCAGGTTGATCCACAGCTGCAGAATTTCCAACGGGCCGCCGACGCGCAGAAACTCCTCCGGCGAAATTTCCGCATGCACAATGCCGCTGCCAGCGGTCATCCACTGAACCCCACCTTTATGGATCACGCTTTGATGCTTGGCGCTGTCCGCATGGGCCAGTGAACCTTCCAGAATAAAAGTGACCGTTTCAAAGCCCCGGTGCGGGTGCGGGCCAAAAGGTAGACCCTGATTGTTAGCCGGGTAGGTTTGAGGGCCATGGTGATTAAGAAACAGAAACGGATCGAGCTGTTCAAGCTGCGGCCCCGGCAGCGGGCGCCGGGTAACTAAATCGCCGATATCATCGCGCTTGGCTGGATGCTGGGCGATTACGCGGCGCACGGTTTGGTTAGTGTTTGCTGGCATAACTTACTCCTTATCAATACTTTCCAGCGTAAAACCTATAGCCGCGGATGAGGAGCGAATAATTTGCCCTGTTTCGTTGAAGGAAATTGTTATTAAACGTCTCAGCGGTTTCCTCAAAACTCGGTCACCACCGTCACACCTGCCCCTCCGAACTTATCCATGTTCATCAGCGCATCAATCGACTGCTCAAGATTGATTCGTTTGCCGATCAGCTTTTCAGGCGCCAGCTTTCCTGACTCGATCATCGCCAGCATGGCGTCATAACGGTGGGCCTGCATGCCATGACTGCCGAGTATTTCAAGCTCGTTGGCTATGACCTTGCTCATGGGAATGGCAGGCGTACTGTTCTCTGCCAACATCAACCCGACCTGAATATGCTTGCCACGTTTACGCAGGTTGCTGATGGAGTTAAAGCAGGTCGTCGGGTGGCCCAGCGCATCCAGGGATACGTGAGCGCCTCCTCGGGTTATTTCCGCAACCGCTTCAACCACATTGGCTACCTTGGCAGCATTCACGGTGGCAGTGGCACCCAGTTGGCGAGCCAGATCAAGCGCGTCTTCCGAAATATCGATGGCCACCACGTTAGCACCGACGGCGTTGGCAATCATTACAGCAGAAAGCCCAACCCCACCGCAGCCGTGAATGGCCACCCACTGCCCAGCCGATGTTTGGCCCTGATCGACGACCGCCCGAAAGGAAGTGACAAACCGACAGCCCAGGCTGGCCGCCGTCGCGAAGTCGAGTGTCTCTGGCAGCGCAACCAAGTTCACATCGGCATAGTGAATACTCACATACTCGGCAAATGAGCCCCAGTGAGTGAAGCCGGGCTGAAACTGGCTATCGCACACCTGATGGTTGCCCGAGTGACACTCTGGGCAAGTGCCACAGCCACCCACGAACGGCACCGTGACGCGGTCGCCAATGCGCCATTGCGTTACATCTTTACCAACGGCTTCGACTACGCCTGCCAGCTCATGCCCCGGCACATGGGGAAGTTGAATATCGGCGTCATGCCCCACCCAGCCATGCCAGTCGCTACGGCACACCCCGTTAGCCATCACTTTCACCACCACGCCGTGAGGTTCAGGCGTCGGATCGGGCAACTGCTGGATACTCGGCGGGGCGGAAAACTGCTCAAAAACAACGGCCTTCATCAAGGTCTCCTAAACCATATTGCTGTTTTTACTTTATAACTGTTTAAAGGGTTAAGAAGCGAATTAGTCACCGCTAACGTTTAACCGCCCCACTACTTGAAACGAATTATCCGTGGGACGCACCACAATCATCTCGCCAGAGCCTACGCCGCTACCAACCAACGCGGTGATATTCACCTGATGGGTAACCAGCAGCAAATTGCCCGGCCCTTTCCATGCGGCGATCTGCTGCTGGGCGGTTTGGGTGATTTGCGCTTGATCACCGCGCCCGCGAAAGAAGGAGTCTAACCAGGTTGTAGGCTCTACAGGCCCCAGCGCCATCAGTTCAGCGGTATCCAACGACCGGCACCAACGCGACGAATATACCGCCGCAATGGGAATATTCCGCTCGCGAAAGGTACGACCAACGGCTTCCGCCTGAGCACGGCCACCCGCAGAAAGGTTGCGCTGAGTCTCGCAGCGGCCCCGCTCAAAACCCGGCGGGTCGCCAATACCTGGGGCTAGGGAGTGGCGCATTAGAATTACCAAGCTGCCTTCTTGCAGTGCTTGCCAGGTTGTTTCGTTTGCCTGGGTGCTGATGGGCAGGATGCTCAGCACAGCGAGCAGTAGGGTTAAGGTGATGTGGCGTAGGGTGGGCATGGGGTGTCCTTTGCTATCGGCCAGTACAAACACAAGCCAATTTTTTCTTTCGAGACGCAGTGCGTCTCGAATGGCACTGAGCAGGGGCAGCGCAACTAACTGGGAACTGCCGGGGCAGTGACCATTTGCATAAGTCTATCCAGATAGTCCGAATCAGACATGAACAGCACATGCTTGGCACGTAGCTCTTCTGCCGTCATTCCCCAATGACTGTTAACCCACGCGCTTGTCGTACTGGACGGCGCCAAGATAACGCTTTCAAGCTCCACGTGCTCATTCTTCAGCCGCCGTTGGACATCCTTGATGCGTTCAGAGAACTCAATCTTTTCATCTTTGGGCCCAGTATGCCGTACACCGTGAGGGTCAACGAAGACAATACGCTGCCTATCCTGATTAACATGCCAAAGTATGAAATCAGGGTAAAAGCCGCCTGCTTCAAAAAATCCTATACCCTGCTTTACCAAGTTCCTGAGCAGATACACCTGCTCTCCCCGCTCAGCAATGGCCTGCTGGTTTCTCTCAAGCCATGCTTTGAGATCTTCCACAAAACGGAATTCACTGTCATTGAGAGCAACCGGCTCAACACGGATCCGGCTATCTTTGCCAAGATGTAGCAACGGATTGTAGAGATGCGCGCCAATTTGTACGGCGCTAACACCGTTTGCTTTGGATGAACGATAGGTCGCTTTTTGCTGCTGTTCAATCGCCGCCTTCATTTGCTTGATATCGTCGATCAGCGCCGACTCACTGCCATCCACCACTAACTGATACTCATTAGTGGCCGGCAAATTACCGTTCGCTTCCTCAAGTGCTACCAGCTCCATACGTGGCTCTAAGTAAGCACGGCGGTGAAAGTTGAAGATACGATCTAACAGCAGCGATAGCAGCTCTAACGCCATACTCTGATAACGTTGAAAGTTATCTGCATGGAGTTTCCATTGGTCATCGGGTACTAACAAGCTGTACCAAATCTGGCTTTTCAGTAACTCTGGGAAACGCTCAGCGTCGATTAACAAGTTAGCGTAACCCCGGGCACGGCGATAACGCTCCAGGTCACGTGTCAGCGCGGCCATATCGACGAACATCAACCGGTCATCATCGAAATAGCGTGCCTGTTGCTTCGCCAAGCCAGGCTTAGCCATGACTTCTTTCACACCCGATGCTTGAATGCTATCCACCCTGGGATATCGATCTAGCTCAACCCGGCGCTCCTTTAGAACGATATCCGGTGTCAGGCCCAGCGGGTTTTGAAAGTCACCGCTAATAACTGGATGCCCAAAACGCACCAATGGGCCATCACGATGAAAGCTATAAGCCTGCCGGGTATCCTGACGCACTTTAGGCCGTAGCATCTTCAATGATTTACCCACGTCTTCCATAACATTGAGCTTGAGGGTATGCACTTCCGGGTTATCGTTTCCCGGTAAACCTTCGTCTTCCAGAAAGTCACGGAAGGTGGCCATAAAGTCGGCACCAACGCCAAACACATTCAGCGTTTCCAGCAAGTAGAGATATTTTGGCGCAAGAATCGGATCAAGTCGGCTTGAGCGCATCAGGCTCATGTCACGCCCCTTTAGGCGTACCCCACGGCCGAAGAGCTGAATAATCTGCGAGCCCTCTTTCTTACCGGTATTCATCAGCCCCATGCTGGAAACCCGCCAGCAATTCCATCCTTCAACAAACTTCTTGGAGCCGATCAGTAGATTGACGGGCGAGCTCTCACGAGTAACCTCAGCAAAAATAGGGTTAGCCAACTCAGACTTACGAACCTGTAGGTGCTTGATATCGTGGCTTTCCAGATGCTCGGCCAAGCCCAAGGCGTCGCCCACATTAATCAGACCAAAGGGCTTTTCAGCCTCACCAACCTTTAGCAGCAGCTCGCCTGAATCACCGGTAATCCGGTCAACATTGAGCGTACCGCCTCCTGCTGCGTGAAAAGTAAGCGTAAGAATATCCCGATAGAGAGCTTCTACGGTTAGCTGTTGCTCTTTAAGCCAAGGAAAGCTGCCAGAGAAAATTTCATTGCCCTGCTTATCAATCAGACCTGCACTTGCGGCATCACCTTGGTAAACGGCACTGAGCGCCTGCTTTGCTTGCTCTTTCTCGCCCAAAAACCAAGCGAGGAATTCCAGAACCTGAGCGATATCGGAGGCACGCTCATTGTAATTTTTGGCGCTCTCTTTACTGCCATCGTCTTTTACCACGCTGGCACCCACGAACACCCAGAGTGGCGCGGCAAGGTTCCACTGGCTTAGCTCTCGGTGCTCTTCGCGGAAATATCGCTGCTGCTGGTAAAAAGCCAATAGCGCCGCTGTCAGGTAGGTGTAACGCTGCCGAGTTTCCTTCTCGGGCAAATTGAAGATACGATAATCCTTGCCGTAGCCATCTTCATAGAAATAGCGGTACCCATAATCGAAAAGAATATTCTTGGCGTAAGACTCCTCAACCCCATTATCCCCAGCGGCTACTACCGCTTCTTTAAAGGTTGCCGAGTATTCAAAGGTGAAGCCACGACCCGCCAGCTTGTTACGATGCGAAAGCCAGCCTTTCTCCTCACTGGCAGAGCCCAACCCACGATGCCCTTCGTCAACCAGCAGCAAATTGCCGTCACCAAAGCTGTCGACGGCCATTTTCTTTTTGCCTTGCTCAGCCCCAAGCTTGGTAATCTCACTAATCGCGACGCGGCTGAGTGACTTGCGCTCACCGCTGAACAGGTCTCCTCCGTCCTGACTAAGACGCTCCGCCTCTAAGCTAGATTCTCGGCACTCAAGCAAATGTTGGTCGCTGAGGCGTTCATTGGGCGTGATCAAGATTATTTGGCCGTAGTCGCCAATGCGTTGGTGTTGACGGGCATAGTGGCGAAACTGACGCACGTTAGTGTGCATCAGCAGCGTTTTACCGGAACCAGTGGCATTTTGCAGGCAGAGCTTATTAAGGTCTTCATCCTGGTACCGGCCAATGCCGGTCTGGTACCCCTGCCCTTGCCAAAAAGCGTTAAATCTATCTACCTGGGCGTTAAGGCCCTCTTTCAGCGCCTCTCGATCACGGAAATATTCGAATAGGTAAATTTCCACGAATAGCAGCGTTAACCACTGGAAATACTTCCACTCGACTTCCACCTCACGCTGCTGATTGAGCGCATCGGTGTGTTCGACGATATTGGCATCAAAGCGCTTTAAATCTTCTTCGCTGTATTGCCAGCTGGACTGATAGCCACCCAGCAATGCGTGTAGATAGTGATGATGCCGATCCGCGGTCAGCCCAGGCTGACTCTCTTTGAGGTTTTTATTCAGCAGCGTGACTGGGCGCACTTGGCTGCCCTTGTCACGGTACTGCTCAAGCGGGTCGATACCAAAGCGCGTCATCACCCACTGGTTGAGCACCAGTTTTTTGAGAAAGTCATTCTTGGCACTGAGTACTCTGATTTTCGCTTGGCGTGGCTTACCTGCCATTAATGCGACTCCCGATCCTGTCGATTCTGCTCATCACTCTGTTGGGTAGGCGCATCATCACCTATGAGGACTGGCCTATCGTTCTCCCAGACCACGGCATACTGACCAAGGCGGCGTTTACGCTCGAGCGTTTCAGCAACAGCCGAGCGCAAGCTTTCTAGCATCTCGTGAGTATCGGGGGTCAACTGAGTCATGGCTGAGACTCCTTTAGGAGTAAAGTGTAGTAACGCTCATCAAGCACCTGGTGCTCCGCACCCACTTGCTCAAAAACCGGCGCTGGGGCTCCTCCCGCGTTCATAAAACAGCGTGCACGGGTAACGCTTGGCGCGTAGAGCACCAACAGGTTGTTAAGACTGCGGGGAAAGCGACGCTGGATATCTTTCAATGGGATATTGTGCCCGCCGTGAGAGACACGCTCAGCCACACGCAGACGCGACATCTCGGGCGAAGGCAGCGCCAAATAGACGAGCTCGACCCGCCAACCCTCGCCTATCAGGCGTTTTATGAGGCTGAGATACCCCCGCCCTGAGAGCGTTGTCTCGAAGGCGAAGTCTTCGCCTTCGATAATGGCGTCCTCGATTTCCTTGAGAAAAATACGGCTGGCAGAGAGCAGCTCACGCTCAGGCGCTAAAGGCGACAGCCCGGCGGCGATTAAGTCAGCGTTGATAAAACGGGCACACTTAGCCACCTGCGGCAAATAATGCAGGGCAAAGGTGGTCTTGCCAGCCCCATTGGGGCCAGCAACGATCCAACACGTTGGCATGGCAGGTTTAGAGGTCATCATCACACCCTTCCCACATGCGGGCATGGAAGGTTTCTTCCAGGCTATGAACACGATCACGGGCACGGCCCGACAAATTCAGGCCGTGGGGGCCATTGATATAGATGGTGTCGAACTCGCTATCCGTGGTGCCGATCTTATATTTTTCGAGCAGCGCCTCTAGCACAGCGGCATCTTTTTCCGCATCGTCCGTTAGCTTGCGCCATACCACCAACACTTTAGCCAAGTCCTCGTCACTGCCCGGAATACGGCGCACGTGGCCTTCTACTTGGCGAATCCAGTACGCGCCATCTTCATTTTCTCGCAGGCTTACAGCCTTCAGGCGCGTGTTTTGATCTTCCGGCAGCTCGGGGTCGGTCTCGCGTTCAAAGCGGGCCACGTAGGTGCGTGGTTTATCCAAATGTGAAACGTGCAGACCTATTAACCAATTAAAGGTCTCAACCAGATCCACCACGGTTTTACGGCTTTCATCGCTACCGGGCTGCTTCACTTTCAGCATGTAATTTTCAGGATCGCGGAACCACTCGGTGTTCAGCAGGCTGGCCGAGCCGCGAGTTTCCACATCCAGTAGGTATTTAAGCGTGTAGTCATGGCGCAGCTCTGGATGCTTTTCCATTAGCGCATCGCGTTTAGGGTCTTCATCCAGCTCTAAATTGTTGAGCGTGTCGTCGTAGCTTTCAAGACTAAGGTACTTAAACCCTTGGGACACACCGTTTAGCTCTAAACTATCATCAACACATGGGCGGCCATTTTTCCACTTTTTTGAATATGCAGCTCTGATAAGCCTAGGCTTTAAAACCTGATCAAAATAACCTCCCATTTCAACTAAAAAATATCTTAGAAAACTACTTCCATCTCTTTTCTTATTTATTGACGAAACTCCAGTAGTTCCTGAGCCTGCAAAATAATCAAGAACCCATCCCTCCTTTTCAAAATACGAAAGCACTCTACCGATATCTTTAGCATCTTTTGGATTATCGAATGGGCGTCCTCCCATTATGGATTCAAACTCATTATTTGTATTTTGTGCGTAACTCCAAAAAACACTACCCATCACCTGTTTTGAATTTTCAAACAGATAATAAACAACTCCTGGAACTGTATTTTCGTCACGCCCAAAGAAAATCTCACCACGATTGTATTTATTCCAAAAGGTCTCAGGCTTCGAATATCGCCAACCACTTTTGGGGATTTTCACTGGGAAACCTGTCTCCGGATGCAAGACCTCATACCTGGGACCATTACCACCCGGCCAATTTATATTTCCATCGTCTCTATAAGGACCTCTATCGGATGTTTTTGGATATTTTGCTAACACTCCTTTAACTTCAGGGTCTTTAATAGTAGAAACATAATCCTTCCATTCGTTTCGGATATCTTCTATACATTTCCCATGACGCTTTTTTATTTTATAAAATTCAGCTTTAGCTTCATCCACTCCTACCTTCAACTCTCTGAGCTTTCTCCCAGACTTATCTAAATTATCTTTATTTAAGCAGTACACAGCCATATATTCATGGCCTACGGAAAAATACTTTGCATCATTTTTCCTATTTCTATCCCAAACCAATCTAGCAAGCCTATTGTGCGCGCCAAAAATATCGTCTGCAAGAAAGCCAAAGTTTTGTATTTCAACATCATCAAAACTTACGACAAAAAACGAATCATCTGCCATAAGCTTAATGCTTGATGAAACTCTATCGTAAAGCATAGACAACCAACTTGAATCCTTATAGTTGTCTTTATATACAAAACCATCATCACCTGTATTATACGGTGGATCTATATAGCAAACAGACACTTCTTTTTCAAAGGTATATTTTGCCAGTCTAACCGCTTGAAAATTATCCGACTTTATTAGCACTCCATCTAAGCCAGATATAGCTTCGCCATAGCAAGAAACTATTTCATCTTTAACTTCCTTTTCAAAAACTCCAGTATCTACCATCATGAATTTAAATTTATTTTTAGACAAAATACCAGAGGGCCCATCTTCACTTAACAAGAGATCTATTTCACTTAGATCTACTGAGTAAAGTTCAGACCACAGCTTTCTCTGGGCACTATTCTTTAAAATATAACCAAGAAGGGCATCATTTTTATCAAGCTGATTTAAACTAATGCAGTAATTAGCATCTTTAACAAACTTCTTCTTCAACCAAAGCTTTTTCTGAAAATTTTCAAGCTGCGCCAGAAAGGTAATAACTTTCTTAGCCAACTGACGCAGCACTTGGATCTTTTTAAGCTGTTGCTCAACGATGAGCACATCCGCATCGTCGATATCATCCAGCCGCAGAACTTCATTTTTAATATAGAAATCCAGCTCGCGGGAGAGGAAGCCGCCCAGGTCTTTGTGGATAAAATAATCCATGGTGTTGCGGGCCGTGTACTGCTGCAAGTACTTGCCCAGCAATGTGCGTTCTTTCTGCTTGTCAGTGGGCGCACGGGTGGCCAAGTTTTCACGGTAGGCGACGACACCATCGGTGGCACGCAGCGCCTCCATGATGCTCTCTTCTGCTTCGACCAACCGCCTCTTTTGCCAGGTGCCACTCTTCCCGGTCTTTTCGGGATCCGGTCGGTATTCAAACTGCAGCACGAGATCGGCGCCATCCAAGCGAATAGGTTCATCGTGATGGATGATAAAGAAGCGTTCGGTGCTCTCTTTTACATCGTTGTGTTCACCTTCGGTAGCATCCACCACGCGGCAGTGTACTTTGAGGGCAGCGTCTGTCGAATCAAATGCCAACCCTGCTTGGGCCGCGGAGCCTTGCAGCGTCTTTAACGCTTCGTTTAGGTTGAAGGTAAAATTGGCTAAGGTTTCGGAAGATTTTACGTAGTACTGATCTTTGTTGGCCCAGTGGAGATAAACCTCACGGCCATCGTAGGGCACGGCGTAAGGGGCCGCACGGCTGTCATTCTCCGCCACATGGTGGCGGCGGCTCATAAAATCGCCTTTATCGTAGTAGCGTGAAAAGAAGCGGTAGAGATGGTCGTAGATATCTACCGAGGCACTCTGCTCTTGCTTGGCCACATGGTAAGCCGCCCTTGCCTGCTTCACGGCAGGGGCGCTATCCGGGTCTGGAGCACCTAATTCTTCAGCTTGTTTACGCTTCTGCTCAATGTCATTACTCATGGCTGACAGTTGCTGCTCGCCCTGCTCGGCGAAGGCATCTTCAATCGCTTGCGCTAGGTCTTCACGAATAAAGCGGGAGAGCTGGTCGCTTTTGGCATGCATGATGCGGTACAGCCCGAAATCCAACTCTGGCTTATCAAGCTGGAACAGCTCATGCAGCAGCTTGATAAAGCGTTCCTTGTGAGTCTCGGCAATTGCTACAGCCATTGATCTTTCCCATTAGCTACGTGCGCAAGACGTTTTGAAACAGCCTTTTGCAACAGTAAATTACGCACAAACGGGGCTGAACATGCTGTTCAGCCCTCAATATTAAGTTGCACAGATGATACCGACCCTCGCGGCTTACGTCATGCGATGGTGGTTAGCGTTTACGCCAGTTCCCAGCGAACCCGGAACAGCCGGTGGGTCTGGCTTTTACGATGCATCTGTCGCTCCAGAGCATCAATGAGCGCGTCGCGTTTCTCTTCAATCTCATCTTGCACATCGAAAATTAACTGTCGATCCCGCCGCTGTTGTCGTTCAAACGACTTAAGCACCTCTTGGGCGGCTTTTTGCTCTTCCAAGGACTCGGCGATCCGCGAACGCCGCTTGGCGTCTTTGATCTTAGCCCGCGTATCTTCCAGTTGTGCCTCGCTGGAGGTAACTTGGTCTTCGGCCCAAGCCTCTAGTTTGTCACGTTCGCGCTGAAAATAGCCGTGGTTCTCTTCTAGAACGCGACTAAGGGTGGCATCCAACTGTCTTTTAGCCAGCGGAGCCAAATCTGCTGGAGGTTCAGGCGCTTGCTTCTCCACCAAAGCTGAAATATTGAACAGCCGTTCACATGCTTCTTGATCAAGACGTGTGCCATCGTCGGCGAGGCCAGTGAATACCAAGTGCTCTTCATGTTGGAAGCTATCGAGTTCAAGCAGGTTTAGCTCCAACCAGCCGCTTTGGGCCGACAGTTGTTCAAGTACGGATATGCGAAGAGGGTGATCTGCCAGCTGAAAGCGAAGCGTAACCGTAGGTGTCTCCTGGCGGCGCCCATGATCCAATACATGCTCACCCAGTGGATGGGTGAGCCGATAGATGTGGGCATGTTCAGGTGGCTTAATGCCCTTCTCTTTGCGAATCAACCAGTATTCACCCGTTGGTACACTACTTAGTGGCGATTCTTTTAGCTGAAAGGTTAGGTGACGGTCACTGAAGACGGCCTGATTGGCTAAGCTGTGCCGGGTAAGTTTCCAAAAAAGTTTACCGGTGCGATCAAGCTGAGCCTCAGCTTTGTCGCGTTGGATTCGTAACAAATCGTGAATCTGCTCGTCGAAGTGCTCAAGTAACTTGCTCTCGGTCTCACGCATGCGGACATCAATATCGGCCTCTAATTTCTCACGTAGCGCTACAAAGGCCGCCTCAATAGCATCAGGTGTGCGGCAGGTAGCATAGATTTCAGCAATGCGTTTCTCGATGTCCACCCCGGATTCCAATCGGCCAAGAATGTCATCGGAAGCGCCGAACAATCCATCGAACAGCTGAAACTTCTCGCTTAATAGCTCTAAAACGCGTTTATCAGCCTCATTACGCTGATTTAAGAAGTTAACGACCACCACATCAAACTGTTGCCCGTAACGGTGGCAGCGACCAATACGTTGTTCTACCCGCTGAGGATTCCAGGGAAGATCGTAGTTGACCACTAGATTACAGAATTGGAGGTTGACCCCTTCGGCGGCAGCCTCAGTCGCCACTAAAATCTGCGCACTATCACGGAAATGGTCAATGATGGCAGAGCGCCGGTCGATAGCAGGGCTGCCTGTAATGTGATCGCTGCCTGAATGCTCAGTTAGCCAACGCTGGTAAATTCCCGTTATCCCCAGGCTGTTGTTGGTGCCGCTAAAAGTGACTACTTGATCAGCAAAGCCATGGCGTTCGAGGAAGCGACTTAAATACTCAAGCGTACGCCGCGATTCGGTGAAAATCACCGCTTTGCGTGGTGCTCCCATCTCATCCATACGGGCGAAACCCGTTTCAAGGGCGGTAACTAACGCATGGGATTTAGCATCTTCATGGATGCCTTTAGCCAAGCTCAGATACTGCTCTATTTCAGCGATTTCGCCCTGTAACCGGGTTGGATTGATCTCCTGCTCTATCAAATACTGCGCATTAACTTCTCCAACCTCGTCGGTATCGGCTGATTCCAACAGCTCTTCATCAAGTGATTCATCGGCTAGCAACGTTGCAAGCCAGTCTTGCTCAACTTGATGCTGATTGTGGAGCGATTCTAAACGCTCCTTTAGTGTTTCTAGGGTCTGGATAATGGCGGTGGTGGATGATGCTAGCAATTTTCGAATGACCAGCGAGACCAAGTGACGCTGGCGGGATGGCACGCCATAGCTGTCTTCGCGTGCCAGATAACCTGATACCAAGTGATAGAGCCGCTGCTCATCAGGTGAGGGTGTAAATGGAATCGTTAGTGCCTTCCGGTGAGTATACTGGACGTACTCTAATACCTGACGCCTTAGAGTACGCTTGGCAAACTCGTCAAGGCGACGGCGCAGCCCCTCAATGTCGTTACCATTACGCATGAATTGACGTCGAAAACTGATTGCATCCCCGAACAGCTGTTCATCAATTACGGTCGATAGGCCATATAGCTCAATCAATGAGTTTTGAAGCGGGGTCGCCGTGAGTAACAGCTTACGGCAACCTGCAAACGTTCGCTTAATAGCCTGTCCGGTGCGATGACTTTCACGGTGGGCATTGCGCAGTTTGTGAGCTTCGTCAATGACGACGAGATCCCACGGTATGGTGCGCAGCTGGGGCTCCATTTTGGCAGCAAAATGGTATGACATCACACTGATGACATCTTGATCTAAAGGATCGTATATCCCTTGGTCACGCTGCTGCTTGTAGGTACGAGCATCAAGCACCTGGGTAGGCAGGTGGAACTTCTCGGATAGTTCATTCGCCCACTGTTTTCGTAGCGCGGCTGGCGCAATCACTATTAAACGACGCCGACGCTCTGCCCAGTACTGGCATATAACCAGGGCTGCCTCAATGGTTTTACCAAGACCCACTTCATCCGCCAGTAAAACGCCTTTTGATAACGGGTTTTGTAACGCAAAGAGGGCAGCATCAATTTGATGGGGATTAAGGTCGACGGAAGCATCAAATAGAGATGTTGCCAATCTATCGACATCACCACCTCGCCGCTGGCGAGTTAGCTCATAAGCAAAGTACTTGGCATGGTAGTTCGTGATGTTCTCAGTCGTCACCCTATTCCCCTACCCGTTGCAATAAGACAGCTCTTACTTTCCCTTGCCGCAACATAATGTGCAAGGCTGGGCACCGCGCATCATAAACTTGCTATGCTCGAAAGTGAGGGCATCACCGAGACTACCGAAACTTTCCAGCACGACTGTAAGTTGCGCTATCGCGCCGAAAAGCATCGTGACACTTGCACATTATGAAACTATACTTTCATAATTAACTTTAAAATGAAGGTATAGCTTTATGCCATCCCGTTCAGCGGTTGTGTTCCCCAAGGATCTCAGGGTGTTAAAAGCGCTGGGCGAGAACATCTTGCTTGCCATGAAGCGCCGTAAAATCACCCAAACCCAGCTATCAGAGCGCACGGGGCTCTCTATGCCGACGCTGCGCAATATTCTGCGTGGCGAGCCTAGCGTCTCAATGGGCCATTACCTAGTGGTGTTATCGTCACTTGGGCTTGCTAGCGATTTAGCGAACGTAGCATTAGACGATGAGTTTGGGCGCAAGCTGCAAGATATCGAGCTGCTAAAAACGTCTAATAAGGCCACTATTAAGTCGAAACACGCTAGCTCTGTGGTTTATCGCCCTACAACCGAAGGCAGGCGTTGATCATGAGTAAATCGATATGGGTCTATGCTGATTGGCTTGCTACGCAGCCAACTGAGCTAGTTGGGAGGCTAGAAGTCGACCTTGTTCGGGGCAGCGAAGTCTACCGCTTCGCCTACGCAAAGACATGGCTCGACTCTCCGCTTGCGGTGCAGATTGACCCTGAGTTGCAGCTGTTTTCGGGGGATCAGTTCAATAATGACGCGCGCAACTTCCGGGTGTTCCTTGATTCTTGCCCCGATAGATGGGGGCGCCTGCTCATGCAGCGGCGTGAAGCGGTTGTGGCTAGGCAAGAGGGTAGGCGTTTAGTAAAACTCAACGAATCCGACTATCTCCTCGGTGTACACGATACGTTCCGCATGGGCGGGCTGCGTTTTAAGTTACAAGAAGACGGCCCTTTTCTTGATAACAATCAGCAGCTGGCTGCGCCGCCATTATCCAGCCTGAGAGAATTGGAGTATGCAGTCAGCCAAATAGAGCTACAGCCTGATTTGGATAGCCCCGATTATCTAAATTGGCTGAATATGCTGATTTCACCCGGCTCATCATTGGGAGGGGCGAGGCCAAAAGCCTGTGTCATGGATGGCGATGATCTTTGGCTGGCAAAATTTCCCAGCCGGTATGACGATTATGATATAGGCGCATGGGAATATTTGCTTTATCGCATGGCAGTGGATGCGGGCGTTGAAATGGCGCCTTGCCGACTTCAGCGGTTCAATAGCACTCACCATACCTTTCTAACCCAACGCTTTGACCGTGTTGGCAGCTTACGCCGGCACTTTAGTTCAGCGATGACTCAGCTAGGTTATTACGATGGTGATGCAGGCGCGAGCTATCTTGAGCTAGCCCAGTTTCTTATCGAGCAAGGAGCCCATACTCAGCAGGATCTTCACCAGCTTTGGCGCAGAATGGTGTTCAACATACTTGTCTCAAACGCTGATGATCATCTGCGCAACCATGGCTTCTTGTTAGCGGAAAATAATAGCGGCTGGCGACTATCGCCCGCCTACGATATCAATATCTCGCTGGGGGCGGCAGGGCTGCATCTAAATATTGATGAGTACTCCAATGCGCTGGATTTGGATTTAGCGCTGGATGTTTCACCCTATTTTCAGCTGTCACTAAGTGAGGCACGGCTAATTCTTGAACAACTCCAGAGGGTGACGCGCCAGTGGCGCCACTATACCGATGAAATAGGCATCCATCGGCAAGAGCAGCAGCTAATCGCATCCGCAATTATGTGAAACTATATATACAAAAATTAGAATATTTAGAAAATATAGCTTCAGTTTCTGTCACTCGATATTCTGAATCTGCTCCCGCATCTGCTCAATCAGCACCTTCAACTCCACCGCACAGCGTGTCGTCTCAGCCACCACGGATTTTGACGAGAGCGTGTTGGCTTCGCGGTTGAGTTCCTGCATTAGGAAATCCAGGCGGCGGCCTTTGGGGCCTTTCTGGGCGAGCTGGTGGCTCACTTCTTCTATATGCGCGGTCAGGCGGTCTAGCTCTTCATCCACATCAGCTTTTTGCGCCACCAGCACCAATTCGGCTTCCAAGCGCTGGGGGTCGAGTTCAGTTTTGGCAACCTCCAAGCGTTCCAGCAGTTGGGCGCGTTGGCGCTCTAAAATCTGCGGTAGCAGGCTGCGTACGGTGGTGACCTGTTCGCTTACTGCCGCCAGGCGGGTGGTGATCATCTCAGCAAGCTTTTCGCCTTCACGGGCACGGGCGTCAATCAGCTCATCCAGCGTTTGGTCGAACAACGCTTTGGCAGCAGCTTTGATGGCATCCTGGTCGAGGTGTTGGGTTTCCATTACACCGGGCTGATTGAGGAGCGCAAGCGTGGTGGGCGGCACGGCGCTGGGTACTTGCTGCTGAATGGCGGTTAGCGCATCAGCAATGGCGGCTAAGCGGGCGCTGTTAACAGCGGGGGCTTGGGCGGTTTCGGCGCTCTCAAAGCGAACACTGCATTCGACTTTGCCACGGGCTAAACGGGTGCGCAGCGCTTCACGCAGCACTGACTCTAGGTCACGCAGGCTTTCATGCAGGCGGAAGTGAGGCTCTAAATAGCGCTGGTTCACCGAGCGAATTTCCACCTGCAGCGTGCCAAACGGGGCAGCCTGCTCGGTGCGGGCAAAGGCGGTCATGCTGTGTACGCGGCTGGAAGTGGCCATGTTTCATCCTGGTAGTGAATAACGGTGTATAAAGCATTGCCAACAGTCGTGTCTAAATGGCTAGCCTATTCATTCGATTCAGTAAATGCTGTGCGAAAGAGCGTATCAAACACCCATTATTTCTGGCTGAACCTCTATGAGCAGACGGGAATCCCGCGGTGGCGTATCAATCAGCTCGAAGACGCGGTCGATCATCTCGATCACATTTTGCCGAACCATCATCAAACGCGGATGAAAGGCAGCGGCAAGAGGATCCCAGTCAAAACAACCAAAAATAATGTTATCTAGATAATAGCCATTTAGCTGTAACCCACGAACGATGCCCTCAAGAGAAATCGTGGAGTTGACGAACATAGCGCTGGGCAGAGTAGACCGGTTACGCATGTATGTTGCCAACGCAGCCTGGGCCTTATCGGCAGCATAATCGCAGGGGAGGATATTCTCTTCCGCCGTCGCCAGCCCCACCTCCTCTCTCGCTTGCTTGAAGCCGGCAATACGCTCGCGGGTATTGTGATCCTCATCACGGCCGCCAATAAATAGCACAGGGTCATCACTGCGCTTCTCTTCAGCAAGGCGGTTGAGGATGGCATGGGTAAGCTGTCGCGCGCCATCACGGTTATTGGAAATCACCGACGGTGCCTTACTGCCAGGAAGGTCGAGATTAATGCTTTGCACGCCGCTCTCTGCACACATCTGTGCAATCGTATCCGGATCCGTTGCGCCGGTGCATACCAGGCACTCGACACGGTAAGCCAGCATCATACGGGCTGCTTCGCACTCTTGCTTGGGATCTCGATTCGTACACGAAACAATCGCAAACAGCCCCCGTCGACGTGCTTCTGATTCGAAGTGTTGGGCTATCGAACTGAAATAGCGGTTGTCGTACAACGGCAGGATCATGCCGATGATACCTGAGCGCTCGCGCCGCAAGGCACGGGCCTGCATATTGGCCGAGTAGCCTTCCGCCTGGGCGAGCGAAAGAATTTTGCTGGCAAGTTTCTTACTGATGCGACGGCGCTGCCAAGTGCCGTTGAGCACAGCACTGACGGTACTGGGCGATGTTTCTGCCAACCTCGCCAAGTCGTAAATAGTCAGCCGCTTGGATGAAGAGTCGCTAACCACGTGGCAGCTCCTTGCGATTAGATAAAAGTAGCATTGACGTGATGATGCAATAGATCAATCCTACGCTATGCACAACCGATTGTGCATTCTCGACTAAATGACAATAACGATAGCGATGACGCATCGCTTAGGTACCACTCAACGTATCCAGCACTGTGTAAAGCTCCTATGCATTGTGAGGCTCGGAAGCGTCTGCGCCATTTTATTTGATCATGACGCAACGTACAGCAGCACTATTAAAGCGCTTCAATGCACTCTATTCCACTGACTGGGTCAGCCAACAGCAAGCAGGAAATCACAATGAAATACAAAACACTTCTTACCGCAGCTACGCTAACAGGCATTATCGGCAGCACCGGCGCAATGGCTCAGGAGTCTCCTACGATTGCCGTGGTCGCCAAGGTGGGGGGCATCCCCTGGTTCAATGCCATGGAAATGGGCATCGAACAAATGGGTGAAGAGCTTGGAGTAGAAGCCTATATGGTAGGCCCCACCAGTGCTGACCCCGCCCTGCAGGTACGCGCGATAGAGGATCTGATCAGCCGTGGCGTTGATGTCATTGGTGTTGTCCCGAATGATCGTGAGGTTCTTGAGCCGGTATTGGAACGAGCACGTGATCAGGGAATTATCGTACTGACCCATGAAAGCCCCGAATCGGTCAACATCGACTACGACTTTGAAATGATTTCAGCGCAGCAGTTAGGTGAAGAGCACGCCAAGCTATTGGCTGACACCACCGGCTGCGAAGGCTCGTATGCCGTTTACGTTGGCGGCCTCAGCGTGCCCGCTCACAACGCCTGGGCAGATGCTGCCGTGAGCTGGCTCGATGATAACTGCTCGGGCTTGACCCAGGCCGCTGATCGTTTCGGCGTTGCCGAAAGCGTCGATGACAGCCGCAACACCACCCTGGACTTGCTGCGTGCCCACGAAGACTTGGCCGGTATCATGTCGTTTGGTAGCCAAGGAACCATCGGTGCTGCTCGGGCCGTGAAAGAGCGGGGGCTGGAAGGGGATGTGGCCGTTATGGGCCTGTTCTCTCCTGGCCAGGGGCGCCGCCTGGTACACGAAGGTGTGATTACCGGTGGTTTCCAGTGGAGTCCTCTGGACGCGGGCAAAGCGTTCGTTGCCCTGGGTGAGATGCTCTATAACGGCGAAGAGATTACCGATGGCGCCGAATTGCCGGTACTGGGTGAAATTACCCTGGACGGCAAAACGATCTTTGCCTCACAGCCACTCAAGCTGAGCAAAGATACCGTGGATGAGCTGGCAGAGCTCGGCCTGTAAGAGTGCGCTTATTGATCGTGTAAAGGCTGCCGCGCTCTTGATGAGCGCGGCAGTGATGTTGAGAGAGGAGCCTCCAATGGGCGATATCGCGATTCGAGCGCGTCACGTTAGCAAGATTTTCGGTCAAAGCCGGGTGCTCGATGATGTCGAATTCGAACTTCGCCGGGGTGAGGTGCTTTGCCTTGCAGGTGAAAACGGTTGTGGCAAAAGCACGCTCATTAAAATTATTAACGGCGTATACACGCCTGAAGAGGGGGTAGAGCTTTCGTTTGGCGATGAAACGCTCTCTGCCATTAGCCCGATAGAGGCGCGCAGCCGGGGCATCCATGTGATCTGGCAAGATCTCGCGCTGTTCCCGCACCTGACCGTCGCGGAAAATATCGTCTTCGATGACTACGTTGCCAACCCCTGGCGACCTATTTCCTATAAAGATGCGCTGACGCAATCCCGCGAGATCATTCAGCAGTTTGGCCTCGACCTGGATCCGATGGCCCGTGTTGAAGACCTTTCGATTGCCCATCGTCAACTCGTTGCGATTTGCCGCGTGCTGCGTGCAGGGGCCAGTATCATTTTTATGGATGAGCCCACTGCCTCGCTTACCTATAAAGAGGTGCAGACGCTGCTGGGCATTACCCGCTCACTGGCGGCGAAAGGCATTTCCATTGTCTTGGTCAGCCACCGGCTGGTGGAAGTGTTGGAGGTGTGCCAACGGGTCACCGTGCTCCGCAACGGGAAGTTGGTCGGCACCTACCCCACCGAGGGGATGACCCAGGCACGACTTTCAACCCTGATGACCGGGCTGGAACTTGAGTTTACCCCCCGTGCTGAAATGCACAAAGGCGCCCCGGTACTGGAGCTTAAAAACTTAAGTCGTGAAGGGGAATTTGAAAATGTCTCTTTCACCCTGCATCGCGGTGAAATTCTTGGCCTGACGGGTTTGCTGGGCGCAGGGCGTACCGAAATAGCCCACACGATTTTTGGGATGACCCAGCCCACTTCAGGGCAGCTGCTAAAAGAGGGTCAACCGCTGACGCTAAACTCCAACCGCGATGCGGTGCGCCATCGCATTGCCTACCTCTCTGAAGACCGACTCAATCTTGGCCTGGTGCAAAACCAGTCCATCAATATGAATACCGCAGTGACAGTACTACCAAGGCTGGAAAAACCGCGCTTTTTTCTCTCCCCTCAGCGCATCAAGGCACTGACCGCCCACTGGATTGAGCAGCTTAAAACCAAGGTGAGTGATGCCGAGCTTGCGGTCTCCTCATTATCCGGTGGTAACCAGCAACGCATTGCACTCGCCAAATGGCTAGCCACTGAACCCGACGTTCTCATTCTTGACTGCCCGACGATTGGCGTCGATGTAGGCGCCAAAGCCGGTATTTTCGACATCATCAGAAATCTTGCCGACCAGGGCATGGCCATCATTCTGATTTCGGATGAAGCAGGAGAAATCTGGATGAACGCAGACCGTGCGCTCGTATTGCGCGAGGGGCGCATCTACTCCGAGGTCATACCTGCGGAGACCACGGAAGAAGCGCTGGAGGCGATCATCAATGCATAAACGACTGCTAAACAGAAGGATCGGCACTGAAGGTACTCTATTGAGTATCCTCATGCTGCTGTGCATAGTGTTGGCACTAGCGACCGACAGCTTTCTCACCTTTCAGAATCTGTTCGACCTGCTTAACAATCAGTCGGTCAATATCATCTTTGCAGTGGGCCTGGTCGTCGTTCTGATTGCGGGTGGGATAGATATTTCCTTCGCAGTGGCGGCATCCGTGGTGCAGTACGTGGTGCTGTCACTGCTGATGAATTACCTGGGCGGGGGCAACTGGTTGCTTGGCATCCTGCTTTCGATGCTGGTTGGCATGCTACTGGGACTCTTCAATGCGCTGCTGATCCATCGCTTCCGAATAGTTTCGATCATCGTCACCATCGGCACATTTAACCTGTTTTTCGGCCTCTTGATGTACTTCACCAGCGGGGTATCCATCTACGATATCCCCGATTGGCTCTACTATTCAGTGCCGCTGCTTGACCTACCCGCCGAACGCGGATCAGCCACGCTCTACTTACCCGCGGCAGTTATGGTGGTGATGGTAATACTCACCTGGTTCATTCTGGCCCGCACCGGTTTTGGGCGCGCGATCTACGGTTTCGGATCAAATCCCGAGTCCGCCCGCCGCTCTGGCGTTAGTGTCTGGAAGATCCATGCCTTTGCCTACGGCTGGCTGGGTCTATGCGCGGGGGTGGCGGGCCTGATGCAGGCTCATATCGTACAAGAGGTCGTGCCCAACGCCTTGATAGGCCAGGAGTTGCCCATTCTGGCGGCTGTCGTCCTCGGCGGCGCCACCCTGGGCGGCGGGCGCGGCTCAGTGCTCGGCGCTGTACTGGGCGTGCTGCTTCTCGCCGTTGTCCAAAACGGCCTGAACCTGCTGGGCGTCACTCCTTACGCCTTCCGCATGATTGTCGGGCTGATTATCTTGATTGCGATCACCACCAGCAACCTAGGCAACCTGTTGCCCCGCACCACCAAGGCGAGGAACGTATGAATAAGCGCCTGAATAAACAGCCCTCCACGGCCGGACTCCGCCTGGGTGGCGATACCATCGAAGTGGCCGCCATGACGGCACTGCTCATCGGCAGTATTGGACTCTTCTCGCTATTGGCACCGGGCTTTCTGACCACCACTAATTTTGGCTCGATGTCGATGCAGCTGCCGGAGCTGGGGTTACTCTCACTGGCGATGCTGCTACCCATTATTTCCGGCGGCCTGAACCTCTCGGTTACCTTTACCGCCAATATCGCAGGGCTGATGACCGCCTGGCTGGTACAGGGGTTACTGGCGGGCATGGGCATACTAAGCGTTCCCATGGCGATTATCGCCGGGCTTGCCGTCGGCGCTGCCGCAGGCTTTTTGATTGGCGTTATCGTTGCCTATGTGGGCGCCCACCCCATTTTGGTTTCCCTTGGGGCAATGATCTTTCTCCAGGGTGTGGGTGAGTTTTTAACCCGCGGTGGCGGTATTTCAGGCATGCCGGAGGTATTTCAAACCATCGGCAGCGGCAGTTTTCTGGGCATACCAATCCCCATGCTGATCTTTCTCGCCGCTGCCGCAGGGTTGATCTACATCATGCATTTCACCCGCACTGGCTTTTCGATTTATATGCTGGGCTCCAACTCTCGGGCGACGGAGTACTCGGGCATTAACGTCAAGCGCGTGCTGATCACCGTCTACACGATTTCCGGCATTTTGGCAGGGTTAGCGGGCATGGTGATGCTCGCCCGCTTTAACTCTGTTCGTGTAGGCCACGGCGAGAGCTACCTACTGATTACGGTTTTGGCCTGTTTTCTGGCCGGGGCAAACCCCTTTGGTGGCTTTGGCCGCGTACTTCCACTGGTGCTGGGCTTGATGAGCCTGCAGGTAATCGCTTCCGGCATGAATCTGATGGGCGCCAGCCAGCATCTAGCCACCGCGGTATGGGGGGCTTTTCTAATTATTGTAATGGCACTACGTATGCCATTTATTAAACAGTCGTGAGTAAGGTTTTCCCATGAGTCATCAAGAACATGTTCTAGGCATTGATATCGGTACGGGCAGCGCCCGAGCAGGCATTTTCACGCCGGATGGCGTGATGCTTGCCGAAGCGAAAACACCCATTGCAATGCATCGCCCTGCCGAGCATCACGTGGAGCAAAGCTCAGCGGATATCTGGCGCGCGGTATGCAGTGCAACCCAGCGCGCCCGCGAGGTTGCCAACGTGACGTCCGACTCCATCACCAGTATGTCGGTGAGCGCCACCTGCTCGTTGGTGCTCCTTGATAAGCAGGATAAGCCGCTAGCACTCTCACCGGGCGATGAGGCGTGGAATATCATTGTGTGGATGGATCATCGGGCAACCGCAGAAGCCGCTGAGTGCACGGCTACCCAGGCAGCGCCGCTGCGCAATCTGGGTGGCGTCATGTCTCCAGAGATGCAGATGCCTAAGCTCATGTGGTTGAAGCGGCACCGGCCCGAGCTCTATGCAAAGATCGGCTACGCTGGTGATCTAGGCGATTGGCTGGGCTTTAAATGCACCGGCTCTCTTGAACGCTCGGTCTGCATGCTCTCCTGCAAGTGGACGTTTGACCCACGCCCTGGTCATGGCTGGGATCGCGACTTTCTAAAGCAGATCGATATGCAGGATGTACTCGAGTGCGCCCGATTACCCGACCAAGCCCTTCCCGTGGGCGTAGCACTTGGGCAGTTGACCGAAGAAGCCGCCGATGACTTGGGACTGACGACTCGGTGTACCTTCGCAGTGGGCATGATTGATGCCTATGCCGGTGCGCTTGGCACGCTAGGCAGAAGCCTCGCTGATGCTCCCGAGCGCCGCCTTGCCGTGATTGGCGGCACTTCCACCTGCCATATCGGCGCCCAGCCGGTGCGGCGAGAGGTACCCGGCGTGTGGGGTCCTTATCCGGGGGCGCTATGCGACGGTTTTGTTGCCAACGAAGGGGGGCAAAGCATTACCGGTGCCCTTCTAGATCACCTGGCGGCACTATTTTCAGCCAGCAGTGAATTCGGCGACGATCTTCACGGCGCGTTATCAGACCTTCTACTCGAGCGCTTGGCATCCGGCGACCCAGCTCCTGACACCCATGTTTGTCCTGACTTCATTGGCAACCGCTCACCCTTGGCGGATCCGGAAATTCGCGGCTCCATCACGGGATTGACCCTTGATACTCCTCGCGAGAGCTTCATCAAGGTCTATTGGGCGGCAGCCACCTCGCTGGTTTACGGCACCCGCGCCATCATAGAGCGTATGAATTCCCATGGTTATGCCATCGATACCCTGCACCTCAGCGGAGGGCATGGACGTTCAGCACTGCTGCGAAAGCTCTATGCCGACGGTACCGGTTGTCGGGTTGTGCTGGCGGATGCGCCGGAACCCGTACTACTTGGGGTAGCCGTGGCGGCGCTGGCTGCCCAGGCCAATGGTGAGATGCTTAGCGTTGCCAATGGCCTCGCCCCAGGCGAACAAACATTAGAGCCCGACCAGGCAATGCAGGCGCTGCACACTGCGCGTTATGCCGCTTTCAAGAAACTTTACGAAGGGCGTCTCGACTGACACAGCCAACCTGTTTCATGGGGTCATTACATGAGTAGTGCGTAGGCGTCCGAAATCCGGGAACAAAACATAAACATCGTTCCCACCCGGAGCAATGATGCATCAGCGGTGCAAGGTACAGATTCAGACGGTGCCACGTGCTAATTCATTACTGAGGTCAACCAATTTTAAATAGTCGTGGTATCGCTCCTCTACTGTTGGTGACCCAAACGATACTGAGACGCAGATCCCTCCGTTCTTAGTTGCCGAAACAGATGCCAGGTTGAATATAGCTGGCCACAGCGTGCCCGTTTTCCCGCCAAGATATTGCGGAAGCGAGAATTCCGGTACAGCCCGTCGCGTTGAGGAGTGAAAAGCAGACTTTAAAACCAGCCTGCGCGGCACCGGTCCCGTTATCCCGATAGCAAAAGCTTTGGCCCCCCAAACCCTCGTAATCGGGCCATAGATCAGACATTTCTTCACCAACAATGATAAATCTCGGGCGGTAGATCGTTGTCCGCGTACCGCCAACCCGTGTGGGTTTAGGAATTGCGATTTCGTCATCCCAAGATTTCGAGCGGTCGTGTTCATTTCCGCAACGAAGCGTTGCACGGCGTCGTGACTTGTGCCTGTCTTCGATCCCAGCATCATTTGGCCAAATGTCCGCGCAATCAGATTGGCTGCTACATTTGATGACGGCACCAAAAGGTTAGCGATGCTGTCGCCGAGTGAAAGGCGGTCTCCTGCATGAAGGTTACGACCAGATCCTTCGACATCATCTTCAGGAACCATCTCTAGCTTGAAGCTTTTCGGCAACTGGAAGTTACTTGCCATCTCGATAGCAACGATGGCCGTCATCAGCTTGACGATTGACGCAGGCGCCATTGCCTTGTCGGCATCCTTCTCATAGATGATGACATCAGAGCCAGTGGAGTTGTGGGGCAACTGCAAACAGATCGCACTTTTCGCGGCGAGATCGGGCGTAGGGCCTATTGATTTGCGTTCATCATACGGAGCGTGATTAGCCAATTCCGTTATTCCCTACTGTTGTCGTCAACGGTCACTAGGATTCAGATGACAAAGATGTCGTCTGCGCTCAGCGACGACGAATTTGTCAAAGTTGCAAACCAGATAGCAGTCATCGCTCCGTTGCCATCCGGGTCGTAGGATAGGTGGTTAGCCCATGTCACGTTATCATTTGTGATTGCATCCGCGATTTCTTCAATTGTGGCGACGTAGTTTGGATCGAATGACATGATCTATTGCCTCTGCTGCGAAATCGATAATGACCATACCCAAGCTGATTTTGCGCAAGGCTGGTTGCTTATGCAATGTTGAATAGGCGACGTTTCCCGCATTTTCTAGGGCGTAGTGGCTTGGCGATTTCCTTTCCCTTGGCTCCAAGCAAATACCGCCAGAGGCCCATAAATCTTATAGCCACCGATTTCCTGCTCACCGAACACATCGCAGATTATGGTGCTTTGTTGCCAATTTTGAGCCGCGCAGCAGCTTCTATTCCTTGTTGCGTGAGACGGAAGTACCATCCGTTCATAAGTTCCTATTTCGCTCACGTATTTCGGACGCCTACGTACTACTCTTGAAACGCCCCTTTCAAGACGCTAGCTGGATGTTAAGCCCATCAGCGCACTCCCAGACGTGTACAATGGACGGCTTTTCCCAGTTACGCGTTTATCGAGAGGTAATATTTGTGAGCAGTGCTAAGCGTCCTGATGTTGTGCGCCCCAGTGGTCGCGAAGCCGACCAGCTCCGTGAGATTCGCCTGACCCGCGATTACACCCGTCATGCGGAAGGCTCCGTACTGGTGGAGTTTGGCGATACCAAAGTGCTGTGTAATGCCAGCGTAGAAGCCGGTGTGCCGCGCTGGCTGCGCGGCAAGAATCAGGGCTGGGTCACCGCTGAGTACGGCATGCTGCCCCGCGCCACTCACACCCGTAGTGGCCGTGAAGCGACCCGCGGCAAGCAAGGCGGTCGCACGCTGGAAATCCAGCGTTTGATTGGCCGTAGCCTGCGCGCCGCGGTGAATTTGAAGAAGCTGGGTGAGTTCACCATTACTGTGGATTGCGATGTGATTCAGGCCGATGGCGGTACCCGTACCGCGGCGATTACCGGGGGCTGCGTAGCACTGATCGATGCGATCCGTTATCTGCAACGCGAGAAGAAGATCAAGGGCGATCCCTTCAAGCAGTTGGTGAGCGCCATTTCCGTGGGTATTTATAAAGGCGTGCCGGTGCTGGATCTGGACTACCCGGAAGACAGCAAGGCCGATACCGACCTGAACGTGGTAATGACCGAAAGCGGCGAGCTGATCGAAGTACAGGGAACCGCCGAGGCCGGCGCCTTCACCCGTGCCGAGCTAAATGACATGCTCGATTTAGCCGAGAAAGCAGGCGATGCACTTCGCGACCATCAGCGCGAAGCGCTGGGTATTCGAGGGTAATGAAGGTGAGGTGTGAAGAGTAAGGCGTATAAAACAACAGGCCAGCTAAATGCTGGCCTGTTGTTTGTCACCCCGGCTAATCAGCAAGGGTGACAGGCGACGCGGGAAAAGTTCGTTGCCTAGCGCTTAAAGCGCCAGGTCGTACTCAACGATTAGCGGTGCGAACTCTGAGAAGGTCGCATCGTAATCGATCCACGCGTCGACCACGTGGCGGCGGAAGTTGGGGCCGACTAACTGATAGTCGATCCGCCAGCCTTCCTGGCGCTCACGGGGCACGTCTTGGTCAAGCTTCGGCCACCAGGTGTACTCACCTGCATCGCGGTTAATTTCGCGGAAGGTATCGATAAACCCGGTGGGACCAAGCACCTGATCCATCCAGGCGCGCTCTTCCGGGCGGAAGCCTGAGGTCAGTTGATTATCCGACCAGTTAGCCAAATCGACGGTTTTATGGGCAATATGCCAGGTACCGCAGAGGATGTATTCGCGGCGTTTGCGCGACATCTTCGTCAGGTACTCTTGGTACTGCTCCATAAACGCCTGTTTGGCTTTTTGGTCACTTCCATCAGGCATCAAGAAAGAAACGATACTGAAGCGTTCATAATCCGCCTGCAGAAAACGTCCTTCATGATCGCACTGTGGGAACCCAAGACCATACATAATCGCCTTGGGAATTTTGCGGCAATAGAGTGCCACACCGGAGAAACCGTCCTCTTCGGCATCCAGGAAATAGCCTTCATAGCCTTCCGGATACAGAATGTGGTCACCCAGTTCAAAACTTTTTGCCTTGATGTTCTGCACGCAGACCACGTCGACATCCTGCTGAGCCAGCCAGTCCAGGAAGCCACGATCGACGGCATCACGAATACCATTGACATTGATGCTGGCAATTTTCATAAATCGTCCCTTTTGCGTCGCTGCTGTATGATACCCGACGTTTAGACGTTTGGGTAAAGGCAGCTAGTAAAACTTGCCATTTACCCCACTTTTATTGTTGCTTTCGTACTGATTTAAACCTACCGCCTAGTGAGGAATGCCGTGGCCACCACTCTACAACCCTACCAGCGCGATTTCATTGCCTTTGCCATTGAGCAAGGCGTGCTTAAGTTTGGCGAGTTTACGCTTAAATCTGGCCGCGTTAGCCCCTACTTTTTCAACGCAGGGCTGTTTCAAACCGGTCGTGCGCTGGCCAAACTGGGGCGTTTTTACGCCCAGGCGATTGTCGATAGCGGCTTAAACGCCGATGTGTTGTTTGGCCCGGCGTACAAAGGTATCCCACTGGCGGCAGTCACCGCGGCGGCACTGGCCGATCATCACGACCGGGATATGCCCTACGCCTTCAACCGCAAAGAGGTTAAAACCCACGGAGAAGGCGGCAATATTGTGGGCGCACCGCTTGCTGGCGATATTTTGATCATTGATGACGTGATTACCGCGGGCACCGCGATTCGCGAAGTGATGACGCTGATTGAGCAGAGCGGTGCTCAGGCCGCCGGGGTAATTATCGCACTCGACCGTCAAGAGCGCGGCCAGGGCGAGCAGAGTGCGATTCAGGAAGTGCAGGCTCAGTACGCCATGCCGGTGGTCAGTATCGTTACCCTGGAGCAAGTGCTCACTTACCTGGAAGAACATGCCGGTGGCGAAATGCTCGCCTACGCTGAAGCGATCAGGGCTTACCGTGGCCGCTATGGGGTTGCTGGCTGATTAGACCTGCAACGCGCCAGCAAAACCTTGCTGGCGCCACGCCTCGTAGCTCACAATAGCCACGGCGTTGGAAAGGTTTAGGCTACGGTTGTTCGGCTGCATGGGCAGGCGCAATTTATGCTCCGAAGTTAGCGCTTCATGCACCTGGGGTGAGAGCCCAGCGGTTTCAGAGCCAAACAGCAGTACATCGCCTGGGGCAAAGTCCGCATCGCTGTAGGTGCGGGTTCCCTTGGTAGTGATCGCCCAAATGCGCCGCCCCTGCATGGTTTGCTGAAAGGCGCTAAAATCGGCGTGGCGAGTGACGTTGTCGAGGTCGCGGTAATCCAGCCCGGCGCGACGCAGCTTTTTCTCTTCCAGGTCGAAGCCAAGCGGCTCAATCAGGTGTAACCGGCAGCCATTGTTGGCCACCAAGCGCATGATATTGCCCGTATTGGGTGCCATGCGCGGTTCAAAAAGCGCTACTTCAAACATCTCCACCTGCCTGTTTATTATGCATTCGCCAAGCGGACGATTGTACTTGAAACCGTACTTGAAATCGTAATTGAAACCGCCTGCAACTCTCGTAGAGGACGACCGACGCCATGACGCCCGCAACGCCCAAGAGCATTCTTAGCCGCATCAAAGGGCTAAACCCGCGCCAACAGGAAGCCGTGCGCTACATTGATGGCCCTTGCCTGGTGTTGGCGGGTGCAGGTTCCGGTAAAACCAGCGTTATCACCACTAAAATTGCCTATTTGGTGCAAGAGTGTGGGATGAGCGCGCGCAGAATCGCCGCGGTGACCTTTACCAATAAAGCCGCCCGAGAGATGAAAGAGCGCGTGGGCCAGATGCTCCACGGCAAAGAGGGCCACGGGCTGACGGTCTCTACATTTCACACTCTGGGGCTGAATATTATCCGTGGCGAGCTTAAAACCCTGGGCTATAAACCGGGCTTTTCGCTATTTGACCCGGAAGACGCCAAAGCACTGCTGCGCGATTTGATGAATAAAGACGCTCAGGTGGACGCCGAGCAGATCAACGCCGTGCAGAGCAAAATTTCCACCTGGAAGAACGACTTGGTGCTGCCCAGCGATGCGCTCTCGTTTGCGGCTGATGACGATGAGCACTTTGCCGCTCGGGTGTATGAAGCCTACGTACGCCATTTAAAAGCCTACAACGCGGTGGATTTCGACGACCTGATTCTGCTGCCGGTGGTATTGCTCAAGAACGATCCGGAAGCGCTCGAGCGCTGGCGGCGCAAAATCCATTACATGCTGGTGGATGAGTACCAGGACACCAACGTCTCCCAGTACCTGTTGGTGAAACTGCTAATGGCGGAGCGCTCCACATTCACCGTAGTGGGCGATGATGACCAGTCGATCTACGCCTGGCGCGGTGCACGCCCTGAAAACCTGATTACCCTGGGTGAGGATTTCCCACGCCTGAAAGTCATCAAGCTGGAGCAAAACTACCGCTCTACCGCCACGATACTGCGCGCCGCCAACACACTGATCGCCAATAACCCCCACGTTTACGAGAAGACACTATGGTCTGATATGGGCGACGGCGCGCCTATTCGAGTAATCGTGAATCGTCATGAAGAGGCGGAGTCTGAGCGGGTCGCCAGCGAAATGCTCACCCGGCGTATCAAGGAAAAGGCCGAGTGGCGGGACTTTGCGGTGCTTTATCGGGGCAATTTCCAGGCCCGCTTGTTAGAGCTTAAGCTGCAGCACTACCAAATTCCTTACAAACTCTCCGGTGGTACGTCGTTTTTCTCGCGCAACGAGATTAAAGACACCATGGCTTACCTGCGCCTGCTGATTAATCCCGCCGACGACAACGCTTTTTTGCGCATTGTGAACGTGCCACGCCGCGAAGTGGGCCCTGGAACGGTAGAGAAGCTCGCCAACTATGCTACAGAACGCTCAATTTCGCTGTTTGCCGCCTGCCATGAGCTTGGGTTGGAGCAAGTATTACCGACCCGAGCCGTGGAGCGGTTGTCGCGCTTTACCCACTTTATCGACGGCGTGCGCAAGCGCATGGATCAAGGCGATGCCATTGCCGCCATTCGCGACATGCTGCGGGATATGGATTACGAAGCTTGGCTGTATCAAAACGCCAGCGCGCCCACCGTCGCCGAACGTCGCATGGCCAATGTGTGGATTCTAATCGACCAGCTAGAAAAATCCCTCAACCGCGACCCAGAGGACGATACCGATTCCACCGAGACCGAAACCGACGGCGTAGAAGCAGCTATTTCACGCTTGGTACTGCGCGATATTCTGGAGCAGCAGGCGGAAGAGGATGACTCGGATAGAGTACAGCTACTCACCATGCACGCCTCAAAAGGCCTGGAGTTCCCCCACGTCTATTTAATGGGCTTGGAAGAGGATCTACTGCCTCACCGCAACGCCATCGAAGTAGGCACTGTGGAGGAGGAGCGGCGGCTGGCCTATGTGGGCATTACCCGGGCGCGGCGCACGCTAACGCTGACGCTTGCCCGCCAGCGCAAAGCCTACGGTGAACTGATGGACTGTACGCCCAGCCGCTTTTTAGACGAGCTTCCCGGGGAGGATTTGGAGTGGGAAGGTCGTGCCGATAAAGAGGATCCGGATAAGAAGCAGGCCCGCGGTAAAGACGCCATTGCCGGGCTGCGTTCGCTGCTGGGGTGATAAAGTGGGAGTTATAAAATTAGGCTTTTAAAAAAAGAATATCCACAGGGCAGCGACTAAAACACCCTGTGGATAAATTTACCAAGCTAAATCATTGCTGCTTACTTTACTGGGCTTCAGCCATTAAATAATCGACAACGGCCATCACTTCTTCATCGGAAAGATTGGGATTACCGCCTTTGGCTGGCATAGCGCCGATACCGTTAATGGCGCTGGCGTAGAGCTCATCAGCCCCCTTCTCTAAACGCGCCGCCCAAGCTTCTGAATCGCCAATTGTCGGTGCGCCAGCAACGCCGTTATCGTGACATGCCACACAGCCAGAGCTTGCGTAGAGGGCTTCACCGTCTAAGTCGCTGCTACCGCTGGCTTCTTCAACTGCTGCCGCGTCTTCTTCACTCGCTGCATCGTCATTAGAAGCCATTTCTTCAGTTGCCGCTTCACCTTCAGCAGCGGCGGTCTCTTCGGTAGCGGCCTCATCGGCAGCAGCTTCGTCACCGCCACTCAACTCGGGCACTTCCATAACCGGCTCAACCATATAGGCGACCGCCGCTTCCACTTCTTCATCGGAAAGGTTGGGGTTACCGCCTTTCGCCGGCATGGCGCCAATACCGTTAATAGCGTGATCTAGCAGCGTGGCGAAGCCTTGTTCAGCACGTTCAGCCCAGGCCTCTTCATCACCACGAATAGGTGCGCCCGCAGCGCCCGATTCATGACAGGCGCTACATACATTACCGTAGATGCCCTCACCGTCGATATCACCGCCACTGCTACTATCGCTAGGAGGTGCCGCTGCGGTGCCACAGTCTTGGCCTTGTAAACAGAGTTGACCCACCGGCGCCAAACGCTCGGCAATCGCATCACGTGCGGCGTCATCTTGGGCATAAACACTGGATGTGCCCGCCATGAAGCCGAGGGCCGCCAGCCCGCTCATGATCAGCTTAGCTTTCACTCTCACCACCTCTTGAGTATTGTCATCAAACTTTTATCCTCAACCCCTGTGCGTGGCAGCGCCAATATCGACGGTGCGCAGCTGAGACGCCAAGACGTGCATATAGGACTAGTATAACGGCAACGCAAAGCGCAAGAAAATGCTACTAAGCGCGCCTATTCAACCGTTGACTACTATTGGCAGCTTAATTTGGCAAACTCCTCCTCTCACCACTGCCTTTCCAGGCGAATAAACGTTGCTGCGCATAGCGTATGAAACCCGCCTGCTGGTAAAGCCGTTTAGCCGGTAAATTTATGTCATCTACCGCCAGCGTGACCTCCTGCACGCCAGCCTGCTGGGCAAGCGCGAGGCCTTTATTTAACAACGAGCGCCCCAAGCCTTTGCCACGCCAATTCGGTGTTAGTCCCATTAACATTAGCTCCCAACGGCCTAGCGCAGGGCGCGGCGCAAGCAGTAGCACACCCACCACAGCCTCGTGATAGCCCACTGCGTACCAGTGCTGTGGCGCTTGGGGATCCTGCTGATAAAACCCATTCAATAACTCTTCCACTGAGAGTACGTCGCGCAGGGGTCGGCTATCCAGCGAACCCTGACCCACTGCGGCCAGCAGATTCAGCTGTTCCGCCCAAGAAAACTCGCAAAGCGGCTGCAGTGAAAGCGGCAGCGCTTCATTCATCGCTAAGCGGTAGCGGCTACTGCCGGTTAAATGATCCAAGCAAGCCAAACGCTGCATGCCATGCTCACGTAGCAGCGCTTCTGATACGGGCGCCTGGGATGACAGCTCCAAGTGGCACAAGCGAATATTGTGGGCTTCTACCCATGCATTGGCCGCACGCAATAGCGCGCTAGTATGCACACCCTGCTCGCTGGGCAACGGCTTGGGTAACCATAGCTGCGCCATATTCATGGGCAGAGGTTGTACCCAGATGGCGCTCACTAACTGGCCTGCCTCAATAGTTATCCATAGCCCATCCCACTGGACATCTGGTTGATTGTACATTGCCTTTACGGCAGCGCTCAGTGCCGCTTGCTGTTCAGGGTCATGAGCAGCAGCCAGCTGCAGCAGTGCCTCGCGACGCCGTGCTGGCGGGCAAAGTACTACCTCTGGGCTATTTGAGGGGTAACTAGACGTCATGGCTGATCAATCAAATGCCGAGCTCCGAAGAAGTAATAAAGCGTGCTACGTTATTAGCCTACAATTTATAACCTCATCCTGACGGCCTAAGCCTTTGCACGCCACCCTTATCCGTGCTTATTTCAAAGGTTAATGGCAGCGAATGATTTAAAGGAGTAACCATCCCGCCATGCGTATATTGTTGGTAGAAGACGATCCGAGCTTAGCCTCGGGCATTCGCTTGGCATTAAAGCCCGAGAATTTCACGGTGGATCACCTGAGTGATGGCGTTAGCGCCTTGGCCGCGTTAAAGGAAGGTGAACCTTTTGATGCGGTCATTCTCGATCTGGGGCTACCGCGTATGGATGGTATGCAGGTACTGGAAGCCGTGCGGCGGCTGGGCAATCGCGTGCCCATTTTGGTATTAACCGCTCGCGATGCCGTCGATGAACGTATCGCCGGGTTGGATGCAGGTGCCGATGATTATTTAACCAAGCCGTTTGAGGTCGCTGAATTAAAAGCCCGCCTGAGAGCCTTGTTGAGACGTAGCAGTGACCAGGTAAACAGCGCCCTAGAGTGCCGAGGTATTCGCCTTGATCCGTTAACCATGCAGGTTAGCTACCAGGGGAAACCCGTGGTGTTATCACGACGGGAATTAACCCTGCTGCAAGAGTTTATGAGTCACCCTGGGCGAGTGTTCACCCGCGATACCCTAACGCGCTTGGTCTATGGCTGGGATGAAGATGTAGAAAGCAATGCCATTGAAGTACATGTGCACCACCTTCGGCGAAAATTCTTTCCTCACCTGATTCGCACACTACGCGGCATTGGTTACGTAATGGATAAAACGGATCAGGATCAGCACTCATGACCTCTATCCGCCAACGCACTCTGGGGCTAGCGCTGCTGGTGTTTGGCATTAGCATGCTGGTGATTGGCTTTATCAGCTATCGCTACGCTGCCCATGAAATTGAAGCACTGTACGATGCCAGTCTTGAGCAAAATGCGCGCTTATTAGAAGGTTTGTTGCAAGCACCATTGCCAGATGAAGCCCGGGGTGTACTGCTCAACAGCCTAGAAAGCGCTCTAGGCAAAACGGCGAGATCTGATCGACGCTTTGCAGGTTACCGGGCGGATAGCCAGCTGGGCTTTCAGCTATGGGAACGGAACCGCCTCCTGTTGCGCTCAGCTAATGCCCCTGAGTCGCCGTTGGCCGATCTCCCTTTGGGTTTCACTAGTCAGTCTATTGATGAGATCCAATGGCGCATTTATGTACTCGACATCCCCAACTCCATACAGCGGATTGTGGTTAGCGAGCGCGAAGACGTTCGCGGGGAGCTGATCAGGGCGGTAGCATTGCGCACGTTACTGCCCGACCTGATTGGCCTGCCGCTACTCACCGCCCTGCTGTGGTGGTCGATTGGCTGGGGCTTGGTACCACTGTTGCGCATGGCCGAGCAAATTCGCAATCGTGATCCGCATAATTTACAGCCCCTCACCCTCAGCCCACTGCCCCAGGAACTAGATACTATCGCCGGTGCGCTCAACCGGCTGTTAGAGCGAATCCGCATAATGCGCGTGCGTGAAAAGCGCTTTATTGCCGATGCCGCGCATGAATTACGTACCCCGTTAGCAGTGCTTGATCTACACGCCCAGAATGCCCTGACTGCCGACAATCTTGAAGATCGTCAGGAGGCGCTCAGTCACCTTCGCGGCGGCGTTGCACGGGCCACGCGCTTGGTTACCCAACTCTTAACGCTGGCTCGCCTGGAGCCTGAAGAGGAGTCGCAGCCTGAATACCGCACTAGCCAGTTGCTTAGTGAAGTGCGTGAGACCCTGGCCAAGCTTTCGCCGCTGGCCGCTGAGCGCGAACAGCAACTACTGTTAAATGCAGATGAGCAGGCAGATTGGTCGATATTAGAAGAGCCCGGTGCCATTGAAACCCTGGTACAGAATCTAGTCGGTAATGCTATCCAACACTCGCCTAACCATAGTGTCATCAGCATCACCCTAGCGACGACGCCACAAAGCTTTCAATTAACGGTGGATGACCAAGGCCCGGGGATACCAATCAATGAACGCAAAAAAGTGGTTGAGCGCTTTCAACGCTCGGGCCCCAGTGCTGGTTCAGGATTAGGACTTTCCATCGTTGAGCGGCTGGTCACACGCCATGGCGGCACCCTTCAGCTTGATGATGCCCTCAGTGGGGGATTGCGTGTGCGTATTGTTTTACAGCGCCTAAAAGAGGAGTAGCACCCTCTTTTCTTGCTAAGCTGAGTTTTATGAGTCTCTTAAGGTTGCGATAAGAATTGCGTGCAACTGTGGAGGTGCAAGGCGAGCCAGACACCCACGGCTCCCTCTTTTCTCCACATGGAGGTACCCTGATGAACCAAGTGACTTTTTCACCTAAACCCTTAATTCAACTAGGCTCAGCACCACTGCTAGCCAAGCCAACTGCGCGGCGGCTACTGCCTACTAGCCCAGCGATGACGGTACTGACCGACTTTTCCCAAGTCATGCCTCAATCCGTTGATGCCGACACGCCTATCGACGAGGCGCATCTCAAGATGCGTTATAGCGGTGTAAGACTGCTGTTCGTGATGGATCACCAAGCGCACTGCATCGGAATTATTAACTCAAAAGAAGTGATTGGTACGCGGCGTATCAACATCGCCATGCAGCAGCGTAACCTCAGCCGCGAAGAAGTGACCGCTGAAATGATCATGACCCCGTGGCACAAGCTTAGCGCCATGACCATCGCCCAGCTGGCATCGCTGACCATTGAGGATCTGGTGCTGTCGATGGAAGCCGTGACCGATCAACACCTGTTAATCACAGAGCAAAATGATAACCACGAACTTAGAATTCGCGGCATTATCTCAGCCAGTGATATACAGAGCGCGGTAGGTAAAGAAATCAACCCGGTGCCTATGGCGAAAAGCTTCGCTGATATTTGCCAAGTCATAACTGGCCACGATCTATAACGACCGATCGCTAACCCATTTAATTTACATCTAGAAACGCCCCTCACTGGTTACTCAGTGAGGGGCGTTTTCAGTTTGCTATACAGCGTTTAAAACAACGCGCCGTTAATCCAAAGATGCGTCGCAATGCTGGCGGCATAGCCCAGCAATATTGCCGGTACCCAGCGAAGGTGTACGGCAAAGGTATAAATACCTCGCGCCTGCCCCATAAGGGCAACCCCCGCGGCTGAGCCCATAGAGAGCAAACTCCCCCCCACGCCTGCGGTTAAGGTAATCAACAGCCAGTTACCCTCCGTCATATCCGGGGCCATGGAAAGTACTGCGAACATCACCGGGATGTTGTCCACGACTGCCGAGATAAGCCCCAGCACCACGTTCGCCCACACCGGGTTCCAACTGCCGTAGAGCGTTTCGGAAAGCAGGCTGAGGTAGCCCATAAAGCCAAGGCCACCCACACACATTACAACCCCGTAGAAGAACAGCAGCGTATCCCACTCGGAACGAGCGATACGGCTGAAAATATCGAAGGGAACCACGCTACCCAGCTGCTCCAGCTTCTTCCAATCGCCCCGGCGGGAGTAGCGCTCACGCTTGCGTTCAAGCGAACGCGGCAGGCTGCGGCGTAGGTAGTAACCAAAGAACTGCAGCAGGCCTAAACCAAACATCATGCCCATGGCAGGCGGTAAGTAGAGGATAGAATGGCACAGTACCGAGATGGCCACGGTAATCAAAAACAGTACGATAATTCGCCGTGCGCCGCGCTTGAGCCAGACATTCTCTTTAAGCGAAGCAGGCTGACGATTGACGATAAAGAAATTCATGATAACCGCAGGCACCATGAAATTAACCACCGCCGGAAGCAGCAGCGCGAAGAAGCCTTCAAATGGTACTTGGCCCGCCTGCCACACCATCAGCGTGGTGATATCGCCAAATGGGCTAAAAGCACCACCCGCGTTAGAAGCTACCACCACATTGACACAGCAAAGGCCGATAAACTTATTATCACCCTCGGCCACTTTGAGTACCACGGCGCACATCAGCATGGCGGTGGTCATATTGTTGGCAATCGCCGAAATACCGAATGCCATGACACCGGTAATCCAGAACAAGGAGCGATAGCTGAAGCCTTTACGCACTAGCCAAGAACGTAGCGCATCAAATACCCGACGCTCTTCCATGGCGTTGATATAGGTCATTGCCACCAGCAAAAACAGCAGTAGCTCAGCGTATTCAAGCAGTGTTTCACGGAAGGCGGTTTCCGCCTCTTCCGGCATCCCCGCTTGTACATAGACCCAGGCCACTAGCGCCCAGATAAGCCCTGCCGCAACCAGCACCGGCTTAGACTTACGCATATGCAGTAGCTCTTCACTCATCACCAACGCATAAGCGAGCACGAAGATCACGACAGAAGAGATACCGGCAAGCGAAAGAGTAAGATCGAGCGGCCCGGCGGCGGCATAAGAGAGGGAGGGAAAAACAAAAAGCGTGCAGGCGAGCAACAACCAAGCGACCCGGCTAGCATAATGCCGGGTTACGTGGACGTTTGGTGGTTTCATGGCGATGTTATCCAATCAGAAGGGAAAAAGACCGCCACGATCATAAGCACCCTAATGACATGCTGCAACGCAACGGTTGCGCATAAGATGCGACTTATTGCCGCATCTCGTAAAGCGTTTTTATTAGTTCAACTACTCACAAGGTTTGGCGTCGTCGTCACTCCACCGTCACGCTCTTGGCCAGATTACGCGGCTGGTCAACATCGGTACCTTTGAGCACGGCCACGTGGTAACTCAATAGCTGTAGCGGCAGGGTATATAGCAGCGGCGCCAGCGCTTCGTGCACGTGTGGCAGGGTCAGCACACGAATATCTTCCTGGACGTCGATACCCACGCTTTCATCGGCGAACACAAACAGTTTGCCGCCGCGGGCACGGACTTCCTGAAGGTTGGATTTTAGCTTTTCAAGCAGATCATCGTTGGGGGCGACCGATATCACTGGCATTTCGCTATCCACTAGCGCCAGCGGGCCATGCTTTAACTCCCCTGCGGGATACGCCTCGGCATGAATATAGGAAATCTCTTTGAGCTTTAACGCCCCCTCAAGAGCAATCGGATAGTGAGCCCCGCGCCCCAAGAAGAGTGCATGATGTTTCTCTGCAAACGCTTGGGAAAGTATTTCGATCTGGCTATCCAACGCCAACACCCGCTGACACACCTCCGGCAACGTGCGCAGCGCAGCGATAATATCCGGATATTCGGCTTGATCTTTAGCTTTACTGACTGAAAGCGTTAGCAGCATAAGCGCTACCAGCTGAGTGGTAAAAGCTTTGGTCGAAGCAACGCCAATTTCAGGGCCCGCGCGGGTCATCAGAGACATATCCGACTCCCGCACCAGCGAACTACCGGGCACGTTACAAATCGCCAGCGAGCCCACATAATTGAGGGTTTTAGCAAAGCGTAAAGCAGCCAGGGTGTCAGCGGTTTCGCCGGACTGGGAGAGGGTGACAAACAGCGTGCCTTCGGGCACGACCGGGTGGCGGTAGCGATATTCAGAGGCCACCTCGACCTGCACCGGCACCCCCGCATAACGCTCCAGCCAATAGCGCGCCACCAGCCCCGCATGGTAGCTGGTGCCGCAGGCAATGATATGCACGTGGCGAGTGCGCTGGAAAAGCGCCAGCGCATCGGGGCCAAAGCTCTCTATTAACACGCTTTGAGCGCTCAGCCGCCCCTCTAGTGCCGCCTCAATCACCGTTGGCTGCTCGAAAATCTCTTTGAGCATATAGTGGCGGTAATCGCCCTTACTGGCCGCGCCATCGCCGTGCTCAAAGGTATGAATAGGGCGCTCGACGTCGTTACCGTGGCGATCCACTATGCGAATGGCACCCTGCTCGCGCAGCTCGACCAAATCACCCTCTTCAAGGTAAATAAAACGATCTGTGACCGGCAGCAGCGCCAGCGGGTCAGAGGCTAAAAAGGCCTCATTAATCCCCACACCGACCACCAGCGGACTACCCTGGCGAGCGCCAACCACCACGCCAGGTTCTTGAGCACACATTACGCCCAGTGCGTAGGCGCCGCCTAAGCCGTTAACGATCTGCTGGGTAGCATCAAACAGGGTGAGCCCATCAGCCAGCTTTTCGGAGAGTAAGTGAGCAATTACTTCGGTGTCGGTTTCTGAGCTAAACGCATAGCCACTGCGCTGGAGGCCCTCTTTTATAGCCTCGTAGTTCTCAATGATACCGTTATGCACAACGGCAACCTGATCGCTACTGTGGTGCGGGTGCGCATTGGCCTCAGAGGGTTTACCGTGGGTTGCCCAGCGGGTATGCGCGATACCCGAAAAACCCGGTAGCGCGGCCTTATCCAATTGAGCGGTAAGCGCCGCCACTTTTCCAAGCGCACGATGGCGGGTTAATACGCCGTCGTTGAACACCGTCATACCGGCTGAATCGTAGCCGCGATATTCCAGGCGTTTTAGTCCTTCTAATAGAATTTCTTGGACGTTGCGCTGGGCAACGGCGGCTACAATGCCACACATAATCACTCTCCTAGTTTATCAACCAGAGCTCTTCACAAACGCTACTCGACCAACCCATTGAACGGTAGAACGACAACCATTGATTATAAATACGTCTTTTTAATGATTCTTAGCACCATTTAAAAACGATTTTAAGCGCTGTTTTAAGAGCTGACTCAAGAGCCCTCTTTAATTGCTTCCTTCCCGCCCTATGGCTTTGTCACTTTACTGGGACGCAGCCAATCAATTTTTTCTAGCTGACGGCCTCGCGTAACGGCCAACGCGTAGTCGGTGACATCTTTAGCAATCGTAGATCCAGCCCCTATGGTAGCGCCTTTGCCTACCGAAACAGGTGCGACCAAGGCGGTGTTCGAACCGATGAAGGCGTTATCACCAATATCGGTGTGGTGCTTGTTAGCGCCGTCGTAGTTACAGGTGATCGTGCCTGCTCCCACGTTCACGTCACGCCCCAATCGGGCATCACCGACATAGCTTAAGTGATTGATCTTACTGCCCTCACCCACATCGGCATTTTTGGTTTCAACGAAATTGCCCACCTTGGCTTTTACCGCCAACCGCGTCCCTGGGCGAAGTCGCGCAAAGGGGCCAACCTGGTTCAGGCCAGCTGCCACGGTGCCGTCTATCACGCTGTGGGGTTCTATCACGCTCTCTGCACCAATGGTGCTGTTTTTGATCACACAGTAGGGGCCAATTCGTACGCCCTCACCTAGTTCAACCTCGCCTTCAAATACACAACCCACGTCGATAAACACATCGTGACCGCAGGTCAAATGCCCGCGCACATCGAGCCGTTCGGGGTCGGCAAGTGCCACTCCTTGTGCCATTAACTTATCGGCCAACTGGCGTTGATAAACGCGCTCCAAGCGGGCCATTTGCGCTCGATTATTAACCCCTTCCACTTCAACAGCGGAGGCCGGTTGGGCAGTGCATACCTTGATGCCTTCCGCTGCGGCCATGGCAATTACATCGGTCAGGTAGTACTCACCCTGGGCATTTTCTGCGGAGAGCTGCGGTAACCAGCGTTTAAGCTGGGCACTCGTCATGGCCATAATACCGGTATTGCATTCGGTAATTGCAAGCTCGGCGCTACTGGCATCTTTTTGCTCAACAATCGCCACTGCTTCGCCTGCGTCGTCACGCACAATTCGCCCATAGCCCGTGGGGTCAGCTAGCGTTACCGTCAACAGCCCCATGTGCTGCTCATCCACATGGGCCAACAGCTCGCTCAGGGATTCCCGCTGCAGCAGCGGTACATCGCCGTAAAGGATTAACACCTTACCGCTCCCTAACTGCTCGAGCGCTTGCGCCACCGCGTGTCCGGTGCCCTTCTGCTCGGCCTGAACGGCAAACTTTACAGGCTTTTCTGCCAGCACTTCGCGCAGTTGGTCAGCGCCATGGCCAATAACGACATGGGTGCGATCCGGCTGCAACCCTGAAGCGGTATCCAGCACGTGCTGCACCATTGGCTTGCCGGCCAAGGGATGCAACACTTTAGGAATTTGTGAACGCATCCGCGTGCCTTTACCCGCGGCGAGAATGACAATATCCAGTTCTTGCATACTATTCACCTATTACTGATGGGTCAGCGGGCGCCGGGCTGTCTGTGGCGGGGCTGTTGGTCGCTGGGGCTCGTCGTTGTTCAATGCCCAACTCATTAACCAGCGTTTCCCCAAAATAATTAACAAATTCCGGGCTAGCAATGCTGCGCCACTGCTCGCCATCACGCACGAGCAAAAGCACTTTAAGGTTATTCTCAATGGCCAGTTGCATCGCCTCCTGTTCGCCAACCACCAGTAGCGCCGTCGCCCAGGCATCTGCCCAGGCATTGGAGGGATGGAAAACAGACACCGAGGCAAGCTGGTGGGTCACCGGCCGCCCCGTGCGCGGATCAATGGTGTGGGAAAAGCGCTGGCCATCCACTTCAAAATAGTTGCGGTAATCACCCGAGGTGGCCACCGACATACTCTCTAACGGGATAATATGCTGAGCACGCTGCCGGCCATTTTCAGGCACCTCAATGCCAATCTGCCAGGGCGTTTGTTCTTCCTCATCACGCAGGCCGCGGGCGATCAGTTCTCCGCCAATATTGACTAAGTAGTGCTCCAGCCCCTGCTGTTCCAGGTAAGCAGCTACGCGGTCAGTTCCATGGCCTTTGGCCACGCCGGAAAGGTCGACAAACACATCGCGGGTACGCCGCGCCTGCATATTTTGGGTGTCGATTTCTAGCGCATCAATGCCTACCTGGGCAAGCTCCTCGGACAGGGCATCGTCGGAAGGGACGGTTTCAGGCCGTGCACCGGGGCCAAAGCTCCATAAATTGACCAGGTCGCCTACAGTAATATCAAAAGCGCCGTGGCTGGCTTCAGCGACGGATTGGCTAATCGCAAGCACGTCAATAAGCTCATTGGAGAGTGGCTGCCACTCATCTAAAGGCGCTTCGTTGAAGGCGATCAGCTCCGAGTCATCCCGGTAGGTCGACATCGCCTGATCAACGCTCTCCAGCTCTGCTTTAAAGCCCTCTTCCAATTCAAGAGACTCGCCCTGAGTAAGCGGATCCATAATGGTCACCTGGTAGAAGGTGCCGAAAATATTGCCATCAAAGCGTACCGGTGGTTCCAGCGGTCGATCACTCTCTGAGCAGCCTGCCACGCCTAACCCCAAGCCCAGCAGTGAGCCCGTTACGATCAGTGCACGTCCCCACCTTGCTGTGCGTTCAACAGCCTTTTTCATCGTTGCTTTATCCTAAAAATAAAAGAACCACAGCAGCCAGGCGCCGAACAGCACGCGATAAATCACAAAGGGCTGCATTCCCAATTTTTTTATAACCACCAGAAAGTAGTGAATACACAAATACGCGCTTACTCCCGATAACAGGGTGCCCGCCAACATCGCGATCCAATCAATCGACTGTGGAGCGCTAAACAGCCCTACTGCTTCTAGGCCACCTGCCAGCACAATCACCGGGATTGATAATAAGAAAGAGAAGCGCGAGGCGCCTTCTCGGTTCATGCCCACCATCAGCGCCGCGGTAATGGTAATCCCCGAGCGCGAGGTTCCTGGGATGAGTGCTAGCGCCTGGGCACCACCAATAATAAGCACATCCCTCAAACGCAGTTGGTACTCGCTGCGCGTACCCTCTTTACGCCAATCGGCATACCCCAACAATAGCCCGAAACCAATTAAACTGAAGCCGATAATCAGCGTAGAGCGCATAAAATGAGAAATAACATCGTGCATTAGTAACCCAATAAGCCCCACCGGGATGGTCGCTAACGTCACCCATAAAGCCAGTCGTGCGTCTTCGTTCACTCCTTTGCCGCTGAGCGCAGCCAAGCTGCTAATGACCATCTGCCAAATTTCCTGCCGGAAATAGATAATCACCGCGGAGAGGCTGCCTAAATGTAGGGCAACATCAAAGGCTAGGCCTTGATCTTGCCACTCTGTCAGCACAGGCACCAAGATTAGGTGGGCAGAGCTTGAAACGGGTAAAAATTCTGACACTCCCTGAACAACCGCTAACACCACCACCTGGAGCCAATCCATAAAAAAATCCTGTGCATAGAAACAATTTAATGGTTGCAATGGCGCTTAAGGATACACATCCACCTATTCGTTGTCCGCCATTGCCTTTGCTGAGACTAGCAACCACTGACACACAAAGGTATCGTTTCACAGCCTGAAAGCAGTGGAGGCTATAGAGGATATAAGGAGTGCGCTACAATAGGCGTCTATTGAATGCGTGCGTCCTTGCAAGGTACCCATGACTCAGACCATCGATACGCCAGTGGTTCACGACCAAGCGCGACTTAGCCAAGAGGCCAAGCGCGTTACCTACATCGGAGCATGGCTGGATGCCCTGTTGAGCATCGTCAAAGTCGCGATCGGTTTTATGGTCGGCTCAGCGGCGTTGATTGCCGACGGCATTCACTCCCTATCAGACTTAGTCACCGACGGCTTTGTCCTGGCGGCCATTCACTATGGGCGTCAGGAGCCCGATAAAGACCACCACTACGGCCACGGCCGTATCGAAACCCTGACGACCCTGCTGCTGGGAAGCGTACTGATTTTCGTGGCTGGCGCGATTGCTTGGTCGAGCCTGGATCGCCTGTTTAGCGGCGCCGACGTTAACGCCCCTGGCGCGCTGGCAATCGTGATTACTGTCATCGCGCTGTTTAGCAAAGAGTGGATTTTTCGCTACACCATGCGGGTTGCCAAGCGGGTAAAGTCAAAGTTACTCGAAGCCAACGCCTGGCACTCGCGCAGTGATGCATTATCCACTGCCGTGGTGTTAGTAGCCTTGGTGGGCGCCCAGTTTGGTTTGGGTTGGCTGGATGCCGTGGCCGCCATCATTGTGGGTTTATTAGTCGGAAAGGTAGGTTTGGACTTGCTGTGGGAGTCGGCGCGGGAATTGGTGGATACCGCGCTACCAGAGGACGTACAGGATCAGATGCACGATGTTGCCTGCAGCGTTCCGGGTGTGGATAGTGTTCACGATCTGCGTACCAGGCAATCCGCCGGCTGGGTAATGGTCGACCTACACGTGGTGGTCGGGCCGAAAATTACCGTGTCGGAAGCCCACGAAATCGGTAACGAAGTCAGCCGTCGCCTACGCCACGAGTTCCCCGCACTGACCGACGTGATCTTCCACGTTGACCCCGAAGACGACGCCGGGGCGGGTGATCCTAGCCGCCTTCCCGGCCTTCCGCTCCGCCCTGAAGTAGAGGCTGCCCTGGATGCACGCTGGTACAAGCACCCTGTGTGGCGCACCCTGAACGAGCTCCAGTTGCACTACTTGGACGATAAGGTGTCGGTATCATTGATCATTGATGACGCAGTGCATCAGCCGCCCCAGTGCCTCGCTAGCCAACTAAAAGCGCTGGCTAGCGATATCGAGTGGCTCGGCCACGTCGAGGTGCTGTTTATCACCCGCGCCGCCAGTAGCTCGATGCGCTAGAGCCACTACCCGCTGGTTGTTTCCTCTTATAACCCCGTCAACAGCAGTGTGGCGATGCTGAAGTAGATCACCACCCCAGAGGCATCAATCAAGGTGGTGACCAGCGGCGCTGATGCCGTGGCAGGGTCGACCTTAAAGCGCTCGAGTACGAACGGCAGGCACATCCCCAACAGGCTGCCAAACAGCACGATGGTCACCATGCTCAAGGCGACCACCATTGCCAGCTCTTCTCCCCCGCGCATAATGCCAATAGGCGTTACCGCGATGGCCATGGTGATACCCAGTGACCCGGCGACAAGTAGCTCGCGGCCCAGTAGTTTGCCCCAATCTTTGACGCCAACGTCACCGGTCGCCATACCGCGCACCATCAACGTGGCTGCCTGAGCCCCGGCGTTACCGCCACTACCGATCAATAACGGTAAAAAGAATACCAGCGCTACCTGGGCGGCAATGGTCTCTTCAAAATAGGCAATCCCGGCCCCCGAAAACAGATTGGCAAAGACCAGCAGTACCAGCCAGAACACGCGTTTACGGTAGAGGCTCCAGAGCTTCACGCGGCTTACGCCATCTTCCAGTTGGCCGATCGACATCCCCTTGTGGAAATCCTCTGTCGCCTCGGATTCAGCAACATCCATCGCGTCATCGTGGGTCACTATACCGACCATGCGTTCATCGGCATCGATCACTGGCAGCGCCAACAAGTCATACTTCGCCACAATACGGGCGACATCTTCCTGGGCACTATCAACCCGTGTACTGATGACATCCTTGATCATAATGTCATCAACAATGGCGCCGGGGCGTGCCACCATAAGCTGACGCAGCGACATGGTACCGATCAGTTGTCCGTCGCTATCCAGGATATACAGCTGATAGACCGTTTCCGCATCCGGAGCGGTCTGGCGTACCCTCATCATCGCCTGCGACACCGTCATGCCGCTGGCTATGGAGACATAGTCAGAGGTCATGATGGCGCCTGCGGTACCCTCTTCGTAGCTGGCAAGCCGCTTCAGATCTTCTCGCTCGCGGTGAGCCATGCGACGCAGCAGTGCCTCACGACGGTCTTCATTGAGAAGATTGAACAGATCGGCACGTTCGTCCGACCCCATTTCTTCGAGCAGCTTGAGAACCTGACTGTCATCCAGCTTTCCTACCACCTCGAGCTGGCTCTCCCCAGGCAAATAGCCCAGCACATTGGCTGCCCGTTCCGCTGAAAGAATATCCAGCAGAGCGAGCGCCGCAGGCAGCTCTTCGTCATCCTCGATCATCTCTTCGAGCACTTCACCGATATCCGCGGAGCGGGTTTCGGCCAAACGCAAAGAGAGCACCGATTTACTGGGCACTTCCTTACCCAACTCGTCGAGCAGCTCGGCTTTTAATTCCTGTAGGCTTTCATCATTCAGTGCCATGATTCTCCCCCCTTGCGCTTACAAGCGTCGTGCTACCGAGCTAATCCATCACCCAGCCCATTCTACTGACCAAACTCATCATACTTACTTATTTGACTGCCAAACAAAAAAACGCCCCTTAAACCCTGGTAGCGGGTTTAAGGGGCGTTGGACACACGCCAAGTGCGTGAGTATTAGCCTTTACCCGCCTTTTTACGCAGCTGCTGAATCGTTCGCAGCTGTGCAACGGCTTCGGCAAGTTCAGCGGCAGCACGAGTATAATCGAGCTCCGATGACTTCTCATTAAAGGCTCTCAGCGCCTGCTGACGCGCTTCTTCGGCAGCGGCCTCGTTGAGGTCGCTGGCACGTGATGCAGAGTCGGCCAGAATCGTCACGACATTCGGCTGGACTTCCATGAAGCCCCCCGAGACAAAGAAGTTCTCTTCCTTGCCGCCATCGTGAATCACGCGTACCGGACCCGGCTGAAGCTCGGTCAGCAGCGGGGCGTGACCCGGCAAAACACCCAGGTCACCCATAATCCCGGAAGCAATCACCTGCTCAATGGTACCTGAGAAGATCGATGCTTCAGCGCTGACGATATTGCAAGTAAAGCTATTCGCCATAGCGAATCCCCCTAATGGACGGGATTACTTCTTCATCTGGTTGGCTTTCTCGACGGCTTCGTCGATGGAGCCGACCATATAGAAGGCCTGTTCCGGCATATCGTCGTATTCGCCAGCAAGAATGCCCTGGAAGCCACTGATGGTGTCTTTCAGTGAGACATACTTACCTGGTGAACCGGTAAATACTTCGGCCACGAAGAACGGCTGCGACAAGAAGCGCTGGATTTTACGCGCCCGGGAAACGGCCAACTTGTCTTCGTCAGACAGCTCGTCCATACCCAGAATGGCGATAATATCCTTAAGCTCTTTGTAGCGTTGAAGAACGTTCTGCACACCGCGGGCGGTGGCGTAGTGCTCTTCACCGACGACCAGCGGATCCAACTGACGTGAGGTGGAGTCCAACGGGTCGATCGCCGGATAGATACCCAGCTCGGCGATAGAACGCGCCAATACCACGGTAGCATCCAGGTGCGAGAAGGTGGTCGCCGGCGACGGGTCGGTCAAGTCATCCGCAGGTACGTAAACGGCCTGTACGGAGGTGATTGAGCCGGTTTTCGTCGAGGTAATACGCTCCTGCAGAACGCCCATCTCTTCAGCCAGCGTAGGCTGATAACCTACCGCTGATGGCATACGACCCAACAGTGCCGATACTTCGGTACCCGCCAGGGTGTAACGGTAGATGTTATCGACGAACAGTAGAACGTCGCGGCCTTCATCACGGAATTTCTCAGCGATGGTCAGGCCGGTCAACGCTACGCGCAGACGGTTACCCGGAGGCTCGTTCATCTGACCATAAACCAGCGATACCTTATCGATAACGTTGGATTCAGTCATTTCGTGATAGAAGTCGTTACCCTCACGCGTACGCTCACCAACACCGGCGAATACAGAGTAGCCGCTGTGCTCGGTGGCGATGTTGCGGATAAGCTCCATCATGTTAACGGTCTTACCGACACCAGCGCCGCCGAACAGGCCAACTTTACCACCCTTAGCGAACGGGCAGACCAAGTCGATAACCTTGATACCGGTTTCCAGCAGCTCGTTAGAAGCTGCTTGGTCGGCATAGCTCGGTGCTTTACGGTGGATTGGCATACGCTCTTGCTCACCGATCGGTCCCGCTTCGTCGATCGGTTCGCCGAGTACGTTCATAATACGGCCCAGCGTTTCCTTACCTACCGGTACGGAAATGGCGGCACCTGTGCTGGTCACGTCCATGCCACGCTTCAAGCCCTCAGTGGAGCCCATGGCGATGGTGCGCACCACGCCGTCGCCCAGCTGCTGCTGGACTTCGAGGATGGTCTCAACATCGGAGACCTTCAGCGCGTCGTAGACCTTGGGCACAGAGTCCCGCGGAAACTCTACGTCAATCACCGCGCCGATGATTTGTACGATACGTCCGCTCATCTTGGTTCCTCTCTAAAACCTGCAAATGAAACCTGTCTGCCGGGAGTCGCTTAAATGGTCGGCTCCCTTGGCGTTATACGGCAGCAGCGCCGCCGACGATCTCAGAAATTTCCTGGGTGATGGCAGCCTGACGGGCCTTGTTGTAGACCATCTCCAGATCGTCGATTAGGCCGCCTGCGTTGTCAGTGGCACTTTTCATAGCGATCATTCGGGCGGCTTGTTCACAAGCGCCGTTTTCCACTACCGCCTGATACACCTGCGATTCGATGAAACGAACCAGCAGGCTATCGAGCAACGCCTTGGCATCCGGTTCATACAGGTAGTCCCAGCTTCCGGGACGGGCGTTTTCGTTGTCTTGCTCAGCGTCTGCGCCCATATCAGGCGACAGCGGAAGAAGCTGACGAACCACTGGCTTTTGGGTCATGGTGTTCACAAACTCGTTGTGCACCACGTAAAGCCGGTCGAGACGTCCTTCATCGTACGCTTCGAGCATGACCTTAATACTGCCAATCAGACCTTCAACGGTCGGGGCTTCGCCTAAACCACTCTTCGCCGCCACCAAATTGCCACCGTAGTTGCGGAAAAAGGTGCTGGCCTTAGCGCCCAGAGCGCAAAAATCCTGTTCTGCGCCCTGCTTTTTCCACTCGCTGGCCTGTTTGAGTAAGGCTTTGAAGAGGTTGTGGTTCAAGCCACCGCACAGACCACGGTCTGTAGAGACCACAATGTAACCAACGCGCTTAACCTCGCTACGCTCGACCATATAGTCGTGCCTGTACTCGGGGTTCGCGTCGGCAATGTGGCCGACCACATTGCGGATCTGCTTAGCGTAAGGCTGACTAGCTCTCATCAGATCTTGCGCTTTACGCATTTTAGATGCAGCCACCATTTCCATGGCGCTGGTGATCTTCTGCGTATTTTTAATGCTCCCGATCTGGGTGCGTATCTCTTTTGCAGCTGCCATAGCGATCTACCCTTCGTTCGTGGCTCTCAGAAAGCATGCAAACCCGCCCGCAGGCGGGCCAGACATTACCAGCTCTGAGTCGCCTTGAACTTCTCGAGACCCGACTTCAAGCTGTCTTGAATCTCACCATTGTAGTCGCCGCTCTGGTTGATCTTGTCGAGTAGATCAGCGTGCTCAGACTTCATGTAGTCGTGCAAGGCACGCTCGAAGTCCAGCACCTTGTTCACTTCGACATCATCCAGGAAGCCTTCGTTGGCGGCATACAGCGACAGCGCCATTTCAGCGATCGACATCGGCGAGTACTGGTTCTGCTTCATCAGCTCGGTGACACGTTGGCCGTGCTCAAGCTGCTTACGCGTGGCTTCGTCAAGATCAGAGGCAAACTGCGAGAACGCCGCCAGTTCACGGTACTGAGCCAGCGCCAGACGGACACTACCGCCGAGCTTCTTGATGATTTTGGTCTGCGCCGAACCACCGACACGAGAAACCGATAGACCGGCGTTAATCGCCGGACGAATACCCGAGTTAAACAGGTTGGTTTCCAGGAAGATCTGACCATCGGTGATCGAGATCACGTTGGTCGGTACAAACGCGGAGACGTCGCCGCCCTGGGTTTCGATGATCGGCAGCGCGGTCAAGGAACCGGTTTTGCCTTTCACTTCGCCGTTGGTGAACTTCTCAACGTAGTCGACATTAACCCGTGCAGCACGCTCAAGTAGACGCGAGTGGAGATAGAACACGTCACCAGGATAGGCTTCACGACCCGGCGGGCGACGCAGCAGCAGCGAGACCTGGCGGTAGGCGACGGCCTGCTTGGAGAGATCGTCGTACACAATCAGCGCGTTCTCGCCGCGGTCGCGGAAGTATTCGCCCATGGTGCAGCCAGAGTAAGCGGCCAGGAACTGCATGGGAGCCGGATCGGCAGCGCCAGCGGCGACGACGATGGTGTGCTCCATGGCGCCGTGCTCTTCAAGCTTGCGCACCACGTTGGCAATGGTCGACTGCTTCTGACCGATCGCCACGTAGACACAGGTCACGCCTTTGCCTTTCTGGTTGATGATCGCATCAATGGCAATGGCGGACTTACCGATTTGACGGTCACCGATGATCAGCTCACGCTGACCACGACCGATCGGCACCATGGCGTCGATCGATTTAAGACCGGTTTGAATCGGCTCATCGACGGACTGACGGGTAATAACGCCCGGCGCCACTTTCTCAACGGCGTCGGTCATGGTGGTGTTGATGTCGCCTTTACCATCAATGGGGTTACCCAGCGCATCGACCACACGACCAATCAGCTCAGGGCCTACCGGCACTTCGAGAATACGACCGGTACACTTGGCGGTCATGCCCTCTTCGAGCTGCAGGTAGTCACCCAGCACGACGGCACCCACGGAGTCACGCTCCAGGTTGAGTACCATGCCAAAGATGCTGTTGGGGAATTCGATCATTTCACCAAACATCGCGTCTTCGAGGCCGTGAATTTTCACGATACCGTCGGAAACGGTCACGATGGTGCCCTGATTATGGGCTTCGGATGCGACGTCAAGCTTTTCAATTCGCTGCTTGATGATGTCGCTGATCTCGGAAGGATTCAGTTGCTGCATGCCATGTCCCTCAGACTCAAGCGGTTAGCGCTTCGGAAAGGCGGTTCAATCGACCACGTACGGAGCCGTCAATAACGGTATCGCCAGCACGCAGGATGACACCGCCAATCAGCGACTTGTCCACCTGAGTAGTAATAGAGATTTCGCGATTCAGACGTTTCTTAAGCGCGTTCGCTAGTTTGGTCTTCTGCTTACTATCTAACTTGTAAGCAGAGGTGACGTTCACTTCAACCCGCTGCTCGTGTTCAGCACGCAGGTGCTCGAACTGATCAGCAATGGAGGCCAACGCCATCAGGCGGCCCTGGTCAGCCAAAACAGTCAAAAATCGCTGTAAAGCCTCATCCTGTTGCTCAGGAATAAGCTCGACAAGCAGCGACACTTTTTGCTCGCTGTCTAATTTGGGACTGCTTAGCCGATGGCGCACGACGTCATCTGCTACCGCAACACTTAAAAAACCTAGCGCTTGTGACCAACTATCAAGCGCCTCATGATCACGCGCGTATTCAAACGCTGCCTTAGCGTAAGGACGAGCGACGGTAAGTAATTCCGCCATGGTTCACCTCCTTACAGTTCAGCAGCAAGCTCATCGAGTAACTTGCGATGGGCTTGTTCGTCGACCGACGCTTCAAGAACACGCTCGGCACCCATAACGGCGAGATAAGAGACCTGGGCACGAAGTTCATCCTTAGCGCGATTCACTTCTTGCTCAATCTCGGAACGTGCACTCGCTACTAGGCGTTCGCCTTCGGCGCGGGCCTGTTCGCGGGCTTCTTCAACTATCTGGGCAGAGCGTTTGTTGGCCTGCTCAAGAATCTGAGAAGCTTGCTCCTTGCTTTCGCGCAGCGTCTGCTCCGCCCGCTCTTGAGCAAGCTCAAGATCACGGTTAGCACGGCTGGCTGCATCCAAGCCATCAGCAATTTTTTTCTGACGCTCATGAAGCGCGTTGCTGATCGGAGGCCACACATACTTTAAGCAAAACCAGACAAAGATCGCGAAGGCGATCGTCTGCCCGATTAGCGTCATGTTGATATTCACAGGAATGTACCTCTGACAAGTTCGTGGCGACCGGAGTGAAACAAAACCGAGCGCTTAACGCTCGGCTGAGCTGTCATTAACCGGCAACAACGAAGATCAGGTACATTGCGATACCAACACCGATCATCGGAACGGCATCCAACAGACCTGCCATTAGGAAGGTTTTGGTTTGCAGCTGGTCGCCCAGTTCAGGCTGACGCGCTGTAGATTCCAGCAGCTTACCACCCAAAATAGCGAAGCCAATGCCGGTACCTAGAGCGCCGAGACCGATCATGATGGAAGCGGCAATGTAGATAAGTTCCATGGTAATGCTCCTAGTTTTTCAAGTTAAAGGTCGAGGGTTGAGGTTAAGGGTTAATGTGTTTCAAGCATTGCTCGGATTAGTGATGCTCGTGTGCAGCGCTTAGATACACCACGGACAGCACTGTAAAGATGAAAGCTTGTAGTACGACGATCAAAATATGGAAAATGGCCCACGGCACATCCAGCACCCAGATAGCCCAGAACGGCAGCATGGCGATCAAAATAAAGATCACTTCGCCGGCAAACATGTTGCCGAACAGACGCATCGCCAAACTAAACGGTTTAACCAGCAAAGCGACGATTTCCAACACCAAGTTAAAAGGAATCAGTGCCCAGTGATTAAACGGGGTCAATGACAGCTCTTTGGCGAAACCACCCACGCCTTTAACCTTAAAGCTGTAGTAGAGGATCAGTCCGAATACCCCCAGTGCCAAACCCAGCGTGGCGTTCACATCGGTGGTGGGGACAATTTTCATGTAGTCCACGCCCAGCTTGCTGAACAGCACGGGGAAGTAGTCGACCGGAATAATTTTGAGCGTGTTCATGAACAGAATCCACACGAACAGCGTTAAGGCCAGAGGAGCAATGATCGGGTTATGCCCTTTGAATGTTCCTTTGATCATGTCCTCGACAAATTCAACAACCATTTCAACGGCATTTTGCAGGCCACTGGGTACACCCGTGGTGGCCATTTTGCCGGCTTTGCGGAAAATCCAGATAAACAGCAACCCCATGGCAATCGACCAGCCCATGGTATCCAGGTGAATGGCCCAAAAGCCCATTTCACTTGCTTCTTCTGCTGAATGCGCCAGCGACCAGCCGTTCTCAGGATGATTGCCAAAGGTCAAATTCTGCAAGTGGTGCTGGATATAGTAAGTCGTTGAGACTTCGTTTCCTGCGGCCATGGATGTGTCACCTCAATCAGTTGTGCAATTTTCTAGGCATTAGCGTTTTTTGGCATTAACCAAGGCGTAAGCCAATGCGTTAGAACAACTGCAACATAAGCATAAAAAAAGAAAGTAGGGTTTGAGGGGGGCGCTGCCACGAACACTGCAACAAACAGTGCCACCGTCAAACCAAACTTGCCTGCCTCGGCGCGAAACAGGCGCATCGCTGCCTTTGAAGGGCTACTCGCGCGTAAAACCCCCATTCGTTTGATAAAAAAGGCGTGCGGTAATAAGGCTACCAGCGCCCCTTTAAAAACCGATGACACGCCTTCTAAATCGGCGACTAGATAGGCGGCCAACATACCAACGAAGGTGATCATCAGTTGCGCGATCGTGAGCCGAACGATGTAGGCTTTTCGACGCTGGGTTTCGTATCGCTGCATACCGGCCCAGCCTCACTGATAAAAACCAATACCTCGACCAGCTAATAGCTAGACAAACCAAGGCAACCTGCACAAATCTTGCGCGATTATAGGGAAGCGCTATCACACCTTCAACCGAAGTCGCACCGATTTTGCCCGCTTAAGGGCTGATTTGCGACCAAAGGGGGAAAACGTGTGCGCTTCTTACGTGATATTGAATAGCCTGCTATTTAATATGATTCAAGATGCCATCCAATTCTTCGAGGCTGGTATAACGTATCGTTAACTTACCTTTGCCTTTTTGACCATGATCAATGGAGACAGGCGCACCGAGCAGTTCGCCAAGATGTGTTTCAAGCTTGGCCACATCGGGCTGCTTGCTTTGACGGTTAGGCGTTTTGGTTGGTGTTTGGCTGGTTTGGACTTTTTTCACCAGCGCTTCGGTGGCCCGCACCGTCATATCGTTATTGACCACCTCATGAGCCACCTGCCGCTGCTGGGTGCTGTTCAGCGTCAGCAAAGCTCTTGCGTGGCCCATATCCAGGTCACCCCGTTCGAGTAGGGTTTGCACTTCCGGATCTAGCGCCAGCAGGCGCAACAGGTTGGCTACCTGGGTGCGCGATTTACCCACTGCGTCGGCAATCTGCTGCTGGGTAAGCTCAAACTCTTCGCCCAGGCGCTTGAGCGCCATGGCTTCTTCGATGGCGTTGAGGTTTTCACGCTGAATGTTTTCGATCAGCGCCAGCGCCAGGGCAACTTCATCGCTGACTTCCCGGATCACCGCCGGGATAACGTCCAGCTCAGCAAGTTGGGCTGCCCGCCAGCGACGCTCACCGGCAATAATTTCGTAGCGATCCACGCCAATTGGACGCACGACGATGGGCTGCATCACGCCCTGGGCGCGAATGGAGTCTGCCAGCTCTTCTAGCGCTTCGGGCTGAATATCCCGGCGCGGCTGATATTTACCTCGCGTTAATTGCCCTAACGGCAGACGTTCAAGGCGATCTTCGCTAACGTCATCGGCCGCGGCACTACGCGCGGCGTCAGAAAGCTCCAACGGGGTGCCGCTACCGGCAAGTTCTAAGCTGTCACGGCGACGGGCACCGGCACCAATCAGGGCATCCAGGCCACGTCCCAGCGCGGGTTTACGCGTCATTCGCTTTTCCTCATTTTATAACGCTAGGCGACGAATCATCTCTTTCGCCAACACACGATAGGCCTGGCTACCACGGGAGAACCGGGCATATTGCGTAACGGGTAATCCGTGGCTCGGCGCTTCGGCAACTTTGACGTTGCGAGGAATGGTCGTTTTCAACAGCATGTCGCCAAAATAGTCACGCAACTGCTTATCCACTTCCCGCGTTAAGCTGGTGCGCTTGTCATACATAGTGCGCAAAATGCCCGCAATGGCAAGATCAGGATTCACATTTTGCTTAATCTGCTCAACGGTATCGAGCAGGGCCGACAGCCCCTCCAGGGCGTAAAATTCGCACTGAAGAGGGATCAGCACGCTATCGGAAGCCGTTAATGCATTCACGGTTAGCATGTTCAAAGAGGGCGGGCAGTCGATCAACACTACGTCATAGGCATCCGAGACCGAAGCTAGTGCGTTGGTTAAGCAGCTCTCGCTTTTATCGCGATCTAGCAGCTCGACTTCGGCGGCGGTGAGATCACCGTTACCCGGCAGTACGTCGTACTTGACCGCCAGCTTTTTGACAATCGTATCAGCGGCCGTTGCTTCGCCCAGTAGAACGTCAAGCACGCTTTTATCGAGCTCGTATTTATCGATGCCGCTGCCCATGCTGGCATGGCCTTGGGGGTCAAGATCCACCAGCAGTACGCGACGGTCGAGCGCAGCGAGACTGGCCGCCAGGTTAACGGCCGAGGTGGTCTTGCCCACGCCGCCTTTTTGGTTGGTCAGGGCAATGATCTGGCTCACTTACTCAACTCCTTCTGGGGGTCAGAATCAACGTTCAGCTTTCAACATTCAGCTTTCAACATCCAAGATCAGCAGCTGCCGCTGGGCCGCTTCAAAGGGTACTTCCAATAGGTGACGCTGATATAAACGTATACCGGCGGGCAGGTCGCGCAGCTCATCATCCGCCCCCGGGCCTTTCATGGCTAACCACTGGCCATCGGCGCTGGGTAGCTGGCGGGTCAAGGTGACAAAATCGACCAAGCTGGCAAATGCTCGGGAAATCACCTGATCAAAAGCGGCGGCTTCAAACTGTTCCACCCGCGCCTGTACGGGAGTGACGTTTTCAAGCCCTAACTCCATTACCGCCTGACGCTGAAAGCGCACCTTTTTGCCATTACTATCCAGCAGTGTTACATCAAGCTGGGGGGCTAATATCGCTAATACGATACCAGGAAGCCCAGGACCCGCACCTACATCCAGTAGCCGCGGCCCCTGCACATAGGGCAACACAGCGGCGCTATCCAACACATGACGCGACACCATGTCGTCCACATCGCGCACCGCTGTGAGGTTATAAGCCCGATTCCACTTGTGCAACAGTGCCAATAAGCCTAGCAGCTGTTGGCGTTGATGTTCGTCAACGGCGATGCCTAATTGGGTAAGGCCTTGATCGAGCCGTGGTGCAACGCTTGTAGGTAGCGTCTTCAACAGTGGGTTCAACGAACTCATCCGTTAACTACCTCAGCTGCGGCTACCAACCGGCGCTTTTTCAGATGCACCAGCAAAATAGAGACGGCCGCCGGTGTAACGCCTGAAATCCGCGCCGCATGAGCAAGCGTTTCCGGCCGCGCTTCAGCCAGCTTTTGGCGAATTTCGTTAGACAAACCTTCGACTTTTAAATAATCCAGCTCCGCAGGCAGTGGCGTGGCTTCGTGGCGCTTGAGTTTATCGATCTCATGCTGCTGACGATCGATATAGCCTTGATACTTAGCCTGAATCTGCACCTGCTCGGCGACTGCTGGGTCAGTGACCAGGGTGCCCTCAATGCCGGGCAGATTGGCCAAATCGCTGTAATTCAATTCAGGGCGTTTAAGCAGATCACTCAAGCAATACTCGCGAGTGAGCGGTGCCCCGGTTTTTTCGGCCACTTGCTCAGCCGCTGGGCTTCCCGGTTGTATCCACAGGGTGCTTAGCCGCGCGCTCTCTTGTTCGATAGCCTCGCGTTTTTGGCTAAACGCTGCCCAGCGCGTGTCGTCGACAAGACCCAATTCCCGGCCCGCTTCGGTTAAGCGCAAATCCGCGTTGTCTTCCCGCAACAGCAGGCGGTACTCCGCACGGGAAGTAAACATCCGGTAGGGCTCTTTGGTACCCATAGTGATCAGATCATCAACCAGTACACCGAGATAGGCTTCATCGCGGCGGGGATACCAGGCGTCCAGCTCCTGAGCGCGGCGGGCGGCATTCAGGCCTGCGAGCAAACCTTGAGCACCGGCTTCTTCGTAGCCGGTAGTGCCGTTGATTTGACCGGCAAAAAACAGGTTGTGGATAAATTTAGTTTCCAGCGAGTGTTTTAAGTCTCGTGGGTCAAAAAAGTCGTACTCAATGGCGTAGCCAGGCCGGGTGATATGGGCGTTTTCCAAGCCTTTGATGGAACGCACCACCTGAATCTGCACGTCAAAGGGCAGCGAAGTCGAGATACCGTTGGGGTAGAGCTCATGGGTATCCAAGCCTTCGGGTTCGATAAACACCTGGTGGCTGGATTTATCGGCAAAGCGATGAACCTTGTCTTCTATCGATGGGCAGTAACGTGGCCCAATCCCTTCGATGACGCCGGAATACATCGGCGAGCGATCAAGATTGGCCAGAATCAGATCGTGGGTGTGCTGATTGGTGTGAGCAATGTGGCAACTCACCTGCTGAGGGTGCATCTCCCGCGATCCCAGGTAGGACATAACCGGCGTTGGGCTATCACCGGGCTGCTCTTCCAACTGGGAAAAATCCACGCTTTTGGCATCGATGCGCGGCGGCGTACCGGTTTTTAGGCGGTCAACCCGAAACGGCAGGGCGCGCAGACGTTCAGCCAGCGCGTTGGAAGGCGGGTCGCCCGCTCGGCCGCCTTTGCTTTGATCCAAACCAATATGAATCACGCCACCCAAAAATGTCCCGGTACACAGCACGAGGCTGTCGGCATGAAAGCGAATGCCGGTTTCCGTGACGACGCCTCGTACGGTGTCGTTATCCACAATCAGATCACCAGCGGCTTGCTGGAAAATCGTTAAGTTGGGCTGGTTTTCCAGCATTCCGCGGATCGCTGACTTGTAACGGATGCGGTCAGCCTGGGCACGGGTGGCCCGAACGGCGGGCCCTTTGCTGGCATTGAGCACACGGAACTGGATACCACCCAAGTCCGTGGCAAGCCCCATGGCGCCGCCCAGTGCATCAATTTCCTTGACCAAGTGACTTTTGCCGATGCCGCCAATCGCGGGATTACACGACATTTGGCCCAGAGTTTCGATGTTATGGGTGAGCAGCAGGGTCTGACAGCCCATGCGAGCAGAGGCCAGTGCGGCTTCAGTTCCCGCATGGCCACCGCCGATGACAATCACGTCAAAGCGGTCGGGGTAATTCAAGAGACACCTCGTCTTGTGCCTGTCGGCACGGATGATGTGGCCAATGCAGTCGATTCTAGACGCAGCCACCTTAGATCAATGAGTCGGCAAGTATAAACCCCCTGTGGGTAACCGTCAGGTTTTTCCACACCCCAAATCGCTAAACCGCCTCTATTAATAACAACATAAATATAAAATAAGAGAAGTTCTGTAAATGTTGTAACTACTAGTGTGGACAATTTCTGTGTATAAGCGATTAATTATTAATTATTTCATCAACTTATATTGTTGACTTCTACATGTTTGAAGGCGGGAGTGCCTGGGTAGAAAGGGTGCTAAGCCTGTGGATGAAATAGCGCCTTATCCACAGATGCAATTGGCCACGGCTTATCCACCGGCCAGTACCTGGGTTGTTACCGCAGCTGTGAACAAGCAACGTTGGGTGTGGAGCTAACGCTAAGAGACGCCCATGGTAGTCCTTGCGGAGATAAAAACGATTAATGTAAAAAAAGTTTATCCACAGGCAAAAAAATGGCCTGTCGTGTCGACAGGCCGGTAAAAAAGCGTCATTTCGCATTAGCGAACGCGTTATTTAGGTGCCAAGCGCAGGTCTACGCGAGGGCATTGAGTGTTCACATCTAGTGTTTAAGCACCCGCGCAAGGAAGGATTGAGTACGTTCATGTTGCGGTGAATCGAACAGTTTTTCCGGGTGTCCCTGCTCGGTAATCTCGCCTTTATGGATAAAAATCACCCGGTCGGCAACCTCACGGGCAAAGCCCATTTCATGGGTAACAATCACCATGGTCATGCCCTCTTTGGCCAGTTCACGCATGGCATCGAGCACTTCACCGATCATTTCCGGGTCAAGCGCCGATGTGGGCTCGTCAAATAGCATCAGCCGGGGTTCCATGGCCAAGGCACGAGCGAGCGCCACACGCTGCTGCTGGCCGCCTGAGAGCTGGCTGGGGTACTTATCGGCCTGGTCGGCGATACCCACCCGGTCAAGCAAACGTTTGGCATTGCTGACCGCGTCGTCACGGCTTAAACCGCGCACTTTCATCGGCGCCAGTGTGACATTATCGATGACGCTGAGATGGGGAAACAGGTTGAATTGCTGAAAAACCATGCCCACTTCGGTGCGGATGGTTTGCAGTGCTTGGGTGCTCTTTCCATAGGGCAGCAGTTCATTGTCATCGACCACCAGACTGCCTGATTGGAACTCTTCCAGGCCGTTAATACAGCGAATCAGCGTCGATTTACCTGAGCCACTGGCGCCGATGATCACGACAACTTCACCGGGCACAATCGTAAGGTCAATATCGTTGAGTACGTGCAGGCTGCCAAAGTGCTTGTTGAGCTGCTGCATACGCACAATTGGTTGCGTTGTGTTGTTCAATGTCTCGCTCATTGCGCGTGTCCTTATTGTCCGGCCAGGCCTCTGCGCTCAAGTTGGCGCAGGATGATGGAGAGCGTCCAGGTGATCGCCAGATACATCAGGGCGACCATAAAGTAGACCTCAAGGGCCGTGAAGGTGGTGGCGATATAGATCTGCCCTTGGCGCACCAGCTCACTGACGCCAATCACTGAAAACAGGGAGGTATCTTTGATACTGATGATGCCCTGGTTACCAAGAGGCGGGATCATGCGCCGAAACGCCTGGGGCCAGATAACGTAGCGAAACGCCTGAGTGCGGGAAAGGCCCAGAGAGAGCGAAGCTTCCCCTTGACCGCGCTCAATTGACTGCACACCGCCACGCACGATTTCAGAGATGTAAGCGCCGGAATTAACGGCGATCGCGGCAATACCGGCGACCAGGGCGTTAATTGGCCCACCCAGCAGTTGTGGTAAGCCGTAAAAAATAAACAGTACTTGAACCAGAATCGGCGTGCCGCGGAACACTTCGACATAAATGATGGCCGGCCAGCGTAGCCAGCGCAGGGGGCTAATGCGTAACAGGCCAAAGAATATGCCGATAAAAAAACCAATGGCCAAGCCGCCAAATGAGATAAGTAGCGTCCAGGGAATACCCGGCAGCAGGTAAGGGATAGACCCAAACGCCGCCGACCAATCAAACTGAAAATTGACGTCCACGCGTAGACTCCTGAAACAAAAAAGCAGTTGGCAAAAAACACATGATCAACGCAGCAGGGCCGGGGGTTTTGGCCACCCGGCCCTGTAATGGCGTTACGCTATTATAGAGGTTTTACACTCACTCTTCGCTGGGGGCTTCACCAAACCATTTGGTGTAGATCTCATCGTAAGTGCCGTCTTCTTTCATCGCGGCGAGCGCTTCGTTGGTGGGTTCCACCCACTCGCTGCCTTTGTGGAAGACGATGCCGTACTGCTGACCTTCATATAGCGGGCCAACAACCTTGGTACGGCCTTCGCCACGGGTTTGCGAGAAGTAGGCAACGTTAGGGGCGTCATAGAGCACCGCGTCAACGTTGCGGCCTAGCAGCGCCATGTACATGTCGGCAGTACCCGGGAAGGGGGTGATGTCAGCATCTTCGCCAAGCTCTTGCTGCAGGTAGTCGTAGCTGGTGGAACCAATTTTGGTACCAACGGCGAGATCCTGAAGGTCTTCTAGTGTTTCGACGCTGTCATTGTCGGCACGCACAATAATGCGAAGACCGGAATCGTAGTAGGGGTCGGAGAAGTCGACAACTTCGGCACGCTCTTCCGTAATGGTGGTACCGGCAATGGCGATTTCCTGGCTGCCGGTTTGCACGGCGGGAATGATGCCGGAGAACTCCATGGTCGTGAGGTTGACTTCAAAACCTGCGCGTTCGGCGACTTCGTTGATGATATCCATATCGAAGCCGACCATTTCGCCGGTCTCTTGATCCATCATTTCAAACGGCACAAAGCTTGGGTCAGTGGCCACGTTCACCGATGGCGTTTGGGCCATGGCGGCAGTGGCGCTGCCCAATCCCAGTGCAAGCGCCAGCGTTGTTTTGGTTAGGCTGAGTGGTAGTGCTATTTTCATAAGTTTCCCCGTGCTTTATATGGCTGATGGCGGGTTACAAAGCGGTTTTTTACCGTTTGATGCTCTTTATAAACCGTTATTTAAGCCGTTGTTGACCTATTAACCTTGGCGAGAAACCGTCAGGGCGTCAAGTCACGGGGAGCGCTGCGGGCCAACGCTGTTTAGACCATAAAGGAGGCGCCGCAGCCGCAGGTGGTGGTGGCATTAGGATTTTGAACGCGAAAACGTGCGCCCGCCAGGCCCTCTTCGTAGTCGACGGTGGAGCCTACCAAGTATTGGTAGGAGAGGGGGTCAACCACTAGGGCTGCGTTACCGAACTCTATTACGGTGTCATCGTCGGCGACGTTTTCGGCAAAGTCGAAACCGTACTGAAAACCTGAACAGCCGCCACCAGTTACATAGACCCGCAGTTTAAGGGATGGGTTATTTTCTTCTGCAATCAGCGCATTAATACGTTTTCGTGCGCTATCAGAGAGCAGTAGTGGAGTAGGAACAAAGGCTTCTGCACCGCTCATGGGTACCTCCCGCGAGCTTTAAGAACGAATAAATCGGCATTGGGGGGTGATTATGGGTAATTCCCAGCAAATTGGTCAACTATTCCTGGGAATTACTAAAACATTAAGGCATCAAGGCCGGGGCTGAGAGACCGGTGTTCTCGTCAAAACCGAACATCAGGTTGAGGTTTTGAATCGCCTGACCCGAAGCACCTTTGACCAGGTTATCGATCACCGATAGCACGACGACGGTGTTGCCATTGCCCGGGCGGTGGACTGCCAAGCGGCAGGTGTTGATGCCTTTGACACTGCGCGTTTCAGGGTGGCTCCCCGCGGGCATCACATCGACAAAGGGTTCGTCGGCGTAGCGCTGCTCAAAGAGTGTCTGCAGGTCGCCCGGCTCAGCGGTTAGCTGGCCGTAGAGTGTGGAGTGAATACCGCGAATCATCGGCGTTAGGTGGGGCACAAAGGTTAAACCCACTGTGGATTGCTGGATATCCCTAAGTCCTTGGCTAATTTCCGGCAGGTGGCGGTGGCCCGAAGCGCCGTAGGCCTTCATCGACTCGCTGGCTTCGGCAAGCAGTGAACCCACTTTAGCGCCACGGCCTGCGCCGGTAACGCCGGATTTGCAGTCAGCAATGAGTTGGCTTGGGTCGATCAAACCCGCTTCCAGAAGCGGCAGGTAGCCCAACTGAACGCTGGTGGGGTAGCAACCGGGAACCGCAATTAAACGTGCGTTTTTGATTTTCTCTCGGTGCATTTCCGGCAGCCCGTATACTGCCTCTTGCAACAATTCCGGGGCACCGTGGGCCTGGCCGTACCAGCGGCTCCACTCGTCAGCATCGCGCAGCCGGAAATCGGCCGATAGATCAATCACCCGAGTGCCGTTTTCGAGTAGCTCACCGGCTAGGGCATGGGCAACGCCATGGGGTGTGGCAAAAAATACCGCATCCATGTCGCCCAGCTGTTTGGCGTCCGGCTCGCTAAACGCCAAGGTGTCGTAATGGCCGCGCAGGTTGGGGTACATATCGCACACCTTGACGCCGGTTTCCGAGCGCGAGGTAATCATGGCTACGTTGACTTGGGGGTGCTGGGCGAGTAGCCGCAGTAGTTCAACGCCGGTGTAACCTGTACCGCCAACAATGCCGACCTTAATCACAAATCACTCCTTACGGATGCTGCTGAGTAGAAAACCAAATTCGCTATTAGCTTAAGCATAGGACACCAAGCTGTTTAAGCGTATCCAGCTATGATACACAAGAGTGTAAAGATACAAGAGTAAGGAAGGTCGCTGTGGCGCGTTTTTCCCGATCGGATTTTACCTTAGAGAGTTTTCGTCGCCAGTTGGCCAATGTCGACGCCCTTCCGCAACTCTGTTTGCTGGGCCTTGTCTCGGGGGTTATTACCGGCGCTGTGATGGTGGCGTTTCGGCTGCTATTGGAAGCTGGCGCCGCGCTCTACATGACCGATGGCGACCCAGAAGCGTTTGAAAGCATGGTGCCCTGGCTGCGTGCGCTGCTACCTATGTTGGCGGTTACCCTTGTGGGTGTGCTGCTGTACCGGCAAAAACCGGCAGCGCGCAAGCTGGGCGTTGGCCATGTAATTGAGCGGCTTACCTATCATCAGGGCCGTTTTCCGTTACGCAATTGGTTAAATCAGTGGTGGGTAGGTGTTGTGGTGGTATTGGGCGGGCTCTCTGCTGGGCGCGAGGGCCCGGCGATTCATTTGGGCGCGGCGGCGGCCAGTGGACTAGGCCAACAGATGCGTTTGCCCAATAATAGTCTCAGGGTACTGGTGGCGTGCGGTACCGCAGCAGCTATTTCCGCTTCTTTTAACACGCCTATCGCGGGTGTCATCTTTGCCATGGAAGTGGTGATGATGGAGTACACCTTGGTGAGCTTTATGCCCGTGATTTTGGCCTCTACCATGGGTGCGCTGGTAGCACAGTTGGCTTATGGCAATGAACCCGCTTTTCGTATCCCCGAGATAGCACTAGGTTCACTGATCAACTTGCCGTGGATTGTGGTTACCGGGCTGGTGATTGGTCTGTTAGCGGGGCTGTTTATTCATATTTCACGCAACCAGCGGATTATGCTGTGGCCGCTCTGGATGCGCCTTGGCTTGGTGGGTGTGGCAACTGGCGCGGTGGCTTGGTGGTTCCCTCAGGTTCAGGGCATCGGTTATGACAGCGTGGCGGCGGCGCTCAATAACCAGCTGGAAATTAAAGTGCTGCTGGCGCTGATGATCGTCAAACTACTGCTTACAGCGCTAACTGTCGCTGGCGGCGTACCCATCGGTATTATCGGCCCGGTGTTGGTCATAGGTGCTGCCACAGGTGCACTGTTTGGTTTACTGGGAGGCTGGCTTTGGTCTGATAAAGCCGCGGATCCTGGTATTTACGCGATGCTAGGCATGGCCGCAATGATGGGGGCGGTGTTACAAGCGCCTCTTGCTGCCCTAATGGCGCTTTTGGAGTTAACCCATACGCCGAGTATCATGCTTCCCGGCATGCTGGCGGTGGTGGTGGCGTGCTTAACCTCGCGTCAATTGACCGGCTGTGAAGGTTTCTTTATTAGCACGGTGCGCTACGGGCTTCACCCGCTTCAGCAGCCTTTGATGCAGGCACTCTCACGGGTTTCGGTGCCTGCGGTGATGGAGCGTCAACTGGTGCGCACCGAGCGAATGATCACCCCTGATCAAGCGCGGCTTTTATTAGAGAAGAACCCAGTGTGGTTAGTGATTGAGCGGTCAACAGAGGAAAAACCTGTGCTGGCGCTAAAAGCCGCTGAATTGGCACGCTGGCTACTTGAGCACGATGAGGCGCTGCAGGGGGATGAGCCGCCTGAGGATGAGCTGATTGATCTACTGGAAATCCCCGGCCAGCGTTTAGAGCTGGCGCCGATTGGTTTACAGGCGACGCTTTCCGAAGCGTTTCTAAAACTGCAGGATAACGCTCTGGGGGCGCTCTACGTCGTTCATGGCTATCGCCCAAAGCAGCGGCGTATTTCAGGTATTATCACCCGTGGCGCCATCGAACGTTATTATCACTACACTGACCCCCGTGGTGCCGACCTTCGTGACAATGAAGTACGAGAGAATGATACCCGTAAGAAGGACTCATCACTTTAAGGAGCGACAATGTACCTATGGGTAAAGGCCATTCACTTAATGGCCGTAGTGACGTGGTTCGCTGCGCTGTTCTATTTACCCCGCCTGTATGTGTATCACGCCACTGCGCGGGATAACGGCGACGAACAGGCCATCAGCTATTTCAAAACCATGGAGCGTAAGCTCTACCGTGGCATCATGACCCCATCGATGATTGCGGTACTCATTTTTGGTGGCTGGATGCTCTATCTGGTGCCCGAATGGTTTAGCCAGGGCTGGATGCATGCCAAGCTGGCGCTAGTGGTTCTGCTTATCGCCTATCATCACGTTTGTTTGATCTATTTGAAGCAGTTTGCCCAGGATCGTTGTACCAAAGGCCATGTGTTTTTTCGCTGGTTTAATGAGGCGCCGGTGATTGCGCTCGTGGCGATTATTCTGCTTGCCGTTGTGAAGCCCTTTTGATGCGCCAACCGCTTCCCCCCGTGGTGTTGGTACTCGCCGGACATGATCCGACTGGTGGCGCTGGGTTGATCGCTGACAGTGAAGCCATTGCGGCCTGTGGTGGTTGGGCGGTAACGATCCCCACTGCGCTGACGGTACAGAATTGTCATAATGTGACCCGCGTGATCCCTGCTGAGCCGACCGCGATGCGCCAAATGGCCGAGGCAATTAGTGAGATGCAGGTCGCGGCGATTAAGATTGGCCTACTCGCTGACGAAGACACCCTGCGCGCAGCGGAGCAAATTATTCGTCGTTTTCCAGGCATTCCCGTGGTGGCCGATCCGGTCTTTAAGGCCGGTGGCGGAACTGAGTTATCCACACCTGCTTTGCGACAATTGTTTATTGATCGCTTGTTACCGCTTGTGGATATCTTAACCCCGAATCGCGCTGAGTTGGCTCAGCTTACGCCCGACATCATCACTCCTTTCGATGATACGGCCCGTGCGGTGGCACTGATGTCACAGGGGTGCCAAGCCATTCTGGTCACTGCCACGGATGAGCCGCTGCCCGGCAACGACCAACAGGTGGTGCACACCCTGCACTCGCCTGATACTACTCGCCAGTGGCAGTGGCCACGTTTGCCTGAATTGTTCCATGGTTCTGGCTGCACGCTGGCATCGTCTCTAGCTGCTCGTCTCGCTGTTGGTGAGCGCTTACCAACAGCTTGTGAGCAGGCTCAGCACTTTACTTGGCAAAGTTTGTCTCAAGGCTTTCAACCGCCCAGCGGCCAGTGTTTGCCACATCGTTTTTCACGGGCTGCCCGTTTTTGATCCTATCTTCTGTACGCCATTGACCGAGAGGATGCCATGACTACATCAGCTGAACTGTTCGATCTTGCCAGTCGCCATATACCGGGCGGAGTAAACTCACCCGTCCGGGCGTTTAAAGGGTTGCACCGCCCGCCGGTCTTTATGGAGCGTGCTCAAGGTGCCTTTCTGTTTGACGTCGAAGGCAATCGCTACGTGGATTATGTCGGCTCCTGGGGGCCCATGATCACTGGGCATGCCGACCAAGACGTATTGGCAGCCGTACGGGCGCGATTAGACAACGGCCTGTCCTTTGGTACCCCTACCGCAGTTGAAACCACCATGGCGGATTTGATCTGCGAGATGATCCCCTCCATGGATATGGTGCGCATGACTAGCTCGGGCACCGAAGCCACCATGTCGGCGATTCGCCTGGCGCGAGGTACCACCGGCCGCGATAAGATCGTTAAGTTCGAGGGTAACTATCACGGCCACTCTGATTCACTGCTGGTTAAGGCGGGCTCTGGCGCGCTTACCCACGGCGAACCCAGCTCACCGGGCGTGCCCACGTCGCTGGCTGAACACACTATTACCCTGTCGTTTAACGACCCCGAAGGGGTCGAAGCGTGTTTTAGCGAAATTGGCGATCAGATTGCCTGCATTATTGTTGAACCCGTTGCCGGCAATATGAATTGTATTCCGCCTCAACCAGGCTTTTTGGAAACGCTGCGCCGAGTATGTAACGAGTATGGCAGCGTGCTGATTTTTGATGAAGTGATGACCGGTTTTCGAGTGGCATTGGGCGGTGCCCAAGCCCACTACGGTATAGTGCCTGATCTAACCTGCTTGGGAAAAATTGTCGGTGGCGGCATGCCGGTGGGCGCCTTTGGTGGCAAGCGCGAGATAATGCAAAACATCTCCCCCCTGGGGCCGGTTTACCAAGCGGGCACATTGTCGGGTAACCCGTTGGCGATGGCTGCAGGTGTGGCACTGCTAACCAAACTACAGGTACCGGGCTTCCACGATGCGCTTACCCAGCGGGTTAACACCCTTTGTGCGGGCCTTCAGGAGCGTGCCAATGCCGCACGGGTGCCGATGATGACGCAGTCGGCGGGCGGTATGTTTGGACTTTTCTTCACCTCTCAAAGCCGTGTGGATAACTTTGCCCAAGCCACCGCCTGTAACCCGGATGCCTTCCGCCGCTTCTTTGGCGCGATGCTTGATCACGGCGTTTACTTGGCGCCATCAGCTTACGAAGCTGGCTTTATGTCCAGCGCTCATACTCCGGAAGATATTCAGTTCACCCTGGATGCCGCAGAAAAAGCCTTCGCAGTTATGTAACGGCAGGTAACTAAAAGCCCGCTATACTGCAAGAGCCGCTCACCTGGAGCGGCTCTTGGCTTAGATGAGAGCTACACTCATGACACGACCAACGGCTTGGCGATACGTGATTTGCGCAGCGGGGCTGCTAGCCTGTTTCCCGCTGGCTGCACAGTCGCCTCAGGAGCAGGACATGACCCAGATCCATATCACCATGAGCGGTTCGCCGGGTGCTGCGTTTTCCGCCCATTGGCGCATTACCCATGAAGGCGAAACCACCGAACACGTTGAAGAGAGTGGGACGGTACCTGCTGAATACACCTTTACCGGTACAGAACTCGAAGGCACGGTAAAGCTGTTAAGTGACGATGAGCGGCTAGAGGTGGACATTCAAAAGGGCAGTAACCGGTCGCGTTCGTCGACTCAGGGGGCAGGGGGGACATTGACGTTGATGATTCGTTAATGTTTGCATTCTTACAGTGATAAAAAAACCGCCCCTTAAGGGGCGGTTTACATGAACTCGATTTATTACCACTGAGTAGAGATAGCGGAGTTGTTATTGCCAACTTGCACATGAGTAGCTACTGCGGCGGTGGAATTCTGACGGATAGTAGATACGTTCTCCATACCATACTGACCCACATTCGCCACATGACCAACGCCGTCTTGATAAATGTAAGATGCACTTAAGTCAGCATTAACCTGGATTACATTCGCATCGTTGTCATTACCGTTCTGGCTAATTAAACTCCAAGTTTCATCAGTACTGAGCGTTTGGTAAACATCGGCTGAGTTGCCATTACCTGTTTGCTCAATGATGGAGTCACTTTTATCAGAGTTTAATACTTGTCTTACATTTGCAGTATTGTGACTGCCGTCTTGCAGTATATAAGAATCATTTAGCTCTCCACCGGATTGCACGACAGAGGCATCATTGCTAGTACCAATTTGGTAAACAATTGACTCATGCTTTGCGCCGGTTTGGTATACCGACGAAGTGTTATCATCACCCAATTGCCCAACGCGTGAGTATTGTTTGCTACCGCCTTGGGTAGTTTCAGCATCGTTACCGTTACCAGATTGAAGGATTAATGATGTACGTGTTGGATCACGGTCAAATCCATTTAATCCAGAGCGAATACCCAGCTGCGCATCGAACACGGGTTTAGTTGTAGTGTTCGCACTTGGCGTTGTAGTTGAGTTTTGATAGTCTCGCGGATCAGCAGAAGCTGAAAATGCGCTAACTAGTGCGATGGCGGCAGCGAGAGTAGCGATTTGAGTTTTCATGGTGTTTCCCCTTGGTTTGATCGTCTTGCGCTGGTTGTTACTGAGAAGCTAAATGCGACTCAGTAGGTATCGATAGCGACCGGTCGTGCATTGCCCGAGTAACTTTGTTGTTCGACGCTAATGCTGCGTTGGCCACTGCCCGATTGTGAAATTGATATATCTCCGCTAATACCTAATTGATGAATATCAGCCCTAAAGGATAAATTGTTTCCTTGTTGGGAAATATTGGCAGCGTTGTCGTTACCCACTTGCCAAATCACGCCAACATTGTCACCACTACTTTGCGTAATATTGGCTTGGTTATTATTGCCAAGTTGATTAATATGTGAAAAGTTTGCGAATTGATAACTTGAAGAGCGTGATTGGGTTACATTAGCTTGGTTGTTATAACCTTGTTGTTGAATAATGCTAACATTTCCTGCTAATACTGAGTTATCCACTTGAGCTGCATATTGATAAACTCGTGAACTTTCTACTAAATTTGTTGAAAATTTATCGTTAGCTTCGGCTGTAGTAATTGCCACTATCATAAGAACGGCTGCTACAAGAGAGTAGTGCCAGTTCTTATTGGCTTTACATTTTGTAATTTTGTAGCTGTCTGAAAGTTGCATACATTGTCCCTTTGAAACTAATTGTATCTTTTTGTTTCATGGGTTGAGTTTGGACTAATTTGAGATAATTTCTATCATATTTTTTATTAAGACTTAGTTTGTTATTGTAGTAATTTATATTTAATAATTGTTTAGGTTTGTGGTTTTTGATTTACCATTTTTCTAATGCCAGTAGCTTTTGAATAAAAAAAGCTGCTCAATGAGCAGCTATAGTCAATATCGCTAATGCTTTTTTAGTGTTTTATAAAAGTACGTTTAAAGCATTGGTATGGAGGCGTTAAGATATTCACTTAAAATAGTATTTTGAATATTTGTATCCGGTGCTAAATTCCAAAGTTGGTTTTCAATACCTCTTGCGATGAGGTGAATTACGGAAGATTCAATCGCTGACATGACCGCTAACTGAACAGGCTCATTCGTGGTAAGGCCTACCTCAGCCTCGAGTAGACGACGAAAATCGATAAAACGATAAACTCCTGCTCGCATCTCTTTAGAGTAAATTGTTTTTGTAGTGGTTACGTTAGCCAAGACTTCCCCGGTGGATATTTCAACCGCACGTAAATTGACCGTTACCTGATCAACTTGGTATTGACCTGAGGCGCCAATACCGAAATATTCAGCGCCAGCTCCCCCTGTGCGTACGTTGGATTCATAAGCGATAATACCTCCTTCCAACATCACTGAGGCAGCACGCAGCGACGGAAGTGTATCGGGCTGACCAAAGCGTTCGAATTCGGCGCGGATAATGCGTCTCTCGGTAAGCAGGTTTTGTAACCCCACACGCTCAAGCGGTATAAACCAACCAGAATCCGCCAATGCACCGGTCAGCATTGCTGCGGCACCTTGGGTAACAGCGGTCGAGAACGTGCTTGCGGGGGCTGGGCGATATTGGCCAGTTTGATCACGAAAGTCATAAACTGAAACAAAAATGCGCCCTGCCGGTGGCGGTAAAGAGACCAGATCTTGGTAAGTGGCGCCTCTTGGAGTGAGAGTTGGTTGTGCACCTTCCAAGTTTTCAGACGTCGCGACCATACCTGCACAGCCAGTGAGTAAACTGGCTAGTATGATAGATACAATAATTTTCATGGTGTTCCCCTGATGAAACAGGTTGGGTTTGTCTTTTTTAATTTCTTTGGAATTGTTGTTTAACTATTTTTTAAGGATTGAATAGGCCACCCACACTGATTTCTGTAACGTCACCAGTTATTTTATCAACAACGCGTACGACGAGTTGCCCACTATTATCACTCACCACTACCCCAAACTCATCACTATCAAAACTTCCTTCACTGACCTCTCCACGACTGACGTCAGAAATTAGCTGGGAAATAAGTCTACTTTCCAAATTTTGTAACAAGCGTTCAGTTGAAGATAGGCTTTGAAAATTGCGTGTATTTGGATCTTTATTTGTATCTTGCGCCTGCGCTTTCCCTAGCAAATAGCTGCCCACAAAGGGGTCGCCCCCAAAGGATGGATTAAGTGGCTTGTAGATTAAATCCCCAGCCTGGGATGTTGCGCATAGTAAAGCGGACAACCCGGTTACGACTAAGCCATTTTTTATAGATTTCATTAGAATAACTCCTCTTTCCCCAAGTCTTGGTCGGAAGATACCGCTGCGGATATTTGCCGTTCAATCAGTGCTCTTTCGACGGTCTGCACGGCTTCCCCAGCCGCCCTATCGGCTTCATTTATTCTTGGGGAGAGCTGTGTGCGGAAATACATACGATTGCCTTCCATTACCCATATTTGGCTACCCCATCGGGCATCTGGGCGCTCTTTAATGGTGATGGTGGCATTGCCAATAATCAGGTTATCCATCGCCCGTTGGCTAAAGGCACGATAAAAGGTTTTACCGGCCATGGTGATCGTGCGGTCTACCATGACGCCAGTCAGCTCACTTCCCCCGTTAGCGTTGCCGCGCACTTCAGGCCCATCAGGGCTTGAGAGCTGATTAATCGCGTCGATGGCCGCTTGTTCGTTAGCGGGCAACGCTTCGTCCGAAGGAACTGGCTCGTTGGCCAGTACTAAAGACGACATGATCCACATCGCTATGGTTAAAGAGCCGATGCTCAAACGGCGTATTGATGGCATGACAGTTACCCTTGCGCATTAGCGCTAACGATGTCGTTGAAGACTGCGTGCGGTCTCAATATTGGGCAGAATCGGGCCCAGGTTCTGATGAATCCAGTTGAGCGCTTGAATGCGGTTGTGAACGTTAATTTTGCGAAAAATGTTGTATAGGTGTGACTTAACGGTGTGTTCGCTAACAAACAGCTTTTCGGCAATTTGTTGATTAGAAGAGCCAGCACTAAGTAGGGAAATAATTTCCATTTCCCGGTTAGTGAGTCCGCAGGCTGGGCGGAAAGCATTACTTTGGTATTTGCGATAAAACAGAATTAAACGCGCCATTAAATCTCGTGACATCCACAGCTCCCCTTCAAGCAGCGAGTGGATGCCTTTACAAATTACCTCAAGGCTTTCATTGCGATAAAAAACGCCTTTTAACTGAGCGCACGAAAGTGCTTCAAGGGCGTGATCCATATCATGAATATTGAAGGCCGCTAGGGGAGTTTTAGTTAACGTGTCGGGTAACTTATCTTGCCACTCTGGCAGTGCATCAATGCCAATATGATCGCTGTCAATGAGAATCAGCAAGTTGCCCGATGCGGAAATAGGTAACGCTGTATGAGGAGAATGGATACTAATTTGACAGCCGGTGTGTTTGTTCAAGTACTCAGCGAACAACTGAACCTGGGGACTTTTTTCGGTAACGACATACACCGTTCCGGTAGACTTTTCCTGCGACATTGGGTGGCCCTCGTGGAAAGAAAGAGTGAGCAGGTAACCACTGAAGTGTTGACCATAAGATACGTTTCGTAAAGTTTTGTTATTAAATATATGGTAAAAATATTTTTCATCTCTTCAATATTTTCATTAATATGGAAAATATTGTTATTTAACAAATGTTTATTATTAATTAAGCAATAAATTAATTACCTAATCATTAGATACGTTATGTAACATTTTGATGGCTTTTGATACCAGCAGTGAGCGCGTAAACTGCAGTTCTACTGTTAGGAGTACATACCATGGCCGCCGTCAATACCCTTGTACTTGCCAGTGGCAATACAGGAAAATTAAGAGAATTCAGTCAGTTACTTTCACCTTTGGGGTTCGATGTTCGCCCCCAGGCGGATTTTGGCGTCACGGATGTGGAAGAGACGGGGCTAACCTTCGTCGAAAATGCACTGTTAAAAGCGCGTGAAGCGAGTCTCATCAGTGGATTACCTGCATTAGCTGACGATTCTGGGCTTGAAGTAGACGCACTCAATGGTGCGCCCGGTATCTATTCCGCTCGGTATGGCGGTGAGCCGAGAAGCGACGAGAAAAATAACCAAACGTTGTTAGCCGCATTAAGTGACTGTGCGGAAGGGCAGAGAAGTGGACGTTACTGGTGTGTGCTGGTTTATTTGCGCCATCCGAAGGATCCGGTGCCGGTCATTGTGCAACGGAGTTGGGAAGGCGAAATTCTTGCTCATCCCCGAGGGAAGGAGGGATTTGGCTATGATCCGCTTTTCTGGTTACCTGATCAGGGTATGAGCGTCGCCGAGCTGCCCAGCGAAAGTAAAAATCGCCTTAGCCATCGTGGTCGCGCATTGCAGGGGTTGGTGGAGTTACTGAAGGTGGCGCATGGCTGATACGTTGCCGCCACTCTCTCTCTATATCCACACGCCATGGTGTGTCCGTAAATGTCCGTACTGTGATTTCAATTCTCATGAGCCGGGCACACACGGTTTTACTCCGCGGGATTTACCTGAAGCCGCCTATCTAGATGCGCTGTTACAAGACCTGGATAGTGATCTTGACCTGGCGGCTGGTCGAGAAATTAAAACCATCTTTATAGGCGGTGGGACTCCCAGCCTGCTGTCCCCCGCATTTTATGAACGATTACTGAAAGAGATCCGGATCCGTTTACCCTTCTCTAAAGAGATAGAAATTACCTTAGAGGCTAATCCAGGTACCACGGAGCAAGAGCGTTTCATTGGTTACCGGAAAGCAGGCATTAACCGTCTTTCGCTGGGTATTCAAAGTTTTCAGCCTGATCAACTGCATGCGCTGGGGCGAATTCATAGCGGTGATGAAGCGATTACTGCGGTAGCACAGGCGCGCCAAGCAGGCTTTACCAACATTAATATTGACCTTATGCACGGTTTGCCTGATCAAACGCCTCAATTGGCGATGGATGATATTACCCAAGCGCTGGCATTGGCACCTGAACATCTCTCTTGGTATCAGTTGACCCTTGAGCCGAATACCGCCTTTCACTCCCACCCCCCGGTATTGCCAGAGGAAGAGGCGCTTTGGGATATTCAGGATAAAGGGCATCAGCTCCTGGAGCTGGCGGGCTTCAAGCGCTACGAGATCTCGGCTTACGCTAGTGCCGGTCACCAGAGTCGCCATAACCTTAATTACTGGCAGTTTGGTGACTATCTTGGGATTGGCGCTGGTGCCCATGGCAAGCTTAGCCGTATTGACCCAAATGGGGAGTGGCTCATTGAACGGCGCTGGAAAACTCGCCAGCCAGATGCCTATCTAAAGCGCGTAGATGACCTGCGTGGCTTTATAGCCGGTAAACAGCTGATAAAAACGGATGAGCTACCGTTGGAGTTTGCCATGAACGCTTTACGGCTCACCGACGGAGTGTCACTTGAGACATGGAGAACTAATACCGGGCAGCCAAATGCTATGTTACTGGAGCGTTTACAATCCGCCGAGAAAAAAGGACTTTTGATGCAAATGCCCGAAAAACTGCGTGCATCACCTCAAGGTCTATTATTCTTGAATGAGTTGCTAGCTTTGATCAGCGATGATTGACCAGCAATCTACAAAAATTCTTTTTTTCTGAAATAACAGACTTGAACCATCAAGCTTGACGACTTACAAGGAGTGAGTGATGCGTATTTCTCGACTACTGACACCGTTGGCGGCTGCTATTCTACTGGCCGGTTGCGCTACATCGGATCCTTACGGTGGCCAAACGCAGCGCTCTAGCACCGCTATGGGCACCGGGATTGGTGCCGCCGTGGGGGCCGCTGCAGGCGCTCTGTCTGGCGATGGCAGCACCAGCCGCCGTGACCGTGCACTAATTGGTGCTGCCGTAGGCGCAGCAGCGGGCGCTGGTATTGGTGTCTATATGGATCGCCAAGAGCAGCAGCTACGTGACAACCTACAGGGGTCACGCATTGAAATCGATCGCCGTGGCGACGATATCGTGCTCAATATGCCCAGCGGCGTTACCTTTGGCTTTGACTCTGCTGAGCTGACTAGTGAAGCGCGTGGCTCACTCAATGAAGTTGCTAACGTACTTTCTCAGTACCAGGATACCCGCGTTAGTATCGCTGGCCACACCGATAGTACCGGTGACGCGAGCTATAACCAGCGTCTATCTGAGCGCCGTGCCCAAGCCGTCGCCAGCTACTTGTCTCAGAACGGCGTTTCATCCATGCGCCTGAATACTTCTGGTTACGGTGCTACTCAGCCAGTCGCCAGCAACGACAATGAGCAGGGCCGTGCTCAAAACCGTCGGGTAGAAATTACCTTGACGCCTACCGGTAACGGCCAGGGCTAAGTAAGCCTCTTAAAGCTGCGCATTGCCGCTCAAAGCCCGCTATGCTCCTATAGCGGGCTTTTTTCGTTCACCTGTTTACGAGCTACCATGCTGTCCTACCAACACGCTTACCACGCCGGTAATTTTGCCGATGTACACAAGCATCTGACGCTTTACGCCGTCACTGATTACCTATTACGTAAAAAAACACCTATTACATATATAGATACACATGCCGGTAGAGGGCTTTATCCACTAGCCACCAAAGAGACCCAGCGACTCCAAGAGTACCGTGAGGGCATCTGGCCACTGTGGCAGAAGCGTGAACAGCTAACCGACGCGCTGCTGGGAAGCTGGTTAAACGCTATTGTTGGGGCGCAGCCAGATCATAATGAATTGACCCTCTACCCAGGCTCGCCCTGGTGGCTGAGCCAGCCGCTGCGCGAGCACGATCGTCTGTGCCTGTTTGAGCTGCACCCGGGCGAACACCAGCACTTGAATGGCCAGGCGCTCCCTGCGCAGGTCAAGCGCGTGTATGGCGACGGGCTGGCAGGGCTTAGAGCGATGCTGCCGGTAGCAACACCCAGGGTATGCGTGCTGATTGACCCAAGCTTTGAGCGCAAGGTGGAGTACCAGGAGGTCGCTGACACTGCTATCCAGGCCCTGGAAAAGGCTCGCCATGCGGTGATGATGATCTGGTACCCGCTGCTGCCTGCCGGGCATCACCAAATGCTGCTGGACGTGCTGCAGGCCAGTGGAATACGCAAGATATGGCGCAGCGAGCTGCTGCTGCGCGAACCTGGCGAGCAGGCTCACGGCATGTTCGGTAGCGGTATGCTGGTGATCAATCCGCCCTGGGGGTTGGATAAACGCCTGGCAGCAGCGATGGCAGAAATTACCCCGCTGCTCGGCGCTGATAGCCGCTATCAGGCGGATTGGTGGGTGGGAGAGTAGTTGTCGAAAAAAGTAACCCTATTTGCCGATACAAAAACTGCCAAAAATTTCGCCCAATAAATCATCGGCGCTGAATTCGCCAGTGATCTCGCCTAAGGCTTGTTGGGCGTCGCGCAAATCTTCCGCCAGCAGTTCCCCTGCGCCATATCCATCCAACTGAGCACGGCCGGTATCAAGGGCTGCCATGGCGCGATCTAGGGCGTCCAGGTGCCTTCGGCGGGCGGAGAAGCGACCCTCGGTGGTGGCGGCAAAACCCATCACATCCTTCAGATGCGCTTTCAAGTTATCCACACCCGTACCGGTTTTCGCCGATAGGCGCACAATGGGTATGGTTGTGGATAAATCAATGCCCGCCGGCTCGGCACTGGTATCGATTTTATTACGCACCAGGGTTAAGCGGCTCTGGTCGGGCAGGCGAGCGACAAACTCCGGCCAGATGGCCATGGGGTCGGTTGAAGTAGTGGTGCTGGCATCAACGAGTAGCAGCACTCGGTCGGCTTTCTCTATTTCGGCCCAGGCACGTGCGACACCAATTTTCTCCACCGCATCAGGCGTATCGCGCAATCCAGCGGTGTCGATGATATGTAGGGGCATACCATCAATATGAATGTGCTCACGGAGCACGTCCCGGGTCGTGCCCGCGATATCCGTCACAATGGCGGTATCTTGTTCGGTCAGCGCATTTAGCAGGCTCGACTTCCCCGCATTGGGTCGCCCGGCAATGACCACGCTCATTCCTTCTCGCAGCAGTGCACCTTGGCCTGCCGCCTGGCGTACGTCGCTCAGCGCTTGCTGGACGCTGCTTAAGTGCTGGGCAACGTGACCGTCGGCAAGAAAGTCGATCTCCTCTTCGGGGAAGTCGATCGCCGCTTCAACGTAAACGCGCAGTTCGATCAAGCGCTCCACCAGCGCAGAAACGCGCTTCGAGAACTCACCCTGGAGCGAGCGTACAGCGTTTTCTGCCGCCGAGCGTGAGGTGGCATCGATGAGATCGGCAATCGCTTCCGCCTGAGCCAGATCGAGCTTATCGTTCAAAAATGCCCGTTCGGAAAACTCTCCCGGCCGCGCCAGGCGGGCACCCAAGACCACACAGCGCTCCAGCAGCATATCCATAATAATCGGGCCGCCGTGTCCCTGGAGTTCCAGTACGTCTTCACCGGTAAACGAATGGGGGCCGTTGAAGAACAGGGCGATGCCTTCATCAATGCTCCCTTCTGCGCCTTGGAATGGGCCGTAGTGAGCGTATCGCGGGGCAGGGCAATGCCCAACCATGGCTTGAGCGATTTCGCGGCAGGTGGGCCCGGAGACGCGGATAATACCCACGCCGCCGCGTCCTGGGGGAGTTGCCAGCGCCGCAATGGTGTCAGGCGTATAGAGGCGTTCGGCCATGGTGAATCTCTTAGTCAATTGGCAGAAGTAGCATTTGATCGGTCTAGCATCGATCTACATAGTTTGGATTTGTCGACCTTAAAACGCCAGACCCCCGCTCGGGGCGGGGGTCTGAAGGGCGATGACAAAGGCAGTCTATTTGGTTTTCATGCCTTTGCCGATACTCGGATCATTTTCGATTTTGCGCGTGATGTAGTACTGCTGCGCCACCGAAATGATGTTGTTGACCACCCAGTAAATAACCAGACCGGCCGGGAACCACAGGAAGAAGAAAGTAAAGATGATGGGTAGCATCTTCATGATCTTCGCCTGCATAGGATCCGGAGGTGTCGGGTTCAACATTTGCTGAACGAACATCGAAATGCCCATCAGAATCGGCAGAATGAAGTACGGATCCTTCACCGATAGATCCTGAATCCAGAAGATAAACGGCGCATGCCGCAGTTCAACCGACTCCAGCAACATCCAGTAGAGAGCGATGAAGACAGGCATCTGAATCACAATAGGTAGACAGCCCCCCAGCGGATTAATCTTCTCCTTCTGGTAGAACTTCATCATCTCTTGCGACATTTTCTGCCGGTCGTCGCCATACATCTCTTTCAGGCGCTGCATTTCCGGGCCGAGTTTACGCATCCTACCCATGGATTTGTAAGCTTTGGCTGAAAGCGGGAACAGCACTGTCTTAACCAGTATGGTCAACAGGACAATCGACCAACCCCAGTTACCGACTACCTCGTGGATATGATCCAGCAGCCAGAAGAGGGGGTTAGCAATAAACCATAACCAGCCATAATCTACGGTTAATTGCAGGTTGGGAGCGACTTGTTCCAGATAGTCCTGCACTTTTGGCCCGACGTACAGAGTGGCGCCTAGAGTGGTTTCACTATCGGCGGCCACAGTGCTGGTGGGGCCAGCAAAGGCTACGACGTTACGATTACTGGAGTCGGTGGTGACGTAGAAAAGGTTTTGCTGATCCTGCTGAGGCGCCCATGCCGACACAAAGTAGTGCTGAATAATGGCTATCCAGCCGCCCTGTGCTTCACGGTTTTCGAAGTTATGGCTTTGAATATCCTCAAAGTCGATCTTCTCGTAGCGTGCATCTGGCGTTGAGTAAGCGGCCCCTAAGTAGGATTTCATACCCATGGAGACACCGCTTGATGGGTCAGGGCTATTGTCGCGTGCCAACTGACCAATAAAGCGCGCACTAACCGGTGCGTCGGTGTTATTGGCCAGGTAGTAGTTGACGTTGACCGCATAGCTGCCGCGCTCAAAGGTAAGCCGCTTAATGACCTCAACGCCGTTAACATCAGCGGTTAGATCAACGCTTAGCTCGTCATCGTTATCGCCTAAACGATACTCCGAGTTTTCAGGCGTGAACGCGATACGGCTGGCTTGGCCATCGAGCTGCAGGCCTGAGCGAGCCACGTAACTACGGCTGCTGTTATCGGATAACAGCACATAGTTACGGTCTGAATCCAGAGAGAGTTTGTGCTGCGGTAACGCGGCATAAACAATATCGCCACCGTGTGGATCAATACGCACATCCAGAACATCGGTGGTCACGGCAATGAAGTCGCGGCTTGATGTCTCGCTTTCGGTATCAGGAATACCTTCACCTACCGCACTTTGCTGTGAAGACGTGCTCGGCACCGCTAAGCCGCTTTCTCCATCTTCAGCATTGCTAGGAGACGTGGAATTGCTGCGTTGCGTCGTTTCAGGCACTGAATCGTAATTCGGCTGCCCGTAATCCTGATTCCACTGGACGACTAGCAAGTAAGCGAGTACGGCTAGTGGAATCAGTAATAAAAGTCGTTTTACGTCCATGAGGGTTCTGCCCGCTGGGTGGTGAACATGCTAATGGCGCAGTGTCATTTACTCGACTCTTGACACACGAAAGCCTGCCAGTTGGCAGGCCGAGGTCGAGCGGCGAGGGGTGCACCAAAGGTCACGTGTCACGCTTAGGCGTTGGTGCTGCGATCACCGCCTGTGCGTCACGCTGTAGTCGTTTCCACATGCCGTGTAACTGGCGATGCAAGGTGTCGTTATCGAGATCCTGAACGCCACGTCGCGCAAGTACCACTATATCCACAGAGGGTAGGTGATCTTGACGAAGGCGAACGGATTCTCGAACCAGACGCTTGAAACGGTTGCGATCTACGGCGCGCTTAACATTTTTTTTGCTGACCACCAGTCCAAGGCGGGGGTGTCCCCGAGTACTAAAGCGAACTAACGCCATCATACCTTTGCCATGCACTTTCAGGTCGGCTTGCTCAAACACGTGACTAAAGTCCCCAGCATTTAGTAACCGTAATTGCCGGGGAAAGCCTTGCTGCGGTACACGCAATCTGAGATCAGGCGCTCAGACGCTTGCGGCCCTTGGCACGGCGACGTGCGAGGACGGCGCGACCGTTTTTGGTTGCCATACGAGCACGGAAGCCATGCGCGCGCTTGCGCTTGAGAACGCTAGGTTGAAAAGTGCGTTTCATAACTCGTTATTCCCACGTGGTTTAGGACGGAAAGTGAATTCCAAAAAGCCCGGTCCAGTGAGGAACTAGCCGGGGAGATTCAATTCAAGACCGGAAATTGTAGAGACTTCCTCTGCTGGGTGCAATTTTTCCTTGCATAAAAGCGTTATCACGCCTCAACCAGCGTGCTTGATACGGAAAGAGTAGCCATTAATAAAGTCACTATTATTACTAATAGGTAGTTCTAAACCTGTTGTTATTAATAGTGGGGATACTATTTGTGGATAAGTGGTTTTAAACGATATTTTTCAATTGCCTATAACAATAAAAAATCTGTGTGTAAGTCCCGTATAAGCCGTCTACAAGGTGTTGGCGAGATGTGATTAACCCGTGTGTAAGACACGTATTTAACGATTATCCCCGTCCCTCCACAAGGTTTTCCCATGGGCTCATCGCTAGTTGTCCACAGGCCAATATTGAGGGCTAAACCCGTGTGGATAACCGAGGCTTTGGGCGCTACAATGGTCGGCCGTTTTCAACCGATGGTGAGATGAGTGTCACTGACGCTTTGGCAACAGTGCCTGGACAACCTGCAGGATGAGCTGAATTCACAGCAGTTCAATACCTGGATACGCCCGCTGCAGGCAGAAGAAGGAGAGTCCAACGAGCTGCGCTTATTGGCGCCGAATCGTTTTGTGCGCGATTGGGTGAGCGATAAGTATGCCAAGCGGATTAGTGAGCTGATGCGTGAACTCGCACCGGCCAAGCCGCCAAAGGTCAGCCTGACGGTGGGTAGTCGCCGTTTGGCAGCCCAGGCCCCTCAGCATCGTGATTTAGGTAATCCTGTATCGGCTTCGCCGTCGCGGCCAGCATCGCCAGCGGTACATACGCCGCCACGCGGCGATATTGCTGATGAGCGTGAAATCGATAGGCTGCGCGATGAAGCGCCGAGTCGGCGTAATAATGAACGTCAGGTACAGGTAGAAGGCAGTCTGAAACATGGCAGCGGGCTCAATCCGAATTTTACTTTCGATACGTTCGTGGAAGGTAAGTCTAACCAGTTGGCTCGTGCTGCCTCCCGCCAGGTGTCTGAAAACCCTGGTGGCGCTTATAACCCCTTGTTTTTATACGGCGGCGTAGGCTTGGGTAAAACCCACTTAATGCATGCAGTGGGGAACGCATTGGCAACCCGGCGTGAAAACGCCCGGGTGGTATACCTGCACTCAGAGCGGTTTGTCGCCGATATGGTTAAAGCGCTCCAGCTTAATGCGATTAATGATTTTAAGCGTTTTTATCGCAGTGTTGATGCGTTACTTATTGATGACATTCAGTTTTTTGCTGGAAAAGAGCGCTCTCAAGAAGAGTTTTTTCATACCTTCAATGCGTTATTAGAAGGTGGTCAGCAAATGATCCTGACCTCTGATCGCTATCCTAAAGAGATCAGTGGGGTAGAGGAGCGCCTTAAATCACGTTTTGGTTGGGGGCTTACGGTCGCGATAGAGCCGCCTGAGCTTGAAACCCGTGTGGCCATCTTGATGAAAAAGGCCGACCAGGCTAAGGTCGATTTGCCTCACGATGCGGCTTTCTTCATTGCGCAAAAAATTCGTTCCAACGTGCGCGAATTGGAAGGTGCGCTGAAAAAAGTCATTGCTGATTCGCACTTTATGGGTAAAACGATTACCCAAGACTTTATTCGTGAGTCTCTGAAAGATCTGTTAGCGCTTCAGGATAAGCAGGTAGGGGTAGATAATATTCAGCGTACGGTCGCCGAATATTACAAGATTAAGGTGGCGGATCTGCTTTCGAAGCGCCGTTCACGCTCAGTTGCCCGCCCTCGTCAGGTGGCGATGGCGCTTGCTAAAGAGCTCACCAATCACAGCTTACCTGAGATTGGCGATGCCTTTGGCGGGCGTGACCACACAACGGTGTTGCACGCTTGCCGAAAAGTGAAATCATTGCAGGAAGAGAGCGCGGATATTCGTGAGGATTACAAGAATTTACTGCGCCTGTTGACCAGTTAATCATTCCATGGGACGGGCCTGTTATACGCAGGTCTTTCAGGATATAGAACCGGAGTATTGATGAAATTTTCGATTTCCCGAGAGGCGCTGCTACGTCCGCTGACTCTGGTCGCTGGTGTTGTTGAGCGCCGTCAAACGCTGCCAGTACTGTCTAATGTGCTGATTCAGGTAGAGGGTGACCAGGTGTCGCTCACCGGTACTGACTTAGAAGTCGAGCTCGTGGGCCGCACGGTGGCAAGCCAGGTCGATCAGGCGGGCTCCGCGACAGTGCCAGCGCGTAAGCTGATGGATATCTGTAAATCATTGCCCGATCAGTCCGACATTCAGCTCGCCGTTGAAGAGGGCCGCGCGGTACTACGCAGTGGCCGTTCACGTTTTACGTTGTCGACGCTCCCGGTCGCTGAATTCCCCAATATCGAAGATGCGGACGGCAGCCAGGAGATTAGCGTACCCCGCGGTACCCTAAAGCACCTGATAGAAGCGACCTCGTTTGCCATGGCGCAGCAGGATGTGCGGTACTACCTCAACGGTATGCTGCTGGAAATTCAAAGCAATTTGCTTCGCACGGTCGCTACTGACGGGCACCGTTTGGCGATGTGCTCGCGGCCAATCGAGGTCTCTGTGAGCCAGTCTCAAAAGTTGATTGTGCCCCGGAAGGGGATTTTAGAGCTGTCGCGCTTGCTAGACGATAGCGATGAGCCTGTCAGCTTAACGCTTGGCTCCAGCCATGTGCGTGCTCATACAGGCGACTTTACCTTCACCTCCAAGTTAATCGACGGTAAATTTCCTGACTATGAGCGTGTCGTGCCGCGCAATGGCGATAAAGTATTGATTGCCGAGCGTGCGGAGCTTCGCCAAGTACTTTCACGTACTGCTATCCTCTCTAATGAGAAGTACCGTGGTGTGCGCCTTTATCTTGAAGAGAACAACCTTAAGGTAATGGCCAACAACCCCGAGCAGGAGGAAGCGGAGGAGAATATCGCCGTTGAGTATAACGGCGGGGCAATGGAAGTTGGTTTTAACGTCGGCTATTTAGTTGATGTACTAACAGTGCTAAATGAAGATCGCGTGCAGATTACCCTGGCCGATCCCAATAGTAGCGCGCTGCTGGAAGAGCCCGGCGGCGGTGATGCGCTTTATGTCGTTATGCCGATGCGCCTGTAAACGCTTTGGGCGGGTAACAGCAATACGTAAGCAAGCTACGTTAGCGGCGCTTCTGGTAGCAGAAGCGCCGCTAACGCGTTGGAATACTCCCTTTTTTCGAGGATATTTTAAGTGGTGATAATAGGATGAGCCTGACACTGCTTAATTTCCACGCTTTGCGCAATCTCAGACCGGTTGAGATGACGCCCTCTTCGCATATCAACGTCATTAGCGGTGCTAATGGCAGCGGTAAAACCAGTCTGTTGGAGGGGGTACATATTCTTGGCATGGGCCGCTCTTTTCGTACTCGCCAGTTAAAAAACGCGATCCAAACAGATGAGCCGTATATGACGCTGTACGGGCGTTTAAGTGGTGAGCCTGAGGTTACCCTTGGTGTGCGTCGTTTAAGAGCTCAGCGGGAGCTGGAGCTTCGTTTAAAGGGAGATAAAAACGCTCGGTTGGCGGAACTGGTAGAGGCTATGCCGCTTCAATTAATTAACCCAGATGCTTTTCGATTGCTTGAAGGTTCTCCAGCCGGACGTCGTGAGTTTCTCGACTGGGGCGTGTTTCACGTGAAACATGACTTTTTAGCAATCTGGAAGCGCACCCGGCGTGCGTTGAAACATCGGAATGCACTGCTCAGGCGTGGTAGAATACTACCTCAGGAAATGGCGGTGTGGGAGCATGAACTAGCCCTTTGGGGTGAACAGATGGACTCGTTACGCCGTGCTTGGTTTAGTGACTTTTTGCCTGTCTTTGAAGAGACACTTAAGGTGTTGCTTCCCTTGCCGGGATTGTCGCTTCACTACGCCAGAGGTTGGGATAAAGAGCGAACTCTTGCGACTGTGTTACACGATAGTCGGCCAACTGATCAGCAGATGGGGTTTACTCAGCAAGGTCCGCAGCGCGCTGACTTACGTATCAGGATAAACAAACAGCCTGCTGTAGAAGTGCTTTCCAGAGGCCAGCAAAAGTTAGTGGTGAGTGCATTAAAGCTTGCCCAAGGGCGGTTTCTGGAAAGAACAGCACAGCGGCACTGTATTTATCTTATCGATGATTTGCCCGCAGAACTTGACGAGCAAAACCGTTACCAGTTTTGTGGTTTACTCGAAGATATGCAGTGCCAAGCATTTATTACCAGTGTCGAACCTTCTGCATTGAAGAATGCCTGGCGAACTGATACCCCCGTAAATATGTTTCACGTGAAACATTGCAAGGAGGGGTTTAGTGGTTTAGAGAAAGTCAGCTAGCGCAGGAAGAAGGGTAGGACGATACAGGATGAGACAGACTTCACAACGGAGTGGTCAATGAGCGAGCAGGCTTACGATTCATCAAGCATCAAGGTGCTCAAGGGGCTGGACGCGGTGCGTAAGCGGCCAGGTATGTATATTGGTGACACCGACGACGGTACTGGGCTCCACCACATGGTCTTCGAATTGGTGGATAACTCCATCGACGAGGCGTTGGCTGGGCATTGCAGTGAAATTCGCGTTGTCATCCACCCGGATGAGTCGGTCACCGTGAGTGATAACGGCCGTGGCGTACCTACCGAGCTTCATGAAGGGGAAGGTGTTTCCGCTGCAGAAGTTATTATGACGGTTCTGCACGCAGGCGGTAAATTCGACGATAACTCCTACAAGGTTTCCGGTGGGTTGCACGGCGTCGGTGTTTCTGTTGTCAATGCGCTTTCCGCTGAGCTGCGCTTAACGATTTGGCGTCAGGGTGAAGTGTTCGAACAAATGTACCGTCACGGTGTTCCTCAAGCACCATTGGGCGTTGTGGGCAAAACCGAAAAAAGCGGTACCCGGGTTCACTTCCGCCCATCGCCAGAAACCTTTGGCAATATCGAGTTTCATTTTGATATTTTAGCCAAACGACTTCGCGAACTATCCTTCTTGAACTCTGGTGTGGCTATCCGTTTACTGGATGAGCGCAGCGGCAAAGAGGAGCTGTTTCACTACGAAGGTGGCTTGAGAGCCTTTGTTGATCACCTCAATACCAATAAGAGTGTGATTAATCCGGTATTCCACTTTAACGCTGTTCGTGATGACGGCGTTGAAGTAGAGGTAGCCATGCAGTGGAGCGAAGCCTTCACTGAAAATATTTTCTGCTACACCAATAATATTCCGCAGCGAGACGGCGGGGCGCACTTGGCGGGGTTCCGGGCAGGGCTTACCCGTACGCTCAATAACTATATTGAAGCTGAAAACCTGCTGAAAAAAGCCAAGGTGAATACCACGGGCGATGATGCTCGTGAGGGGCTAACAGCTATTATTTCAGTTAAAGTCCCGGATCCTAAGTTTTCGTCTCAAACAAAAGATAAGCTAGTCTCCAGCGAAGTGAAGACAGCGGTTGAGCAGGAAATGAGCCGTCTCTTTTCCGAGTATCTTGTTGAAAAGCCTAACGAAGCCAAGGCGATCGTCAATAAGATGCTGGATGCCGCGCGTGCACGTGAGGCGGCACGCAAAGCGCGGGATATGACCCGCCGCAAAGGCGCGCTGGATATTGCCGGTTTACCTGGCAAGTTGGCGGATTGCCAAGAAAAAGACCCCAGTCAGTCAGAGCTTTACTTGGTGGAGGGTGACTCGGCAGGTGGCAGTGCCAAACAGGGCCGTGACCGCCGTACACAGGCTATCTTGCCGCTCAAGGGTAAAATTCTGAACGTGGAAAAAGCACGTTTCGACAAAATGCTCTCCTCTGCAGAAGTGGGCACGCTTATCACTGCCCTGGGTTGCGGCATTGGCCGTGAAGAGTTTAACCCCGATAAGTTGCGTTACCACTCGGTTATTATCATGACCGATGCCGATGTCGATGGATCGCACATTCGTACGCTGCTGTTGACGTTCTTCTTCCGTCAGATGCCGGAGTTGATTGAGCGTGGTCATATCTTCATCGCTCAACCACCACTTTATAAAATTAAGCGCGGCAAGCAAGAGCTTTACCTGAAAGATGAACAGGCGATGGTGGATTATTTAACCACCACGGCCTTGGACGGGGCCGGCCTGCATGTTAACGCTAATGCACCGGGTATTTCCGGCTCACAGCTTGAAGCGTTAGTGAACCAGTACCGCAACGTGATGAAGCGAATTGATCGCTTGTCGCGGGTTTATCCTAATGAAGTACTTAAGCAAATCGTTCATGCTTCGGCACTGAAAGGTGAGGAGAGCCTGAAAGATCGTGTGACCATGCAGAACTGGATTGATGAACTCCAGAAGATCATGGATGACATGGTTGCCTATGAAGGCGGGCCCCGTTACCACTTCCATCTCCACGAAGATTCTGAGCGCGGGCTTTTCCTACCTACCGTCTCGCTGGTTGCTCACGGTGTGACGACTGAGTATAGGTGGGGCCTCGACTTCTTTGAAAGCGCCGACTATCGCGGTATCGCTGAGCTGGGCGAAACCCTGGATGGCTTCCTGGAAGAGGGCGCCTTTATTGCCCGTGGCGAGCGGCAGAAGCCGGTATCGCACTTCTCGGAAGTACTGGCGTGGCTAATGCAAGAGGGCCAGCGCGGGTTGTCTGTACAGCGCTATAAAGGCTTGGGTGAAATGAACCCGGATCAGCTCTGGGACACCACCATGGATCCCGATAGCCGCCGCATGCTGCGGGTGACGATCGAAGATGCCGTTGGTGCCGATATGATGTTCAACACCTTGATGGGTGACGATGTAGAACCGCGCCGTGACTTTATTGAGACCAACGCGTTGGTGGCAAATTTAGACGTGTAAGGTGGATTGCATTCGTTAAGATGTTTCACGTGAAACACTGCTTTAACGATCCTTAGCCTCAGTATGGTTTAATGCCACTATGATAGGCGTCGCTATGAATTTTATAGCGACGCTTTTTTTATTCATAGATAGATTGGCAGGATCAGGATACGTGTAGCAGAAGCAGAAGAGGGTAGTTAGTTTCAGCCAAATTTCTCATGCAACAGTTACTCATGCAACGCAGAGCGATCATGACTACCAGCTCGGTGTCGCTTAGTTATTTAATGAGCCATTCAACAAATTGCGCTAAATCATCGAAGATATTGCTCTTTTCAAGACCAGCGCCTGCTTGCTCCGTTTTACTTCCCTTTCCAGTTCTGACCAGCGCTGTTTCGCAACCTACGGCTTCGCCCGCCTGGAGATCGCGAAGGCTATCACCGACCATCCAGCTTCCCGTTAAACTTTCTAGTCCCAGGATCTGCTGGATCTGTATTAGCATTCCTGGCAATGGTTTACGGCATTGGCAATTATCATTTGGTCCATGGGGGCAGTAAGCAATATGAGCAATATGCCCGCCTTCCGCTTCTACTAACGAAATTAAGTGTTCATGCATCGTATGGAGGGTTGCTTCATCATAATAGCCTCGGGCAATCCCGGATTGATTCGTTGCGACGGCAACGGTGTATCCCGCGCGGGTGAGGCGGGCAATGGCAGTGATTGAAGAGGGGTAGGGTACCCACTCCTCGAGAGATTTGATGTAGTTATCAGAGTCATGGTTGATGACGCCGTCTCGATCCAGGATGACAAGGTTATCGGCACTTAGCATAGTGATCCTATTGGTACGGTTGTCGGCGATACTTTCTGTCCGCGAGATTTAAGACTATTTTACCCCGATCTAACAAAGATGTTTCACGTGAAACACGTACTCCCCAAACAATAAAAAAAGCCCAGCCGTTAGGGCTGGGCTTGGATTTGCGATCCATTAGTCGACGACTACTGAGGGAGCAGCGAAATATCGGCGACTTCTAAAAACAGCGCTTGAAGGCTTGCAAGAAGCGCTAACCGATTACGCTGAATAGCCGGGTCATCCGCCATCACCATTACTTGGTCAAAGAAGGCATCCACTGGATCTCGCAGTGTGGCAAGTGCGTCGAGTGCACGCTGGTAGTCACCCGCAGCAAATAGGGGTGCCACCTGTGCTTGGCTACCTGTCACAGCGTCGAACAGTGCCCGCTCGGCATCTTCCTGCAGCAAGTGTTGATCGACCTGTGTGCTGCCGTCATGCTCCTGCTTGCTTAAAATATTCGAAACGCGCTTGTTAGCCGCCGCCAGCGCTGTGGCTTCGTCACGCTGGGCAAAGGCCTTCACAGCGCGCAGGCGGCGAGCGAAGTCGAGCGGGTTTGTGACTGGGCGCGCACGAACAGCAAGGTACATTTCTGCGCTGATGCCTTCATCCTGGCCCCAGGCGCGGAAGCGATCCAACATGTACGTCAGCACGTCCTCAACCAGCCCGTCAGCTTTGGGGAGGCCCTGGTGCTGCTCAGAGGCAACCGTAAGCAGCTCGCGCAGGTCAAGATCCAGCTCGCCTTTGACCAGAATGTTAAGCACGCCAATCGAAGCACGACGTAAAGCGAAAGGATCTTTCGCACCGGTTGGGCGTTGGCCTATCCCGAAGATGCCTACCAGGGTATCCAGTCGATCCGCCAGGGCTAATGCCTTGCCTGTAGCACTTTGGGGAATCGCATCAGTAGCAAAGCGGGGCAGGTATTGCTCTTCAAGGGCTTGGGCAACCTCCGCGGGTTCGCCATCTTGCTGCGCATAGTAGCGTCCCATAATGCCCTGAAGTTCAGGGAATTCGAGCACCATCTCCGTCACAAGGTCGCACTTGGCGAGTGCCACGGCGCGCTGAGCGTGAGCCACGTCGCCATTGATACGTTCGGCAATAAATGTCGCAATAACCGAACTGCGGCGAGCTTTATCCGCCAGGGTGCCTAGCTGCTGCTGGAATACCACGCTCTCTAACTGTGGGATGCGTGACGCTAATGTGTACTTGCGATCGGTGTCGTAGAAAAACGCTGCATCGGCTAAGCGCGGACGAATGACTTTCTCGTTACCGGCAATGACCTGGTCGGGGTCAGCGCTGTCGATATTGGCAATGGTGATAAATAGCGGTTTCAGCTTGCCAGCGTCGTCCAACAGGTGAAAATATTTCTGGTTAGCCTTCATCGAAGAGATCAAGCACTCGGCGGGCACTTCCAGAAAGCGCTCATCAAAGCTCCCGGTAAGGGCGACTGGCCATTCCACCAAGCCGCTCACTTCTACCAGAAGCTCTTCGTCGATAACCGCATTGGCCTCCTGCACTTCGGCCTCTGCTAATACCTGTTCGCGGATGCGCTCGCGGCGTTGCTCACGATCCACCAGTACATAGGCATTTTCCAGCGTAGCCACATACTCATCAGCGTGCGCCAACTGAATGGCATCAGGGGCGTGGAAGCGGTGACCGTAGGTCGTGCAGCTAGCCTCTAGGCCAAGTGCCTCGGCGGCCACTACGTCGCTACCGTAAATGGCTACCAGCCAATGAACGGGACGGGAAAACTCAACCCGTGAAGCGCCCCAGCGCATGTTTTTAGGCACAGGGAGGGTGCTGATTGATTTGCGGATAATCTCAGGCAGCAGCGCTTGAATAGATTCTCCCTGCTGCTGCTCACGAAAACCTAACCAAGTACCTTTATCGGTTTCTAAATGAATCAGCTCGTCGACGCTTACACCGCAAGAGCGGGCAAAGCCTTCCGCGGCTTTAGTGGCAACGCCATCCTTAAAGGCAGCCGCCAGCGCTGGGCCACGGCGCTCAACGTCACGATCAGGCTGTTTGTCGGCCAGTTCATGCACCTGTACCGCTAAACGCCGTGGTGTCGCAAAAGCGGTAACGTTGGTGAAGGGAACATCGGCTTCTTGCAGGCCTTTCTCGATGCTCGCGGCGAACGCATCGGAAAGAGCGTCCAGGGCCGTGGGCGGCAGCTCTTCTGCGCCGAGTTCTAGTAAAAGCGTATTAACAGCCATTAGTCCTCTCCCTGATCGGCGAGTAGCTCTTGTAACAGTTCGCGGCGAAGTATTTCTGGCGCCATGGGGAAACCTTCGGCCTTACGCGACTCAAAGTAAGCAGTGGCGACATCCCGGGCCATAGTGCGAACGCGCAGGATAAAGCGCTGACGCTCGGTGACCGAGATAGCGTGACGGGCATCTAATAGGTTGAACGTGTGTGATGCCTTCAGGACTTGTTCGTAGGCCGGCAGCGGCAGGCTGGCAGCGAGCAGCTTGCTGCACTCTTTTTCCTGATGGTCAAAGTTAGCAAATAGCTGATCGACATCGGCATGTTCGAAATTGTAGGCGGACTGTTCGCGCTCGTTTTGCAGATAGACATCGCCATAAGTCACTTTGCTGCCATCGGGGGCAATGGCCCAGACGAGGTCATACACACTGTCGACGTCCTGCAGGTACATGGCGATGCGCTCAAGCCCATAGGTCAGTTCGCCGGTGACCGGATAGCATTCGATGCCACCGGCCTGCTGAAAGTAGGTAAACTGGGTCACTTCCATGCCGTTTAACCAGATTTCCCAGCCCAGGCCCCAGGCGCCCAAAGTAGGAGATTCCCAGTTATCTTCGACAAAGCGCACATCGTGAACCAGCGGATCAAGACCCAGGCGTTTGAGTGAGCCCAGGTAGAGATCCTGCAAGTTGCTTGGCGATGGCTTCATCACCACCTGGAATTGGTAGTAGTGCTGAAGGCGGTTAGGGTTCTCGCCATAGCGGCCGTCAGTAGGGCGGCGGGAAGGCTGTACATAGGCAGCATTCCAGGTTTCGGGACCAATCGCCCGCAGGAAGGTAGCGGGGTGGAAGGTGCCCGCGCCGACTTCCATATCGAGCGGCTGAAGGATGACACAACCCTGTTCTGCCCAGTACTGCTGCAGAGCAAGGATCAAGCCTTGAAAGGTCGACACATCGGGTGTCGATTGGTTTGTCGAGACACTCATCGCGGAAAGCACCGTTGGCCATGAATTCATAAGGCGTCAAGTATACAATCCTAGGCAGATGGGTTATAGGCACGTATGCCAACAAGCTGCTTTAGGTAAGGAGAACAGTATGATTGTGGTAACAGGCGGTGCCGGTTTTATCGGGGCCAACATAGTTAAAGCATTGAACGCCCGCGGTCGAAACGATGTGATGGTCGTTGACGATCTACGCGATGGTACCAAATTCGTCAATTTAGCCGACTGCACGCTGGCTGATTATCTCGATAAAGATGATTTCCTCGCCAGGGTAAAAGCTGCCCTGCGCGGTGAAAGCGTCGAGCTACCTAAAATCGATGCTATTTTCCATGAAGGCGCCTGCTCGGATACTACCGAATGGGATGGCCACTACATGATGGAGAATAACTTCGAGTACTCCAAAGTGCTGCTTAATTACTGCGAGCAGCAGAGTATTCCTTTTTTATACGCCTCGTCAGCCGCCACCTATGGCGGCAGCGAGGTATTTAAAGAGGTACCCGAATGCGAAAAGCCGCTTAACGTTTACGGCTATTCCAAGCTGCTGTTTGATCAGCACGTGCGTTCGCGCTGGAGCGAGTTAACCACTCAAGTAGTGGGCTTTCGTTACTTTAATGTCTATGGCCCCCGTGAACAGCACAAGGGCAAAATGGCCAGTGTGGCCTATCACAACCACTTGCAAATTCGTAATGGTGAAACGCTCAAGCTGTTTGGCGGCTATGACGGCTACGAGGCAGGCATGCAGAGTCGTGACTTTGTTTATGTGGGCGATGTAGTCGATGTGAATCTTTGGTTTTTGGATCATCCTGACAAGTCAGGAATCTTCAATCTTGGCACTGGTCGGGCTGAACCTTTTAAAGCCATTGGCGAGGCGGTTATCGACTTTTACGGTAAAGGTGAGATCGACTACATTGCCTTCCCCGAAGAACTCAAAGGACGCTATCAGAGCTATACCCGAGCTGACATTGGTCAGCTACGTGAGAGCGGCTGCGATGTTGAGTTTAAAACCGTTGCTCAAGGGGTGAAGGCCTACTTGGGGTGGTTAAATGGCTAATTCAGCTCAGCGCTTGCTGGTGATTGGCCCTTCGTGGGTCGGTGACATGGTCATGGCACAAAGCCTGTTTATGACCTTAAAAGCCCGCCAGCCAGGCGCGACGATAGGGGTGGTTGCACCAAAGTGGTCACAGCCTATTTTAGAGCGTATGCCCGAAGTGGATGAAGTGCTGCCGCTGGCAGTGGGGCACGGTGAATTTGGCTTGGCCAGCCGCCGTGAACTGGCCAACCGTTTGCGTGGCCGTTTTGACCGAGCCATTGTCTTGCCACGCTCTTGGAAGGCAGCGCTGGTGCCCTTTATGGCGCGCATTCCTGAACGCATAGGCTTTTTAGGCGAACACCGCTATGGGCTTCTCAAGGAGCGCCGCAAACTCGATAAACAGGTGCTGGATCAAACGGTAAAGCGCTTTGTATCGCTCGGCCTGCCTCTGGAAGAAGCGGCTAGCGGCGCCTTTGCGCTGCCCAAACCGAGACTGCAGATTGACCGTGATAACTTGGTCAATTTGCGGCTAACTCACTCGCTTTCTTCGCGCACGGCGATTGGTATGATGCCGGGCGCTGAATACGGTCCCGCCAAACAGTGGCCGGTCAGCTACTTTCACAGCTTAGCCAAACGGCTGGTGGAAGAGGGTTTTGAAGTACGCGTACTCGGGGGGGCAAAGGATCACCCGGCGGGCGAGGAGATCACACAGGGGCTTTCCCATGCCCATAACCTGTGTGGTAAGACGCAGCTGGCTGATGCGGTCGATCTGTTGGCGGATTGCCGGCAGGTAGTCACCAACGACTCGGGGTTAATGCATGTGGCTGCAGCGGTAGGTGTTCGTGTCCATGCGCTGTATGGCTCCTCATCGCCCGCATACACGCCGCCGCTGACTGATAACGCCGTCATTCACTACCTAGCGCTCTCTTGCTCTCCTTGCTTTCAGCGTACCTGCCCATTGGGGCATACCAATTGCTTGAATCTGCTCAGCGTTGAGCAAGTCTACCAACAGATTCACGCGGCTCATCAGTGGGAGAGCGTGATCGTTAATGGATGAGCTCGACTTCGTCTGCCGCGTCAGCAGGCGTCTCTAGGGTTTGCTCTTGAGTAACTTCTTGAGAAGGCTCGTCGGACTCACGCCGCTGAGGGGAAATGCCCTCCCAAAGGCGGTGCTGAAGCGCCGTCTCTTCCCGTAAACGCTCATTAAGCACTTCGATACCGTGGGCCTCTACCAGCGTACGATTATTACTGAAAAGCGAAGTGCCCAATCCAGCGCGGTCGCGCTCTAAACTAAAGCCCAGCGCATCGAGTATCGTGGGGAAAACATCCAGCATGGTAGCGTCTCGGCGAATACGCTGTGGCTCGATATCGTTGCCGAGCATTATCAGCGTGTTGTCGCGGTCTAGCGCGGTCAATTGATCCCACACAGAAACGCGCATCGTCAGATGGTCGCTCAGTATGACCACCAAGGTATTATCGAGAAGACCCTCAGAATCCAACCGTTCAACCAAATCTTGAGCCAGCCAAGTCGCGCATTCCACCGAATAAAGAATATCCTGGCCGTCAAACTCTCCTTGACGTTCCACGCACGACTGGGAGGGATAACCATTAGGCGCATGACCCGCCAGATTGAGGCTAATTACACCCCAGGGGCCGCTATTCTGGCTATCTAAATGCCGGATCTCATCGGCGGTGATGTCATACAGCGTGTCGTCATACAGGCCCCAGCTATTTACATACTCAGGATTCTCTAGCAGGGGCTCTAAATCTTCACGTCCTTTCACCGTATCGAATTGGTGGCCGCGATAGAATAGTCCTTTACCCGCGAATTGTGTGCTAGCACCGCCTAGATAGCTTAGTTGGTAGCCCTGTGCAGCAAGAATGTCGCCGAGACAATCGACCCCGGGAACAACCTTGGAAAGAGGCTCGAACTGGCTGTCGTGAAGGAGTCCAGCAGGCATCAATGGCACGCCGCACTGGCTGGCAATCATGCCCGCCATTGTCCAGCCCGTATTATCCATCTGGCGCACGCCCTCAAAAACGGCACCTCGTTCCCCTAGGGCGTTGAGACTGGCGTAGGCGTCCCCAAATATGTCATTAGAGTAGGTACGCTCTATGCTTTCCAAATACAGAATGAGTAAGTTAGGGGCGTCCCTAAGTTCCTCGGCAGGGGGCGGCTTGTAGCGTCGATCCAGCCAGGCGCCGTCATCAGTGACAATGGCCGCGCTGCGTTGGCTTATGCCATAAAGTAGCGGGTTGCTAGCCAATAATATAATAGCGAAAAAGCGCTCGGCTAACCGCCAGCGCTGGTCGTGGCGTGATAGCCACGTCACGGCCGCCAGTACGCCAATCATTATTAACGTATAGAGCACCGCGGAAATCATTTTGCCTGCGCCACCATGCTTGGCTATGCCTGCCTGGAGGTGAAAAAACACCGCACCCAAATCGACAATGCCAAAGCTGTCCGCCAAGTAAACGTACACACCCCAAAGACTTAACGGTACAAGCGACCAGGGCCACATTTTACGATAGCGAGCATTGGCAGGCTGGCCCCAGCGCAGCTTAAGCCCCACACCAATCCATGCGGCCGCTACTAAAAATAGCGTCCACCAGGGCAGACGGGTCATTACCGTGACCGTGTAACCCAGGCTGAGGCCAATTAGTGTCAATGCAATGGTGGCTAGCCTAGCGGTATCCCATGCAATGAAAGAGCGATAACGTATGATGACATTTACCTAATATAAACAGTGAAAAAGGGGACACTACAGAAAATTGATAGCTCTGATGATAACGGCTACTACGGGAGAAGTTGATGGGTGCGCTCGAAATATTTCTGCATAACCAAAAGACCCATCAAGCGTTCTTTATCAGTATTCATAAATTGAGCGAAGTAGCGGTTAGCATTACCGATAATTTTTTTCGCCGCCGCGGGGTTTTCAAGGTAATAGGTGACTTTCTCCTCAAGGTCTGAGTAATCATCTTTGAGCTGCACATAGTGATAGTCAGGTAACAAAGTGCCTTCCATAAACCATGTTTCAAAGCGCGGTTGTCGCATAAAACAGAGTGAATTAGAGGCCATTATCCATTTGAGATTCGTTGCAACATCTTTGCCTTCGATACTGAGTACGAATTTATATTTCAGTTGCTCCAGTACCGACATAAATTGGCTATGCCAGGGCTGACCTTGCGCATTTTTGTGAATATCGCCCACATTACATAGCGGGTGATCATAAAAGTCTCGAATGAATTGTCGCCGATGTTCTTGATGACAAGAACCACGCCATACCACAAGGTCAAGCTTGTCATCATAGCGGTGAGGATCTTTCACCGTGTAGTAATGACGAACACGGTTTAACTTAAGTAAAACTGAGTTTTGATTGTGGTCATTAATGGGCCGGCTTTTCACTAAGGTAGGTGCATCCGGCACGGTGGTTACATCACCAAAGCGATGGCAGAAGCGTAGTTCAGGCGGAAAATAGCGCAGCACACTGAGCAAATCCAAGTAATAAGTGCCGCTTTTCTCGCGTTTGAAACTAGATAAACTTATAGCCTCCTTAGGCAGTTCAACGTTGTTTTCCAGTTGATTACAGTAGTTAACTCGGAGAAGTAACTGCTGCTGCTCCTCTTTTGACAATTGCTTTAATGAGCGAAGTAAATTTAATCTTTGCCGTTGCAGAAACGTACTGGGAATTAGGCGGTGAACGGTATGTTGCGCATAAAAGCCTAGTTTATGAAGATTTTTATGCGCTTTTGCAGAAGCTGCAAGCATAATCATTAACTCACTATTGTTTGATAGAGGTGCCAGTACGCTGCAGTCATTGACTGAGGGCTATAATGATCTAAACGTTCAGTGGCTCCTTGGGCCAATCGTTGCCGAAGAGCGGGATCCTGCCTTAATCGCATAATGTCGTTAGCCAGTGCATCGGCGTCGCCGGACGGTATCAGCAACCCCGTTTGTTCGTGCTTGACGATATCGGGTATGCCGCCAACCTTGGTAGCAATGACAGGAACGCCTAGCTGCATGACATCCAGCAGCACAGATCCCAGGCCTTCATTGCGTGAAGGAAATGCAAACACATCCAGGCCAGCGAGATAGTCGGCAATATTGCTTTTAAATCCCAGCCAGGAAACATTGCTAAGTGACGAGGATTCTGCTTTTAGCGTTTCTGCATCTTCACCGTCACCTAGAAAAATAAACTGTATATCAGGCGCTTGATGCTCAAGCTTCTGCGCAGCCTGCAATAGCACTCGCTGACCTTTATGACGGTCAACCATGGCGCCTGCATGGCCGACCAAAAATTTATCGGCAAAATCATTGCGAAAACTTTTGGTCGCCTCAGGCGAGGGCGTTAAGCGCGCATAGGCACTGGGTATCAAGGTAACGTCGCCACACTGATTGTCTTCCAGCAGACGCTTTATGACGTGGGAGAGGGCAACCCTGGCGGATGCTTGAGAGTAACACTGCTGATTAAACCACTTACGTTTGACGGGCGAGTCGACACGGCGTGTAATTAAATAGGGCGTGCCTTTTAAACGGTAGTGTAAGTAAGCCCAATGAACGCCTTTTGCATCGTGGGCATGTACCAGCTGTGTCCCGCCGAGATCAAAATGCCCCGCTAACTGGTGATTGGCTGCTTGAAAGTTGAGTCGCGCTACACTCTGCAGGTGCTGGCGCATGGGCGAGTCTCGACGGCAAACCAGCGTTTGTGCAATATCGTTTGGTGCATGCTCTGCTAACGTTTTAATTAATAACTCAGTTTGACGCTCTCCACCGCGAAAACCACGCGCCAAATTTACATGAGTAATATGCATCAATCACCAAACCTTATTAAAGTCTTCCGCTTCAAGCACTTTGGGATCGCGTTGATATTCGAGTAGCTTGGCATACTTCAAGTAGCTATTGAGACCTGCGCTGATCGCAACGGTCATGCCGTCTACTCCGCCCATGAAGCCTCGCTGGAATATGTATTTGCGTACAAAGGCATTCAGGCCATGCGCAAACGGTGAAAAGGAGTTGGCCCGCTTCCCCTTTTGAAACATGATTTTGGCCGCACGACCGCTGAAGTTTCGCCCTGGCTTGGCAAATAACTGACCTAAGTTAGCAAAGGAGTAATGCACTATATCTGCGTTAAGTCGCTTGGGGTTGGCAGCCCCTATGCTGGCATGCTGTTTTACATCAGCAAAGCGAGCATGGTGCCGGTTGTAGAGCCGAATACAGTAATCGGGATACCAGCCACAGACTCTAATCCAGCGTGAGCCAATCATATTGCGGCGACGAAAGGCAAAGGCGTCATGCTCGGTTGCAGCTAGGTCTAGTTGTCCAATCGCTTCGACCATCTCTGGCGTTAGGCGTTCATCGGCGTCTAAGCTGAGCACCCAGTCGTACTTTACGTGCGCTAGCGCGATATTTTTTTGAACGCCGTCACCTAAATAGGCTTGTTGAACCACCTTGGCACCTAACTCACGCGCGATAGCGGTGGTGCGGTCTTGGCTGCCTGAATCCACCACAACGATGTCTTCACATACTTGGCGAGCGGAAGCAATACAGTCCGCAATATTGGCTTCTTCGTTAAAGGTAATAATATTAGCCGATATCATGAAGCAGGCATCTCTTGCAAAAAGGCAGTCGTAATGTGCGCTGGAGAAAAACGTTCCAGCCAACGTTCATCAATAGCATAGCCGTCAGCATCAAGAATGGCATCGACACGGGCTGCTAACGCCTCCGGTGTCATTTCACACAGATAAGCTTCCAGCTCACCGGCCATAATATCACGTACCCCGCCTGGGCAATCGACCGAGACAATCGGCGTTTGGCAGGCCAGTGCTTCAAGTAATACGATGCCAAGACCTTCGTGGGCAGAGCTCAAGATGAATAGGCGTGCATGATGCATCCAAGGATAAGGGTTTAGTTGGCGACCGGTAAACGTAACCCGTGCCGCAATACCCAGCTCAACGGCTAGCGCTTCCAGTTCTTTGCGCAGTGGCCCCTCGCCGACAATCACCAGTGGAAGCGTTGTGCGCATCTTGGCATACGCCCGCAGTAGAAGGTGATGGTTTTTCTGCGGTACCAAGCGGGCTACATTGAGTAAATATGGAGAATTGGGTCGCTCCGGGAAGTCTTCGCACATAGCCTTTCGAATAGCCCCTAAAGGGCATGGATTGGTGATGGTTCTCAGCGAGGACGGCTTGACTTGTAGCGTCTGCATGGCAGTGGCGATTTGCTTTTCGACGCCGTGGGATACGGTTACTAAGTGTTTGTTATGAAACAGACAGCGTGCTTTTAGTCGCTCTAGCCAAGGGGCATGACTTCCGGTAGTTTTGACGATATTTTCCAGAACATAACAGGCGCGGGGGTCTTGGAAGGACCATACCGTTTCAAAGGTACCAATGCCGCGGAAAATAATTCGATCAAAAGCGCCATATTGGCGCTCAAGGCGACGTACTTCGCGACGAAAAAGTTTTCCACCCCACCAGCCTGATAATAAAAAATAGCTTTTCCTTAACACGCTATTGAGCAGGCGTGCTACCACCTCAATAATGCCACCCACACCCGATGTCCACATGGCACGAGACAGTGCGAAATGGTGAACTTTGACTCGCTTATTGCTTGGTTCTAACTGAGGGGGGCGCGGCTTAAAGTACATCAAATGGCTCTCATGGCCGTGTTCCGCAAAGGCGTCAGCAAGGTTTACCGCAACCCGTTCCATGCCACCTATTTTTAACGTACGCACGACAATCAATACCTTCATGTGGGCGAGTCCTTTTGGTGGGGCGGAAGTTGCATCACAGGACTGCACTGCAACCGCTGGCGACGCCGCCGATTCTTAAACCACGCCAGCATTTGCTTCAGACGTCGTTGCAGGGAAGGTCGAGTAGCTTGTACAGATGGCTGCCACGGTGTTAACGAAAGATAGTGCCGATACAAATAGGCAAGTGGGTGGCGGCTGTCGGCGTGCCATGGTTTACGTGCGCCAATAAAATGTATGATCGCGGGTTCACGGATAGCGTGTTCAAGTTCCTTCTGCCAATCAGCATAGTGAGCTGCTTTTTTTTCTACGGCCGGATAAGCGTACGGCTGCATATTCCAGCGCATGGGTAGTCGATACCAGTCTTGGAAAATGAGATTTAATGCGTCCTGATCGGGATAACTTAAGGTGTAATCGTGCTGCTTTAATATTTGCTCTACTTGATCTAGCACATTGCGAGCTTTCCATCCTTCTAGATCCACCAGAAGGACGCCGGAATTAAAATAGTGTTGATAACCAAGGCCCATTCTACTCTGCTCGGTTCCTTGTAGATTAGCCACACTAGCGATGGGAGCGCCCTGTATGTCGAATGCCAACAAATTGGCGATATCGTCTAGCACTACAAGGTCACAGTCTAAATAAATAACTTTCTGGCAGCTTGGTGGCAGCCAGTTGTGCATGCCTAGACGCAGCATGGCGGCGGGCCCAAAACGGCCCAATGTTAACTCGGGCCAGCGACTATTCTCAGCTTCAATGATCGTTAGCTCAGCAGGCAGTGTCGTAAACCAGTTGTGCAGCTTTTGATGAGTATTTGCAGATAGTTTGTATCCTAATATATAGAAATGCAGCGCCTCAGGTGTCTCGCTGTGACAAACGGTTGACGCTATCACGGCAGCGGCTTTATCTATATAAGCCTCATCGGAGCACAGGACAATATCAATCATTTGCGATCCTTTCCTGATATAACAGAGGGTGTTGAACTGTTAGTGCGCAATGTGGGTTTCCATATATGGACGAGGCCGCCCGCCATAACAACATTAAACAGAAATACACCTGTCCAAAATATCAAATATGATTCAAAAAGATTAATTACACTCCAAAAGCATAAAAAAGCATAGAAAAATAGCAGTACATCACCCGGCATGTCGCCACGCTTCCAAGCAAACCATGCGTTTGCTATAAACCACCCTAGTAGATAAAAGTAAGCAGCTAGACCTAACAAGCCATACTGTAGTGTGATTTCAAGATAGAGGTTATGTAGATGACCAAAATTTAAAGCTTGATAGTGTGCTTGATTATATTGGATGTTATCAAATAGATAATCAATGCCTTGCTCACCCCAGCCTAGCAAGGGGCGTTGGGCAATCATATCGATCGCGGCGCGCCAACTATATAGTCGCTCTCCTACACTAGAGCGTACTTCACTGGTTGATAGGGGAACAGAACTCCAGTCACCTCTCAGTAGTGCCTGAATGGTATCCAATTCTGCAGTAGCTCTTTCAATGACTAAAGAGCTATTGGTAATAATAAGAATCGCCAGGCATGCTGATAAAATAAAAAATATGAGTAGATATTTTTTTGAAAAACTTTTCCGATGCTCAATAAAGATTAAGAAAAGTGCCGTTAATAGGCCTGCTATCACACCTAGCCAAGTGGCGCGAGTTTGTGAAATGATAACGCCGGCTATAATGATAATAAAAGCGAGTACCCATAAACTTAGTTTGCCATAGTGTTGTAGAGGAGCCCTTAACAGCCGTGGTAAAAAAATAAGCAATCCAAGCAGTACTGTGCCGAAAAACATCGCTGAATGCTGAACGTTACGAATACCAAACCCAATGCGTTCGCCGAGAAAACCACGCTGAAAATCAGCGAGGCCATCGCCAGCGATCCATGGCGCCAATACGACAGCTGCGCTAGCAATACTCCAGAAAAGTAGCGTGTTCTGTGTGCTGCCAGCAAGCCACCATGCAAATATAATAAATACAAACAGTCGGGCAATGTGATCCAGTTTAGGGTAGTCACCTGCCAGATCAGGAAGTGCCAGTGTTAAAAAAAACCAATGACATACTGCTAATAGTAAGGCCCACCAAAACATATGAAAAACAGGGTGTTTCCATACTGGTGCGGCATAAATTTTAATGCTAATTAAACCAGAGAGAGATAGTACTAATTTATTGAAGTCGCTAAAATCATCAAAGTGAGGCTTTGAAAAAACATAAAACAACGTAGTTAATACGCCTATCGCTATTAAGGGTAGGGGCGTTTTTCCAAAATAATGTGTTTCCCATAAGCTTGAAGGGATCTTTCTTAACATATACTCAGTTTCTCAGTTGTTTGCTGCATCTATGAAAAATTAATGTTCATTGGTGAACTGACCGGTATTTTAAAAGCTGTTTTAACAAGTCGCGATAAAAATTTAACTACAGTAACCTTGTCGAATGCTGCCCATTAATCCTGAACTGTGGGAGATGGCAGAAAACTTTCTTAGCGAGCGCTCTAAGCGAGCTAAATTCTTTTCCTGCCACTTTCCCGCCGCACGGAGGCGGCAGCGATCAAGGTCAATCAACCAAGGTGTGCCACTGGGGTCGATCAAAATATTGCGGGCGTTCAGGTCAACATGATCAAGCCCCGCTTGATGAAAGCGGTAAATCATAGCACCTACACGCTTTAACAACGCTTCATCCGCCAGATCGTTGACGAGTAGCTCAGCGAATGCTTTGGCGCCAGCAATGCGCACGGTGATCAACGCGGCTTCATAAGTAAGCCCATAGCGCGTTACACCACTAGCGACGGGGCGGGGCACCGGTAGTCCTTGCTCAAAAAGCGTGGCAGTTAAGCGCAGTTCACGAAATGCCCGGGTGCGCTCAGCGCCAGTCCATAGGTAGCGCTTTTCACTGAGTTTGGCCGCCATGCCCCCCCGGCGATAGGGCCTTAATACCCACTGCTCGGTCGGCGTTGCCTGTAAAAACAGACTACTGCCCCGGCCAGGCGCTTCGCCCACAATTAATCCGCGCTCACGCCAGTAATCGCGAGTGAATAAGTCTGGATCAATTTGGTGTGTTCCCGGTGCGTCACATAAACTGTCTACATCATGTAAAATCAGCCAATTTCTCTGCCGGAGTGCCGCTAAGCGCATGAAGCCCTCTCTGCCTGTTCAGCCTAACCACATTGCCATTTTGCGCCTCTCCGCCCTAGGAGATGTGTGCAATCTCGTGCCCACGGTGCGGGCGTTGCAGCGCCAGTGGCCCGATGCGCGCATTACCTGGATTATCGGTAAGGGGGAGCACAGTCTACTGGCGGGGCTTTCCGGGGTCGAGTTCGTTGTTTACGACAAGTCGACAGGTATTGCCGGAATGCGCGCGTTATGGCGGCAGCTTGCCGATACGCGCTTCGATGTGTTGCTACATATGCAGCAGGCTATTCGGGCCAGCGTGCTGTCGCTTGGGCTGAAGGCCGACGTACGTGTGGGCTATGACAAGGCGCGTGCCAAAGATGCTCAGCACTGGTTCACCCAGCATCAGCTTGCGCCGCACCCTAATGCCCATGTGCTGGAGTCCTTTATGGACTTCGCCCGGGTGCTCGGGGTAGAGGATGACCGCTTAGCGTGGGATTTACCTGTGCCCGATACGGCACGTAATGAGGCTCAGGTGATCAGCGGTGAGACCCCTTACCTCGTTATTAACCCGTGTAGCAACGTACGCCTGCGTAATTTTCGCAACTGGTCGGTAGAGGGTTACGCGAGCGTGATTGAACATGCTTGGGTGCAGCACGGTCTTAAAAGCGTATTGACCGGTGGCGGCAGTGCTCTGGAGCGTGAAATAGGCGAGCAAATTGAAGCGCTCTGTCAGCCAGCCAGTGTCATTAACGCCATCGGCGGCACCTCATTGAAAGGGGTTTTAGCGCTGATCGATCAAGCCCAAGCGGTGATAGCGCCGGATACCGGCCCTATCCATATGGCCAATGCCATGGGAACGCCGGCATTGGGTCTTTATGCATCGACCAATCCCCAGCGCGCCGCGCCCTATTTGTGGCGTGATTTTGCGGTCAACGCTTACCCTGACGCGGTACGTACTTATCTGCATAAGTCGGTAAACGAGGTGAGCTGGGGCCAACGGGTGCGGCACCCAAGCGCCATGATGCTGATTAAAGCAGACGACGTTATCGCTAAACTGGATACATTGCTGGCGCATACCGCTTTGACTGCCAGCGCAGGGAGCATCGATGAAGATTGATTTAACCGCGTTAGAACATGCCCGTGTACTGGTGGTCGGCGATGTCATGCTTGACCGCTATTGGCATGGAGGTACCTCGCGGATTTCCCCCGAAGCGCCTGTGCCAGTAGTTCGGGTAGAAGATGTTGAAGACCGTCCAGGCGGAGCGGCTAATGTGGCGCTGAACATTACCTCCCTGGGCGGCCACGCGGTGCTGGCGGGCGTGATCGGAGACGATGACAACGCGCAGATTCTACAAGCCAGTTTGACTGCCTCGGGTGTGAGTACTTACTTTCAACGTAGCGCTGAGATACCCACGATTACCAAGCTGCGTGTGATGAGTCGTAACCAGCAGTTGCTGCGCCTGGATTTCGAGCAGCGCTTGGACAGTGTCGATACCAGTGAGCTGGTGACTCAGGTAGAAAAGGTGCTCCCCGACTGCGACGTAGTGATCCTTTCCGACTACGGCAAAGGCACACTGAACCAAGTGGAGAACCTGATAGCCAACGCAAGAGCTCAGGGCAAGCGCGTGCTAATCGATCCGAAAGGGCAGGATTTCAGCAAATACCGTGGGGCAAGTTTAATCACTCCCAATCTGACCGAATTTGAAGCCGTGGTGGGTCATTGTGCGTCCGATGCCGAGTTATCCCGACGGGGTGAAGCGCTACGTGCTGAGTTGGAGCTGGAAGCGTTGCTGATTACTCGCAGCGAAAAAGGCATGACGCTGATTCGTGAAGGGCATGCGCCGCTACACCTACCCACCCGCGCTCAGGAAGTTTTCGATGTAACAGGGGCAGGCGATACCGTTATTGGCTTAATGGGGCTAGCGCTAGCGGCAGGCCACGCCTTTCCCGAAGCAATGATGCTGGCTAATTTGGGGGCAGGGTTGGTAGTGGCCAAACCGGGCACGGCCACGCTCTCTATCGCCGAGCTCTACACTGCCTTACACGGCGATAAGCTGGCCGAGTTTGGGGTGATTGAACCGAATGTATTGATCGAGGCGGTGCGTGCTGCCCAGCTACGCGGTGAGCGGGTGGTCATGACCAACGGCTGCTTTGATATTTTGCATGCGGGCCACGTCGCCTACCTGGAGCAGGCTAAACGTCTGGGTGACCGTTTAATCGTCGCGGTTAACGACGACGCCTCTATTGGTCGCCTGAAAGGGCCCAAACGTCCGATTAATCCGCTTAACCGGCGGATGCAGGTGTTGGCGGGGTTAGGGGCTGTCGATTGGGTTGTGCCGTTCAGTGACGACACCCCTCAGGCGCTGATCGAAGCGGTGCTACCCGATATCTTGGTCAAAGGTGGCGATTATCGTCCAGAAGATATCGCCGGGGGCGCGGCCGTTATCGCTAATGGTGGTGAGGTTAAAGTACTGGGCTTTGAAGATGGCGTTTCGACCTCGGCGATGATTAGTTCGATTCTAGATCGTGAACGCTAAGAAACCTCTGATGTCTTCACCTGCCTGGCCTCGGCTTGCCTACTCAGCGGCACTGTATGCGCTCTCACCGCTGATTGGCTGGCGCATATGGCGTGAGCAAGTACCCACTTACTCACGCCTTCAGCGGCTGGGTTTACGCCTCGAACCGCTGCCTTCCGCGCCACGTATTTGGCTGCACTGTGCCTCGGTGGGAGAAGTACGCGCCGCTCGACCGTTGATTGAGGGGCTACTAGCGCGTTATTCAACGCATAGCCTGCTGCTCACTACCATGACTGCGACAGGTGCTCAGCAGTCTCAAGCGCTTATTAGCGAGCAAACCCCAAGCGATCAAGCAAGGCTTACCCATCGCTTCCTACCGTTGGATTTTCCCGGTGCTGCCAGACGCTTTGTACGCAGCGTTCAGCCCGAACTTGCGATCCTGTTTGAAACCGAGCTGTGGCCCAACCTGATCCACGCCTGTCGCCAGCAGGGTGTGCCGGTGGCAGTGGTGAATGGTCGCCTATCGCCCCGCGCCTTTAAGCGCTACCAACGCCTGCGCCCGCTAATGGCCAGCACGCTCGCCAATATTAGCTGGCTAGCCGCAAAATCACCGGCAGATGCCGAACGCTTTAATGCCCTTGGCTGCGGCACGGATATTACACGCATCGTTGGTTCGCTGAAATTTGAAATAGCTTGCCAAGATAAGGTGTCTGAAGAGAGTGAGCGCTTACTTCAAGAATGGGGAGAGCGTCCGGTTTGGGTAGCGGGCTCCACCCGAGACGGCGAAGAAGCACTTGTGCTTCAAGCCCATCGTCAGCTACTTAGGCGCTATCCGAACGCGTTGCTGGTGCTGGTGCCTCGTCACCCCCAGCGCTTTGATGAGGTGGCTAAACTTTGCCAAACAGAAAGCTGGACACTAAGCCGCCGCAGCCTACAGCAGCCTGCCACAAAGCAAACTCAGGTTTACCTGGGGGATACGCTCGGTGAACTGGCCGCTCTTTATGCAGCAGGTCGTGTGGCCTTTGTGGGGGGCAGCCTAGTGCCGTTGGGCGGGCACAATGTGCTTGAACCAGCGGCGCTCGGTAGGCCGGTGCTTAGCGGTTTCTCAATTGAGAACTTCGCCGATGTTGCTGAACCGCTTCAAGCGGCAGGTGCGCTAACGCTGGTCGATAGCTCGGATGCCCTGGCAGATGCCTTGGCGGACTACTTTGCTAACCCTGAGCGCGCCCAACAGGCTGGGCGCGCTGGCCGCGCGGTGATTGAGACGCAAAAAGGCGCACTTGATCGCACCCTGACAGGATTGGCGTCGTTACTGTCTCGTTAGCCAGTGCCTGTATCGAAGAATCTTTATTTAAGCGCTATGCGCTCCACGCCATCTTCTTTGCCCAGCAGCAGAACATCGGCGCCGCGGGCGGCAAACAAGCCATTGGTCACCACACCGACGATAGCGTTGATACGCGCCTCCATGGCTACCGGGTCTTCGATCATAAATTCAAAGCAGTCGATGATTTGGTTGCCATTATCGGTGACTACCCCCTGGCGATAAACCGGCTCGGCACCAAGCGCTACCAGCTCGCGGGCGACATAGGAGCGAGCCATGGGGATGACTTCTACCGGCAGCGGAAAATGACCTAACTGAGGCACGTACTTTGAGCCATCAGCAATGCAGATAAAGCGTTCGGCACAGGCAGCCACGATTTTCTCTCGGGTAAGCGCAGCACCGCCGCCTTTAATCATATGTAAGTTAGCATTTACTTCGTCCGCACCGTCGATGTAAAAAGGAACTGTGCCAACGCTATTGAGCTCAAAAACTTCAATGCCCAGTTTCTCAAGGCGCTCGGCACTTGCCTTAGAGCTCGCCACCGCGCCTTTAAAATGATGGCGCAGGGGCCCCAGGCGATCAATAAACAGGTTAGCCGTGGAGCCGGTGCCAATGCCTAAGATGGTATCCTTTTCCAACTGAGATTTAATTTCTGCAATGGCGGCGTCCGCCACGGCGGCCTTTAATTCATCCTGGTTCATAGCTTGGTTCATAAATAGCCTTGTGAGTCAGAGGAGAGTTAGAGAAAAGAGGTAGTGGCGTTAGTATAACGGCCTAAACGTTGCCTGCCGATGGAAACGCGGCTAGACGCCGCTATACGTAATCTGCTACCAATAAAAGCTTTGTCCGTTCACGTTCTTCCCTTGGGATACCCGCATGCTCGAAGCAACCGTCAAAAAGATCCTCCAAGCCCGCGTTTATGAAGCCGCTTGTGAGACCCCGATTTCCCCTGCACCCTTTTTGTCGCGTCGTTTCAACAACCAGATTTTGATTAAGCGCGAAGATCTACAGCCGGTGTTTTCGTTCAAAATCCGTGGCGCTTATAACAAAATGGCGCAGCTCACCCAGGATCAAAAAGATAAAGGCGTGATTGCCGCTTCCGCCGGTAACCATGCTCAAGGGCTGGCCATGGCCGCGAAGCTGATGGGTGTCAAAGCCGTCATTGTGATGCCGCGTATTACCCCCGATATCAAAGTGCAGGCGGTGCGCGCCCGGGGCGCCAAGGTCATCCTCAAAGGGGATGCCTTCGCTGCTGCAGCCGAGCATGCTCAAGAGCTGATCAAAGAGCACGGTTACACCTATATTCCGCCGTTTGACGATATTGATGTGGTGGCCGGTCAAGGCACCATCGGCGTGGAAATTCTGCGCCAACACGCTGGGCGCTTAGACGCCATCTTCGTGCCGGTTGGCGGCGGTGGTTTGATCGCCGGTGTCGCGGCCTATGTGAAGTACCTCCGCCCGGATATCAAAGTAATCGGTGTCGAAGCCGAAGACAGCGCCTGCCTCAAAGCCGCCTTAGAGGCGGGTGAGCGTGTGGTGCTCGAGCAAGTGGGTGTATTTGCCGAAGGCGTCGCGGTGGCACAAATTGGCGAGGTGCCGTTTTCGTTGATCAAAGATCTGATTGACGGCGTTATCACCGTCAATACCGATGAAATGTGTGCAGCGGTGAAAGATATTTTTGAAGATACCCGTGCCGTGGCGGAAACCTCTGGCGCGCTCTCGCTGGCAGGGCTAAAAAAATACGTGCAGCAGACCGGTGCCGAAGGCGAGACGCTGCTGTGCATTAACTCAGGCGCCAATACCAATTTTGATCGCCTACAGCACATTGCCGAGCGCACGGAACTAGGCGAGCAGCGTGAAGCGATCCTGGCGGTGACCATTGCCGAGAAACCCGGTAGCTTTAAGAAGTTTTGCCGCACGCTAGGCAAGCGTATGGTGACCGAGTTTAGCTATCGCTACGCTGACAGCAGTGAAGCGCATATCTATGTAGGCGTGCAGGTTAAGCCCGGCGGTGAAGATCGACAGGCAGTGATCGACAAGCTGCGTGAGAGTGGCTATCAAGTAGAAGACTTGACTGACAATGAGCTGGCGAAACTGCATATTCGTCACCTAAGTGGTGGCCGCCCCAGCGAACGTTTCGAAGAAGAGGTATACCGTTTTGAGTTCCCCGAGCGCCCCGGTGCGCTGATGAACTTTTTGACGCAGTTGCCACACGACTGGAACATCTCGCTATTTCATTATCGCAACCATGGCGCTGCCTACGGCCGAGTGTTGGTGGGAATGCAAGTCCCAAACGGTGACCGTACTCATGTGGCAGAGTACTTAGATGCCATCGGCTACCGTTACTGGCGTGAAAGCGATAATCCGGCCTACCGATTATTTATGGCTTAGCGCTGCCCTGAGGTAAGCATAAGACGTGCGTAAATAGTTGTGTGTAAGTGGTTGCTTACCTTTAACGTCAGAGCTGCTAGTAACATAACGTAACTTAATCCTCAGAAATGAGGCTAAAAAAGGTCGCTAAACTAGTTGTCAACGATGGCCTAATAGCCCTATAGTCGTGAACGAAATTAAGCAAATCTGCCACCCTTTTGAAACCGTAAAGTGTGGTGGATTTAGCACATTCGGCAACGGTAAAGGTGTTGGAGAAGCGGCATGCGGCGGAAGAAGCCTGATATGGTAATGGCGTTGATGGTGGTATTTGCATTAGGAGTGCTGGCTACCGGCTATGCGCAGGCGTTGTCGGGAAGCTAATTCCCCGCAAGGTGACAGATAGCAGACGAGAGGGGCTGATCCTTTATGGGGTCAGCCCTTTTTTATGGCCAGTTTTTAAGGACAGCGATTGCCGGCGAACGTAGCCTTGGTCACTGACCACCACCTGTAAAGGCACATCCCATGGCTCCACAGGCAGAGAAGCCACCTGTTGGCAGGCATGGGCGACGCCAATCAAAGTAGGCGATGGGCCGGGGCGGTGCATGAACGCTAAGCTGCGGTCGTAAAATCCACCCCCCATGCCCATGCGGTTTGCATTAGCATCAAATCCGACTAGCGGCACAATCAGCGTATCTAGCGCCCAAGTGGGCAGCCGATTACGCCGCTGGGCACTGAATCTCACGTCAGGCTCCCAAATACCAAAACGGTTTTTTATCATTGGGGTGTCAGGACGGTAGGCAACAAACCACAGGCGGTTAGCGCTAAACGGACGTAAAACCGGGAGATAAATATTGACGTTACGCTGACGTAGCCAGGGAATAAGCGGGGTAGGATCGATTTCGCCGTTGACAGGCAGATAAAGACTTAAGCGCCGTGCGCGGCGTATTTCAGGCAGGGTTTTCAATCGTTGGCACAAGCGCTGTGCCGCAAGGCGTTGCTCATGCTCAGAAAGGGCTCGGCGTTGGTGACGTAAAGAGCGGCGGAGCGCGCGCTTATCGTCGTCCAGATAGAGGCTTTCCATGCAGATATTCTTTTATCCTCTATATTTTCGCATAGCCTAGACTTTGGGTGTTCTCCAGAGTGCCGCTGTCATTCTGGCCCTGAACCTACTGGTTCAGGTGGGTGGCCGCAGCCAGACCGTCAGGCTTTCCGACGCACGGACATGCACACGGGCCTGGCTAGCATTTGGCCCCCTGGGTATTACGCATAGGCTCGAGGGACTATAACGACTGGCGTACACCCCAGAGAACCCCGCCATCCTAACAGAGCGACGGCTAATGCCAAAGGTCTGGGTTAAACGTTCGCCGAGTCTTTAGATCGTTGACAGCGCTTTCAGGTAAAGCCTAAGACTGGCGCGTTTTGGATAATGCCCGCTCAAGACGCTCATTTAAACGGTTCAGGCTCTCTTCACCGGCACGGTGCTCATCCATGGCTTCAAGAAGTTCGTGGGTGATATTGAGGGCCGCCATGATCGCCACACGCTCACTCCCCAGCACGCTGCTTTGGGCATTGATACCCTGCATGGCGCGGTCTAAGTAGCGCGCGGCGCGATCAAGTTTGGCTTCTTCGCCCGTGTCGCAGGCAATGATATAGCCGCGCCCTAATAGGGTTATTTCTTTGGTTGGCCGCTTGGCGTTGCTCATCAAAGACTCCAGCACGGGCCAGCAAGGGGCCCAATGCGTTAACATCACAGCATAGGAAGATAGGTGTCACTCACTATAAGAGAGGCACTTGTGCGCGGTCAACGCGCGGGCGAGTGCATCTCGTACCATTGCCGCCACCCTATCCCCCACACGCCCAGTAAATACGAGGTTATTAAATACTATGTCATTGATTGATGAGCGTCAGGACTTCTCCGATGTCGCAGATGTCTTTCTTCTCCATGGCAGCATGCAGTCGCCGGCTTTTTTGGATGGCCGCTTATGTGCGCTGCTGGCGTTACGCGATGTGAATGCAGAGGCTTGGTTGGACGAAGTCTGCCAGAGCCTTGGTGTTGAGCAGCCCCGCGATCAGGCAAGTGCCGAGCGGCTATTAGGCTGGCGGCGGCAAACCGTAGAGGCGCTTAGCGCCAGCGACCTGGACTATACCCCACTGCTACCCGACGAGCTGTTCTCCCTGGGCGAGCAGGCGCAGGGTCTTAAAGAGTGGACGCTGGGCTTTATTGAGGTGATCGATGAAGTGGCCGACAACGAGCTGCGCGAGCGTTGGTCTCAGGCGCTCCGTGAGGCGATTGATGACTTGCAGGCGCTGGGTCGGATAGATACCGATATCGACGACAGCCCCGAAAACGAAAACGATCTGTTTGCGCTTACCGAGCATGCCCGCATGGCCGCTATGCTGCTGTATACCGAGCAGCACCCCGGTATGCCGCAAGTCGAGCAAACTGACGCACCCGTTCACTAATCCCGTTGCCTAGATAGGAGCCGCTATGCTGTCCGACCCTGTGTTGCCTACGTTGTTACCTCGCCCCCCTGCGATCAGTATGGGCGAGTACCGCCACCGCCGTGACGCCTTAATGGCCCAGCTGCCGGATAACGCAGCGGTGGTGCTCCCCGGTGCCGGACTGATGACCCGTTCACGGGATAGTGAATTTGCCTTCCGTCAGAACAGCGATTTTTACTACCTGACGGGCATACACGAACCAGATGCACTGCTGTTGCTGCTACCAGGACGCGCTGAAGGTGAAAGCGTGGTGTTCTGTCAGGATCGCGACCCCACCATGGAAGCCTGGACAGGGCGCCGTTTGGGTGCCGAAGGCGTGGTCGCTGATTACGGCATCGATCAGGCGTTTGAAAACGCAGTACGTGATGAGCGGCTACCTGAACTGTTGGCAGGTCGTGAGCTACTTTATCTGCCCCTAGACAATGCTGAAGCTGTCAGCATGGCTGAAGATGCTTTACATGAAGCCCTGGTCGGGCTTAGACGCGGTCGGCCGCCGCTAAAAGGTTGGCTGGATATCAGCCCGTTGGTTCACGCCATGCGGCTGATCAAAAGCAATGCTGAAATTGCCCTGCTCAGACATGCGGCACTGATATCTGCCCATGCTCACCGGCGCGCCATGCAGGTGGCGCGCCCAGGGCTGAGCGAATTTCAGCTCCAGGCAGAGTTAGAGCATGAGTTTGTCTGGCATGGGGCCAGTGGCCCTGCCTACAGTACGATTGTGGGGAGCGGTGCCAACGCCTGCGTACTGCACTATATTGAAAACAGCGCACCGCTGTGTGAAGACGGCTTGGTGCTGATCGATGCAGGTGCCGAGTTTGAGTTATATGCTGGTGATATCACCCGCACATTCCCGGTGTCCGGGCAGTTCAATGATGCCCAGCGGGCGCTCTACCAAGTGGTGCTCAACGCCCAGCAGCGCGCTGTGAGTGCCGTCCAGCCGGGTGCCACCCTTGCTGATATCCACCAGGGCGTGGTGCATGACTTAACTGCCGGGCTGATTGAGCTTGGCCTGCTGGAAGGCGACGTTCAGGCGCGCATCGATGATGAGAGTTATCGACGTTTTTACCTGCACTCAACGTCACACTGGTTGGGGCTGGATGTGCACGATGTCGGCACTTACCGGTTGGATGAGCAAACACCTCGGCCACTGGTTGCAGGTATGGTGCTCACCGTGGAGCCTGGCCTGTATATTCCTAGTGAAGACGATATTCCTGATGCCTATCAGGGTATTGGTATTCGTATTGAGGACAATGTGGTCGTCACTAACGAAGGCCATGAAGTACTGACCGCCGACGTGCCTAAACAGGTCGTTGAAATCGAAGCATTGATGGCTAAAAAGTAACCAGTCATCAATGTCTATAAAAGTCTTTATGTAAATTACGTTACGAAATTATTATTACCTCTTTATGAGTCGGCGTCGTGGCCGGGAGAAGCCAATGCAGCAGTCTAATCAGGCGGTTAAGGGAGCGCTGACGCATGACATTGTGATTGTGGGCGGGGGGCTGGTAGGCGCCAGCTTAGGCTGCGCCCTGGCGCCGCTGATTGAACGCTATGGCTGGCGTGTGGCGATCATTGAGTCGGCGCCTATGGCTGTTCAGCCACAGGAAACGACCTGGCAGCCCAGTTTTGATGCCCGGGCCAGTGCGATTGCAGAAGGTTCAGCCCAGCGCTTCCAACAGTTGGGTGTGTGGGAAGCGATGCGTGATGAGGCCACGCCTATCAAACGTATTCATATCAGTGAGCGAGGCCGCTTAGGAGCGACACGGCTGAGCGCTGACGAGCTGGGCGTCGCCGCGCTGGGGCATGTAATCCCCAATGCGTGGATGGGCCGTGTGCTGCACCAACGGCTTGCCCAACTGCCGCTGGAGTGGCACTGCCCGGCGAAGGTTGAGCTACTTACCCCCGTAGCTAATGGGCATGAGCTGCATCTCTCAGACGGTAGCCAGTTGAAGGCAGGACTGACGGTATTGGCAGATGGGGGACGCTCCGGTCTTAAAGAGCAGTTAGGCATTGGCAGCCGCCATGAATCTTACCAGCAGACGGCGCTGATCGCTCACGTGGGGGTAAGCCAGCCCCACATGGGCGTCGCTTATGAGCGCTTTACCTCCCAAGGGCCAATGGCGCTGTTGCCGCTCCCCGGCCAGGCCATGGAGCTAATCTGGACGCACCCCAGTGGTAGCGAACAAGCGCGTATGGCGCTTCCCGAGCGTGAATTCCTGCTGCAACTTCAGCGTGCCTTTGGCGACCGAGTGGGTCGCTTTACCCGGGTCGGCACCCGGCACGCTTATCCGCTTTCACTGGTCACCGCTGAAGAACCGGTGCGTCCAGGGCTGGCGGTATTGGGTAACGCTGCCCACGCTTTGCACCCGGTCGCGGGGCAGGGGTTCAACTTGGCCCTGCGTGGGGTAATGGATCTGGTCGAAGCGCTGGAGCAGGGTGAGCAGGCCAAGCGGCCGTTGGGCGATATGAGTACGCTGCAAGCCTTTGAGAAGCAGCGCTCCCGAGACCGCGCCAATGTGATTCGCTTTAGCGACGGCCTGGTGCGGCTATTCGGGCTCTCCTTCCCGCTGTTGCCCAATGCCCGGGCCGCGGGGTTAATCGGCTTGAATCTGGTTGGGCCCCTGCGGCGAGGGCTGGCTCGACGCGCCATGGGCTTAGAACGTTAAGCTTATACATCCTAGGCCATGAATATGAACAAGGGAACGCTATGCATACGGACTCATCCATTGCGAAGCCGCCAGTGGAAAGCTTTGAAGCGATTATTGTTGGCGGTGGCATGGTCGGTACCGCACTCTGCGCGCTGTTAGCCCAGGCGGGCATGCAGGTAGCGCTTGTTGAGGCAAAGCCCGCGCCGTTAAGCCTTGAGAATGCCACTAGCCAGCTGCCAGCCCCGCGGGTTAGCGCGTTAACGCCGGTCTCTCAACGCTTGCTAACCCATGTGGGCGCTTGGCCCGCGATGCAGAAAACCCGGGTAACGCCCTACCAAGGCATGCAGGTATGGGATGCCGAAGGGAGTGGTGAAATCGCCTTCTCCGCCGACGAGGCGGGAGTAGCCGTACTGGGCCATATTGTTGAGAATGCGGTCACGCTGGCCGCGCTCAATCATCAGGTCGTTGAGCATCCCAATGTCACCCCATTTTTTGGCGCTCGCCTACAGGCGCTGCAGCGCCCAAGCTCATATCCTTCAAAGCAAGCCTCAAGTGGCGACTGGCTGATACTTGACGATGGGCGACAGCTACATGCGCCGTTAATCATCGCCGCAGATGGTGCCCACTCGGTGCTGCGCGAAATGGCCGGTATTGAGGTGGCCAGCGACGATATGCAGCAGGAGGCAGTGGTAACCACCGTTACGTGCGCCAAGTCCCATGGTGGCGCTGCTCGGCAAGCGTTTATTGATGGTCGCCCACTGGCGTTTCTGCCGTTAACCGTGGAAGGGAATGACCATTACTGCTCAATCGTATGGTCAACCACGCCGGAGCACGCCGCTGAACTGAGTGAACTGCCCCGCGAAGCGCTTGGGGAGGCACTGGGGAGAGCATTTGGTCATCGCCTAGGTGAGGTAACGGTCTGCGATAAAGCCCACCGTTTTCCGTTAGTGCAGCGCCATGCCCGCCACTATGTGCAGCCGCATTTTGCTCTGGTGGGCGACGCTGCCCACAACATTCACCCGCTGGCGGGCCAGGGCGTCAATTTAGGCCTTATGGATGCGGCGGTCTTGGCAGAAGAGGTGGTGTATGCCTGGCAGCGCGGTGCGCCCTGGGGAGAGTTAAGCACCTTGAAGCGCTATGAACGCCGGCGGCGCTTTGATAACAGCGCCATGCTGGGGCTCATGAAGGGGTTTAAAGTACTGTTCGGCAGCCACGACCCGGCGTTGACGCTGGCGCGTAACCTGGGAATGAGTGGCATGAACCAGTTGGTGCCGCTAAAACGGGTATTGATGCGGCAGGCGACCGGGGAGCGCGGCCGCCTGCCGCTTAGCTGTCGTTAAACCGGGCTGTCGTTAAATCAGGTTGCCGTCAACGCCGTTGACGGTCGACTACGTTGAGTGCTTTAAGCAGATTAAGCGCCTCGCTGAGTTGGTAATCATTGAGTAGTCGCTCGGCCATCTCCTGGCGATCCCGTGGCGCCTGCTGAGCGCTTAGGTGGCCCTCGAGGTCGGCTTCACGAATCTCCCGGCGGCTCTCGGCGACTTCCAAGCGACCACGCACAACGTCTACATCGGGCTCAATGCCTTGGGCCTGAATGGAGCGACCGTTGGGAGTGTAGTAGAGCGCCGTGGTAAGTTTGAGTCCTTCGCCATTACCGAGTGGCATAATCTGCTGCACTGAACCTTTACCAAAACTATCGGTGCCCATAATCACACCACGCCGCTGATCCTGCAGCGCCCCGGCGACGATTTCCGCCGCTGACGCACTGCCACCATTGATCAACACGACCAGCGGCACATCGGCAGCGGGCGTGGTGGGTGAGGCAGAGAACGACATTTCGGTATCTGAGAGGCGCCCCTCGGTATACACGATCAAGCCCTCATCCAGGAACAGGTCGGCAATGCCGACGGCGGCCTGTAGCACCCCACCGGGGTTATTACGTAAATCGAGTATCAACCCTTCTAAAGGCTGTTCGCGAGCCATAAGCTCAAGCGCATCGCGCGCCTGTTCCGGTGTGCGCGACTGAAACTGACTAACGCGCAGGTAGCCATAACCGGGCTCGAGCAGCTCATGTTTAACGCTTTCGCTGCGAATAACCTCGCGGGTCAGAATAAATTCCCGCGGCGAATCTTCGCCTGAACGCAGCACGCTAATGCGTAGATCGGTGCCCGGCTCACCGCGCATCAGGGTGACGGCCTCTTGCAGCGACATGCTGTCGGTGGGGGTGCCATCAATGGCGACGATAATATCGCGAGAAAGTAGCCCCGCGCGGGAAGCGGGGGTGTCGTCGATAGGCGTAATCACCATGAGCTGACCATTCTCGGTGCCCACCTCGATACCGATGCCGCCAAATTCGCCCTGAGTCGACTCGCGCAGGCTCTGGTACTCCTCCTCATCCAAGTAGGCGGAGTGGGGATCTAGCTCGCTCAGCATGCCGCGCATAGCGTTGCGCAGCAGCGTACTGTCATCGACCTCCTCAACGTAGGCACGCTTAATGCGCTCAAACACCTCGGCGAAGGTCTGAATATCTTCCAGGGGTAGTTGGTCGTAGGATGGCTCATCCACTGCACCGCTACCGGCTGGCTGGGCGAGCAACGGTAGCGGGGCCGCCAGTAAAGCAATCGGGAGCAGGGTAGCCAAGAAGCGCTTGGCGGGGGCTGATACCCCGGTAACTGATAGCGTCATGCAGACTCCGCAGGGCGATAGGTGGCGCCATAGCGCGCACCCTGTCGTGGAAAGTGTTTAGTTGAAAATGAACATTGAGACATCAATAGTCATGCAGCTTATCCCGTCAGCGACGCGCAATCCAACGCTGTGGATTAATTGGTTCACCCCCGCGGCGAACTTCGAAGTAGAGCGCCGCGCGGGTTTGACCACCGCTATCACCTACGCGACCAATTTCATCACCGCGACTGACCTGCTGACCAGGCCTGACGCTAAACTGTTGCAGGTGAGCATGCAGCGTCATGATCTGGTCACCGTGGTCGATAATCAACAAGTTACCAAACCCCCGCATCCAGTCAGCGAATACCACCCGGCCAGTGTGTACGGCAGTGACCGGGGTGCCCGCGCTGGCCTGAATCACAATACCGTTATAGTGCACGCCGTCGCGATGGTGAAAACTGCTGCTGATTGAACCCTGTACCGGCCAAGGCAAATCACCTTGGGTGCTTACAATATGCGTAGTAGGCGTGGGTTCAGCAAGTTTTGCCATCTCCGCCTGGATATTACGGAGTACCCTTTCGGCCTCTTCGCGGCTCTGATTGAGGTCGGCCAGCCGCTCCTCTTCGCTTCCGTAGCGGTCATCCAGATTGGAAACAACGCCTCGCCGTTCGGTGGTGCGTTGGGCTAACAGCGCGCTTTGCTCTTCTAACTCGTCGGCCAGCGTATCGAGGCGGGCCTGCCGCTCGCTTAGTTCCTCCTGAGTATCGGAGAGCGCCGTATCGAGGCGGGCGATAGCATTTAAGCGGCGATTGCGTGCTTCGGTCAGCCGATTCATATACGCCTGCATACGATCAAGCTCGGACGGGTCGCCCTGGTTAAGCAGCAGTTTGAGCTGCGGCGTTGGGCCAAGGCGGTAAAGCGCTGAGAGCTGCTGGCCCAAGGCTGCATATTGATCGGCACGCTCGCTCTCCAGTCGGTCACGATGTTGACGGAGCTGGGTCGTTTCATCATTCAACTGGCGGCGCTCAGCTTGTAGCGTGTCTAAGCGCTGATGAGTCTCGGCAAGCTTGGTTTCGACTTCCTTGAGCTCGCGTTCGGCGCTATCGCGGGCCTCGCCAGTGGCGCTGAGGCGTTGGGCAACGGACTCGATCTCTTGGCCAATCGCATCCAACTGCCGGCGCGCCGCACTTTCATCCTGCTGGGCGAAGCCTGCTGGCGCATAACTTATCGCCAGCAGGAGGGTCATTGCCAAATAGCACCGATTAGACATTACTTATAATGGATCAGTGGTTTACCCGTCATCGCCTCGGGCTGTTTCTGATCCATCATGGTCAACAGCGTGGGGGCCAGGTCGCATAGTTTGCCCTCTTCAAGCGAGGCCGCACGTTCGCCGACGTAAATAAGCGGCACCACAAAGGTGGTGTGGGCGGTTTGCGGTGCGCCGGTTTCGGGATGAACCATCTGTTCGGCATTACCGTGGTCGGCGGTAATTAAGCAGGCGCCGCCTGCACGCTCGATGGCTTCAACGACACGACCCACGCAGGTATCGACGGTCTCAATGGCTTTTACCGCCGCATTGAAGTCGCCGGTGTGGCCGACCATATCACCGTTGGCGTAGTTACAAACGATCAGGTCGAAGCTGCCGCCGTCAATGGCATCGACAAGCTTATCGGTAATCTCAAAGGCGCTCATTTCAGGTTTTTCGTCGTAGGTGCGCACATCACGGGGAGAGGGCACGAGGATGCGCTCTTCGCCTTCGTACTCGGCTTCGTTACCGCCTGAAAAGAAGAACGTCACGTGGGGATACTTTTCGGTTTCGGCAATACGCAGCTGTTTCAAGCCACGCTTGGCGACGACCTCCCCCAGGGTGTCATTGAGATCCGATGGCGGGAAGGCGGCAGGCGCAGGAATGTCAGCGGCGTACTGGGTCATCATTACCAGCCCTTTACCGGCAAGCTTAGGGCATGCCCGCCGCTCGAAACCGTTGAAATCCGGCTCGGCAAAGGCACGAGTTAACTCACGGGCGCGGTCGGAGCGGAAGTTAAGGAAAATCGCTGCATCGCCATCCTGCAAAGTAACTGCTTTTTCTTTGGAACCGTCTTTGAGCGGTATGCTGCTAGCCGCCACAAATTCATCGGTTTCACCACGCTGATAGGCGTCACGCAGTGCGGTTTCAGCGCTGGTGGCGTAGTACTCTGCTTGGCCATCGGTAAGCAGACGGTAGGCCTGCTCGACGCGCTCCCAGCGGTTGTCGCGATCCATGGCGTAGAAACGGCCAATAATCGAGGCGACAAAGCCATTGTCAGCGCCCACCAGCTCGGCCAGGCGAGCATTGGCGCGCTCTATCGAGGCCAGCGCACTTTGCGGTGGCATATCACGACCATCGAGAAAGGCATGAATAAAAATACGCTGGGCCCCACGGCGTGCCGCAAGTTCGGCCATGGCAATAAAGTGGTCTTCATGGCTGTGGACGCCGCCGGGGGAGAGCAGGCCAATCAAGTGTACCGGCCGGCCATTGGCGACAGCCTCGTCAATCGGCTGGGTGAGGTTGTCATTAACATCCAGGTCGCCGTCTTCAATCGCCTTGCTGATACGGGTAAAGTCCTGATAAACGATACGTCCGGCACCAATATTCATATGGCCAACTTCAGAGTTGCCCATCTGGCCATCGGGAAGCCCCACGTTAAGGCCATCGGTGTGAACGAAGGCGTGAGGGCGGCTTTCCCACAGTTTATCCATTGTCGGCGTATGGGCAGCGGCCACCGCATTATGGTCGCTCTCGGGGTTGTGGCCGTAGCCGTCGAGAATAATCAGCGCCACGGGGCGCGGGGTGCGAGAAGTATCCATAAAAAAACCTCGTTAAGATTGGCAAGCCGAACGACTCGAAAATTCGGGGTCGCGACAGGCGCACGCTTGGGGCATCATAACGCAGGCAACTGCCAGGCGTCATGAGTTAGGCCTGCGCGGGAAGCTATCTGACGTGTATACTTGTCGCGTTTTGGCAGCGGTTAGGCCGCTTTTTTCTGCATAGACCAAGAGATTGTGTTCGCGATGATCGATCAGGTGTTCGAATTCGTACAGAACCACCCCCTGCTAGTTGGGGCATTTTTGCTGGTGCTGATAGCGTGGATTATTTATGAAACGCGCAGCGCCGCCACGAATGCACTGACTGCCTCGCAGGCCACTCAGCTTATCAACCGCGAAGACGCGGTGGTGCTGGATATCCGTGAAAACAAAGACTTCAAAGCCGGGCATATCGCGGGGGCGCGCAACATTCCGCAGAGCAACCTCGATAGCCGCATGAGCGAACTGGATAAAGTAAAAGCCCAGCCGGTCATCGTGGTTTGCAAGCACGGTCAGAGTTCTGGCGCCGCACAGGCCAAGCTCACCAAAGCAGGCTTTGAGCGTGCTTACAAGTTGAGAGGCGGTATGGCGCAGTGGCAAGGCGACGGCCTTCCGGTGGTTAAAAAGTAAGCAACGCTACCTTTATTTAATGAACAATCAGGAGTTTTCTCATGGCGGAAGATAACAACACCCCGCAGGCTGGTGCCGCGGCGGACGAAAAACCGCAGCTCAAATTCTCGCTGCAGCGTATTTATGTAAAAGATATTTCGTTTGAAGCGCCCAATTCACCTTCGGTGTTTAAGCAGGCGTTCAAACCCAAGGTGAACCTGGATCTTAATACCACCAGCACTAAAATTGCTGATGACCAGTATGAAGTGGTGGTCAAAGTTACTGCCCAGGTGAACGACAACGAAACCGGTACCACCTCTTTCCTGGCGGAAGTGGAGCAAGCGGGCCTTTTCCGTATTGCCGGTATTGAAGGTGCGCAGTTGGATCAAACCCTAGGCGCTTTCTGCCCTAACCTGCTGTTCCCCTACGCCCGCGAGTGCGTGGATAACCTGGTCAACCGTGGTGGTTTCCCGCCACTGATGCTGGCACCGGTTAACTTCGAAGCGATGTACGCCCAGCGTAAGCAGCGCGAAGCTAAGCAAGCCGCCGAAAACACTCACTAAGCGATGCCAAAAGCCATGTCAGAAACGCACGCCGCTGATTGGTACGCCCTGCATGGCAAAATGCCACGTCTCTATGTGCCTGCTGCTTTCGTAGCAGGCAGAGAACTTGCATTGCCTGACGGCCCGGTGCGTCATATCACCCGCGTGTTGCGCATGGGCGAAGGTGCACCGTTGGTGCTATTTGATGGCCAAGGTCTTGAGGCGGGGGTGCGCTTGGCGGACGTTAGCCGCAAGCAGACGCTCGTGCGGGTCGAAGCGGTATGGTCGGGCAGTGGTGAATCGCCGCTGTCTGTCCATTTAGGCCAGGCCATCTCTAAAGGCGACCGAATGGATTATGCCATTCAGAAGGCCGTCGAGTTGGGCGTTGCGGCAATTACTCCACTGTATACCGAGCGCGGTGATGTGCGCTTAAAGGGCGACCGTGAAGATAAAAAGCTCGCCCACTGGCAGGCAGTGGCGGCCAGTGCCTGCGAGCAGAGTGGCCGTGCGGTGGTGCCCCAAGTGCATTCACCGATGCCGTTATCAGCATGGCTTGAAGAGCGCCAGGAGCCGCTGCGCTTGATGCTGCATCTAGCGACCGGCAATGCGTTTGATCGCCAAGACCGACCGGCTTCGGTAGCGCTGCTTATCGGCCCTGAAGGCGGTTTAAGCGAGAGTGATATCGCCGCTGCCCAAACCGCTGACTTTACGCCGCTGACTCTTGGCCCACGGGTTTTGCGTACGGAGACGGCACCGGTGGTGGCGCTTTCGTTGCTGCAGCACTACTTTGGTGATTTGTAAGTACTTACTATCAATCGAAGCCTTGTCAAACTGCTTTTCCCCTTCGCTTGCTTGCCCCTGAGCTCTTTGTCTCTGATTCCGGCCCATTTCGATATGCCTGCTGAAGGCCCTTAAGCACGATGGGTTTAAGCATCGGCAGCGGTTCACCTGATAGCCCACTGATCACCAGCAAGCGGTGTTGTCGGCCTTGCGCATAGCCCAGATAGCAGGGCAGCCATATCGGCGTTGGGGCGCTATCCAGCACTTGAATTCGCCAGTGGCGTGGTGTCGCCATGCGCTCCCATAGCCACAGCTGGTCCAGTGCTTCTGGCGTTGGCGGTAAGCCGCTATCAATGTTAAGTGCTGAGCTGGGTTCTTCGGCCTGGGTGGGTAGTTCGGTGCCCACTAGTAGTAGTGCACGGCGCATTTCCTTAGCACACAGTAACCAAGCACCCGCTGCACCATTCGATAGGCCTAGCGGTGCCGCCCAGAGGCCAACCCAGGCAGGTTCGCAAGCCGTCGCGCCAAGGCGCTGTAAGCACCGTTTAGCAGCATCTTCTTCAATCCGCCGCGCAAGTGTTAAGCGTTCAGCCATTTGCCCACCCCTGCAGCAGCGCTAGCATGCCCAGTATGAGACAAAACCAAGCGAATAGGCCGATACAGCGACGGCGCGTCAACCGTGCCTCTTGACCAATCACCTGGGCGTTATCGGCTCTTGCGGCCAATACGGCCTGCATATCCGGCGCGGCTTCGGTCATCATCACATCGCTTAGCTGATCTTGGCTGGGTGCGGTTGCTGTTAGGCTAACGAGATAGCCAACGCTCATCGAAACCGCTACCCCCACCGTGTTGTTATACAGCCACGAGATATCGAGGAGCGCAGACACGGCCCATACGGAGAGCATGCCGGCAATCAGTCCGGCCATCGCTCCCCGTGCGTTGGAGCGGTGGCTAAAAATAGCCAATAGGAAGGTACCTAGTAGCGCCCCGTAAAACCACGAGCCGATTTGGTTGACCGCCTCGATCACAGGGCCAAGATTACCGGCGAAGAAAGCAAACAGGGTGGCATAAAGCCCCCAGAAAATGGTGGCCGTGCGTGATGCTTTCAGATAATGAGCATCGCTGGCATTGGGGTTGATATAGCGACTATAAAAATCCCGCACGGTTACCGCCGAAAGCGAGTTGAGCGCCGAGTCGAGACTCGACATCGCCGCGGCAAACACCCCGGCAATGACTAGTCCCGCCATGCCTGAGGGAAAGGCGCTGACGACATAGCGGGGTAGCAGTTCATTGAGATCCTCGGGGGGCGTTAGCCCATGCTGCTGGTAATAGGCGGCCAAGATGATGCCAATAAATAGAAACAGCAGCATCTGCGGAATCAGCAGGTAGCCGCCAATCAGCAGCGAGCGCTGAGCATCGAGCACTGATGGGCTTGAGAGCACTCGCTGGATTTGGCTCTGGTCAGTGCCGAAGTAGGCCACATGGAGGAAAAAACCGCCGAGTAAGCCTGCCCATAGCGAGTAGGTTACGCTGGGGTCGAAGGATAAATCGATGGCGTTGAACATGCCGCTGGCCGCGCCGAAGTCGAAGACATCGCCCCAACCGCCAGGCAGGCTGGTCACTAAAAAGAAGATGCTTAACAGTGCACCAAGCCAGAGTACGAACATTTGCACCACATCGGTCCAAATTACCGCGCTGATACCGCCCATCACGGTATAGGTGATGGCCAGTACCGCCATAATGATAATGGTGAGGTTAACGCTCCAGCCGGTCACCACTGCAAGCACGAGCGCTGGCGCATAGAGCACCACGCCAGTGGCTAGGCCGCGGGCAATCAGAAACAGCAGGGCTGTGAGGGTTCGCGTCGCTGGGCCGAAACGGCGCTCCAGCAGTTCGTAAATACTGTAGATGCCCGCGCGGTGGAAAATAGGTACCAGCACCAAAATCAACACAATCATGGCCAAGGGCACATTGATAAACGTCACCAGGCGTTCAAGGCCTCCCTCGAAGCCCCAGCCCGGCGCCCCGATAAAGGTGATCGCGCTGGCTTGGGTCGCCATGACCGAAAGACCGATGGCCCAGCCGGGAATTTTGCGTCCGCCTAGAAAATAGTCTTCGGGGTTATGCTGATCTTTGCCGAAGCGTGAACCAATCCAGGCTATTAAGCTGATGTAACCAATCAAAACGATCGTATCAAAAAGCGTGAACCCTTCCATGTTCGCCCCCTTACGCCTAATTTTGTCTAGTGTTTTTGAGAGTAGCAGGTTGTGGAGTGTTTGCTTTTTCAGGCGTCAGGCATGCTTTCAACCACTAAAAAATGCTATCTCGCTTTGCCCTGTGGGTGTCAGGCACCATAATGTTGGTCTATTTTCTTGAAGGACGTTACCCATGGTGCGTGAGTCACACTCATCCCCCCGATCCGCCAGCGATGCAGCCGCCCAGTTGGGAGAAGTGGCGTACCTAACGGTCACGGCCGTCAATAACATCGGGGCGTTTTTGCAATGGGGGCAGCCGAAGGATGTGTTGCTGCCGTTTAGTGAGCAGCAGTTCCGCCCTGATCCCGGCAAACGTGTACTGGTCATGCTGTATAGCGACGACCAGGGGCGGCCAGTGGCGTCGATGAAGCTGGATCGTTTTTTGACCGATGACGCCTGGGCCATGGAAAAGGGTGACGAAGTCGCCGTCATAGTGGCGGAGCGTACTGATCTGGGTATGAAGGTGGTGGTGAATCACCGCTACTGGGGGCTTATTTACCAGGACGACGTCACCCAGCCATTGCGCCGTGGTCAATCAGTCAAGGGCTACGTAAAGCAGCGTCGTGAAGATGGTCGCCTAAATATCTCGCTGCTACCGCCAGGTGCGGCTCGTTTGGATGTGGTGGGCGATAAGATACTGCAGGTATTGCGTGAAAGCGGCGGCTATTTGGCGCTGGGGGATAAAAGCCCTGCTCATGAAGTTAAAGCCCGTTTAGGGGTGAGTAAAAGCGCCTATAAACAGGCCATTGGGCGGCTTTATAAGCAGCAGCTGATTACCCTAGAATCTGGAGCTATCCGCTTAGTGCCCGGCGCGCTTAGCGAGTAGTTAGCGGGGGCAGTTGGAGCCGGGCGAGCAGTACGGCATACTGAGCATCAATTGTTTATGTTTGGATAGTGCCCCCGATGAGCCAATCAAATCTGCATCTCGGCGTTGTGATGGATCCCATCAGCGACATCGCTTACAAGAAAGACACCACCATGGCCATGCTATGGGCCGCCCAGGAGCGCGGTTACACCCTGCACTATATGGAGCAGGAAGACCTTTTCTTGAATGCAGGGCAAGCCTACGCACGTATGCGGCCGTTAACGGTGCATCGTGATCCGAACCACTGGTACGACCTGGGCGAGCCCTCTGCGCGTCCAATGGTTGAGCTGGATGTGGTGCTGATGCGTAAAGATCCGCCCGTCGATGCCGATTTCACTAACGCCGTGCATTTATTAGGTTTTGCTGAGCGTGAGGGTGTGCTGGTGGTTAACCCCACGGCAGCGCTGTTGCAGTGTAATGAAAAGCTGTTTGCGCAACAGTTTCCTCAGTGCTGCGCGCCGACGCTTGTGGCCAGCCGCGACGATGTACTGCGCGCCTTCCATGCGGAGCACGGCGATGTAATCTTCAAGCCACTGGATGGCATGGGCGGTACCGGCATTTTTCATATTGGCCCGGAAGGCCGTAATATCGGCGCGGTCATTGAGCAGCTTACCTTGCGCGGGCAGCGGCAAATTATGGCCCAGCGCTACCTGCCGGAAATTAAGAATGGCGATACGCGTATTCTGTTAGTCGATGGTGAGCCCGTTCCTTTTGGACTGGCGCGTATACCCTCTGCGGGCGAGACTCGTGGCAATCTAGCTGCCGGAGGGCGGGGCGTGAGTCGCGAGCTTACTGATCGTGATCGCTGGCTAATTCAGCAGGTACAGCCCATGATTCGGGACAAAGGCTTAATGTTTGTCGGCCTCGATGTCATCGGTGACTATATTACTGAAATCAACGTCACCAGCCCCACCTGTGTGCGTGAAATTGATGATCAGCGGGGCACCAATATTGCCGGTTTACTGCTGGATGCCATCGAGCGCCGCTTAGCCTAGGCACGGCTTCACTCTTATAATGACACTTATTACGCTATGTCTGCTGAGATGCCAGCAGGCAGTGGGAGACGCATGCAAAGTTTGAAACATCACTTTCTAATGGCTATGCCGCATTTAGAAGATCCTAATTTTGCCGGTAGTCTGATCTATCTTTGCGATCACGATAACAACGGCTGCATGGGGGTGATTACTAACCGACCGTTAGAGATCACGCTTGAGGCGCTGTTTGATCAGCTGGAATTAGGCGGTGAAACAAGCCCACATCGTAATGCGCCGGTTTATTATGGCGGGCCTATGCATAAAGACCGTGGCTTCATTCTGCATGTCGGCGATAGTCAGCAGTGGGACTCGAGTATCCAGGTGGAGGACGGTATTGCGCTGACCACCTCGCTGGATATTCTTCAGGCCTTTGCCGCTGGCGAGGGGCCAGAGCACTTTTTAGTCTGCTTAGGCTGCGCGGGCTGGGAAGTCGGGCAATTGGAAGAGGAGTTGAAGGAGAACAGCTGGCTAACGGTAGAAGCCGAGAGCAACGTGCTCTTCAATACCCCGCCCGTTGAGCGCTTAACCGCGGCGGCTGGTTTACTCGGTATTGATCTTAACCTAATGACCCGAGACGCGGGGCACGCCTGATGGCCGAAGCGGGGCAGCGCTTAATCCTGGCCTTTGACTACGGCACTCGGCGTATTGGTGTGGCGGTGGGCAACGAGCTGCTGCGCAGTGCGCGCGAGCTCACTCCGCTGACGGCAAGGGATGGGATTCCCGATTGGAATGTCGTGTCACGGCTACTTAACGAGTGGCAGCCGGATCTGTTAGTGGTGGGATTACCGTTGAATATGGATGGTAGCGAGTCAGATATGAGCACTCGCGCTCGCAAGTTCGGTAATCGTTTGCATGGCCGTTTTGGTAAACCGTGTGAAATGGTCGATGAGCGTGGCACCACGCGAGAAGCTAAGCTAATCGCTCGCGAGGCGGGCCATAAAGGCAATTATCGTCAAGACAGTGTCGATGGCATTGCGGCTATTCTTATTCTTGAAGGCTGGTTCGCCCACCAGGAAGGCTTGCCTGGCGGGCGCCTTTCTCTATAAGTTCTACCTTGAAATTCCTACCCTTAAACTTTTGCGCTTTAACGATCCAGCGTGCCCGTTTGGGTGGGTACGTACCAGCGCACGGGGCGTAGCTCTTTTTCGATTAGCTCATCGACATTGAGCAGTGTCGCGAAAATCGCCATTCGCATGGGGATACCGTTATCGGTTTGGCGGAAAATCGCCAGACGCGGATCGCCGTTAAGGTCGACGTTTAAATCATTCGCGCCGGGGCGGCTATCCCTGGGTAGCGGGTGCATCACAATGGTGCTTTGGCTGCAGCGGTGATCGAGAAAATCGCGGTTAACCATAAAGTCGTCAGAGAGCCCCTGAAAGCTCTCATTCATCTCGTCGGTAAAGCGTTCCTTCTGTATCCGTGTGGTGTACACCACATCTAAATCGGCAAAATCACTAGCGAGAGAATCGCGCTGCTCAATGCGGTGGCCGCGAGAGGCTACTAAGTCAATCAGCTTGGAAGGCATCTCAAGGCCCGGCGGCGACACCAGGGTAATGCGCAGCGGGTCATAGAGGGATAAAAGCTTAATCAGTGAATGTACGGTACGGCCGTACTTCAAGTCGCCGGTGAGTAAAATATGCGCACCGGTCAGTGATTTACCTAGGCGCTGAAACTCTTTATCAATCGTATAAAGGTCAAGTAGTGCTTGGCTGGGGTGCTCCCCGGGGCCGTCGCCACCATTAATAACCGGTACATTCGTCGCCGCGGCAAACTCAGCCACCGAGCCCTGGTCGGGGTGGCGCATTACAATGGCGTCGCAGTAGCCACTCATTACACGGCTGGTGTCATATAGTGACTCTCCCTTCGCCATAGAGGAGAAAGTGAAGCCCGTGGTGTCACACACACTGCCACCTAAACGACAAAAGGCAGCATTAAAGCTTACACGCGTACGAGTGCTGGCTTCAAAAAACAGGTTGCCGAGTACCGCCCCTTCCAACACTCGTGTCACTTGGCGCCGTTGAGCAATCGGCTCCATGCGTGCAGCCACACGCAGTAAATGATCAACGCTTTCACGGTTTAATGAGTCGACTGTTAGCAGGTGGTGGCTCATGGCGGACCTCAGCAAAGTGGTAGATGAGTCTAGTGTAACCGCCAATGAGGGTACCGCCGAAGGGGTTTAATCCACTCAATATGACGAATTTGTAATTTTTCTACAAAACCGCTTGCCAACCCGTCAGCGAATCCGTAAAGTACGCATCCGCTGCCGGGGACGCCAAGCGTTACCAGCGGTGAATAAGGTGTAAAAGCCTTGGTTTGTCAGGAGGTTAGAGCAGGTTGTGTCGCTCGCCTCACTCGCTAAAAAAACAGCGATTGACAAACACCACGGAATGCGTAGAATACGCCTTCCTCGCTGAGGCAAGCCAGTTCAACGGCAAGCCGAGTGGCCCAGTTTGTTTATTAGCTAGCCACCACAGCGAAACAGCTCTTTAACAATTTGATCAGGTAATTCATGTGGGCGCTTGCTGATGTTGGTGACAAATCACCAAATATCAAGGCAAGCGACTCAAGCAATAAGGTTTTAAAGGATTCGTCCTTTGGGATCTGTTTTGAATGAATTCGTTTGAACCTTGAGCCAAGTTTGATCCGCTTTTGTTGCCTTCGGGTGACATGTAAGGATCACATAGATCTTAAACTGAAGAGTTTGATCATGGCTCAGATTGAACGCTGGCGGCAGGCCTAACACATGCAAGTCGAGCGGTAACAGGGGTAGCTTGCTACCCGCTGACGAGCGGCGGACGGGTGAGTA